>CAIPPE010000058.1 GCA_903866825.1 uncultured Methylococcaceae bacterium
ATGCACATTTGAAGAACTTTGGCGTTTTGTATTCGGATACTGAGGCCACGATTAGTTTATCACCAGCTTACGATATTATTACCACAACGGTTTATATTCCAAATGATTCATTGGCTTTGACGTTAGGAGGTACGACCCGATGGCCAAAAGCTAACATGCTGATTAAATTTGCAAAACTACATTGTAATTTAACAGAATCCCGTGCAAAAGAACTGATGGCAGAAGTGGCAGAAGGTATAGTCACTGCCTCCTATGAATTAACTGATTATATTAAAGACCATGAGTTTTTTAAAACGGTAGGTGCAGCTATGTTAGTTGAGTGGAACAAAGGCTTAAACTATTCAATTAATCATAACATCGACCTTTAAGGGGGGGCGACGTTATGTTTACTGCCAGGCCTCACCGGTTACGAGTAAAGTAGATTAATGCTTTTTCGGTTGCCTTCCTTTCCTTTAGATGGGAGAGGTTGTCTTAGTCTGCGATAGCCAACTCTCAAGCTTAGGCAATTTAAGCAATTGCTCCGAAAATAAGCAGGCTTGATGCAAATGGGCTTTAGCCTGCTCACTGAGACCTTCGCCTAATTCCATTTTCTCGGCCCGGATGCTGAGTAAAAAGCATGGCGGTGGTGTCTGCTTATTAATCGTTTGATAAACAGACAAGACCGCCGCCGGACTCATGGCGTGAGTGGTATAACTTTTATCTCTGGCTGGTTTAAGCTGATAAAAATCATAAGCATCCTCACAGGCGACAGACGCATCGACAAACAAAACCAAGGCTCTGTTTTTAAGATCCAAGGCATGTTCAACCTGCAATTGAAAGTCACTCAGAATTTCAATGACTTCCAGATTGCAATGGCTTTCGATGTATTCTAATAATAACGGCCCCAGTGCATCATCACCTCGGCTTAAATTACCATAGCCTAATACAAGAACCGGTTTAATCATGGATATTGCGTTCTATGTCACCGTTACTGTGCTTAACCAGTTTATCGATTAATTGACCTTCCGCATTAATCAATTCGAGTTGCAAAGGCATTTTCCCCATGGCATGAGTCGCACAGGATAAACAGGGATCATAGGCACGAATAGCCACTTCCAGATTGTTTAGCAAAGGTTCTGTCAGTTCTTGTCCCGATAAATATTCAGCGGCCACTTGACGAACAGATTCATTCATCGCCATATTGTTACTGGTGGTTGAAACGATTAAATTAGCCTTGGTAACAATGTCGTTTTCATCAACTTGATAATGGTGAAACAGAGTGCCTCTAGGCGCTTCAACAACACCCACCCCTTCATAACGCTTTTCACCCTGTGCGACTAAATCATGACTTAAAATATCAGGATCGTTTAATAGCAATTTAATGCTTTCTGCGCAATGTAATGTTTCAATTAAACGTGCCCAGTGGAATGCTAAGGTGCTATGCACCATCGCCTCACCACTATGAGCTTTAAATTCAACACGCGCGGCTTCAGCCAACGGTGTATCAATAAAGTCACAGTTATTCACTCTAGCCAAGGGCCCTACACGATACCAACCGTTCTCTTTACCTAAAGATAAGAGATAAGGAAATTTCATATAAGTCCAGGAGCGGACTTCTTCATGGATATAATCGTTGTACTGACAATAATCGACATGATCGATAATGGTTTCACCTTTATCATTTTTAGCGCGTAAGCCACCGTGATAAAGTTCCAGAGCGCCATTCGGTTTGGTTAAGCCTAAATAGTTGGAGCGTATGGTGCCAAAGTCATCGTAATAGGGCAGGTTAGAGCAATGTACTTTCTTGATCAGTTCAACTGAGGCTACAGACCAATCGATCATTTGATCAATGTCTTTCAATAAATAATCGCGCTCGGCTTTGGTTAATGATTTATTCATACCCCCAGCAATTGCACCGGTGCCGTGAACCCGCTTACCTGAAATCATCCGAATCACTTCCTGACCGTATTTACGCATCATAACGCCTTGTACCCCAAGGTCGGGATAGGCGCCCAAGACCGCAATGACAGAGCGTTTACTGATTTCACTTTCAAAGCCAAATAATAAATCAGGGCTGGATAAATGAAAGAAATGTAAGGCATGAGACTGAAAGACTTGTCCAAAATGCAGCAATCGTCTTAGCTTCTCTGCGGCAACCGGTAAGTTTACGGGGTCAACACCGACGAGTTGATCGATGGCTTTGGCAGCGGCGAGATGATGACTGACAGGGCAGATGCCGCACAGACGTTGCACTAATACCGGAAGCTCCCAATAAGGACGGCCTTGAATAAAACGCTCAAAGCCACGAAACTCAACGATATGCAAGCGTGCTTGTTGGACTTTGTTTTCTGCATCTAATAATAAAGTGACTTTACCGTGTCCTTCCACGCGGGAGACAGGATCAACAACGATGCGTTTTAAATTAGTTTGGTTTTTGGCTGTTTCTAAATGTTCGTACATGATATTTCTCTAAAGTTAGTGTGCACAACAGGCGTGTCCAGCTTGTATCGTAGTTCTTCATTCAGCAGTATGATTTAGTCATAATGCACTAACTCATAAGACAAGGAAGGCTCACGCCCCTCAATCAAATCAGTCAGGAATTTCCAGAACACATCTGCCGAAGGCGGACAACCGGGTAAGAAATAATCAATTTTTACGACTTCATGAATCGGACGTACTTTATCCAACAGTAAAGGTAGTTCGGGGTCGCTTGGGATTTGCGCATTCTCCACGCCAATACCGTCTATATAAGCTTCGTTGAGACATTCTTCCAGTGAAATAAAGTTTCGCATGGCCGGCAAGCCACCATTAATGGCACACGCACCGACAGCGACAAGAATTTTGCAGTTCTTTCTAAACTCCCGTAATACATGCACATTTTCAGAATTACAAACACCCCCTTCAATCAAGCCAATATCACAGTTTGTGCAATGCTCAATATCGGTTATCGGTGAGCGATCAAATTCAACCAGTTCGACTAATTGCAACATACGTTCATCAATATCAAGAAATGACATGTGGCAGCCGAAGCAGCCAGCAAGTGATGTGGTAGCGACTCTAATTTTAGTTGTCATGCTGAAGATTCTCCGAGTTTAGCGAGACTTGATCGATTTGGGTATGATCGTAAATACGTTCTCCAATCGGTATTTGATAGCCTGTCCGTTTGATAAGAATAGCACCGGTTGGACAAACATGGGCGGCCTGATCAGTTGCTTTCAGTTCCGAATCTTTTAATAAGCCACTTTCAGCGTTGACAATCAGGTGTTTATTAATGCCACGTCCACTGATTGCAAAGACGTCTTTACCGTCTTTTTGTTGACTGGCTCTCACGCATAAAGTACAAAAGATACAACGGTTATGATCAATTAGCACCTCTGCATGAGAGGCATCCATTTCACGGTGTGGGTAAAACAGTGGGAAATGATCATCCAGCATATTCAAATGATAGGCCACAGCCTGTAACTGGCAATTACCGGTTTTTTCACACGAAGGGCAGAAATGATTGCCTTCTACAAATAACATTTGGGTTATTTTTTTACGATCTTCATTAATGTCTTTAGCGTCATTGAGTATCTGCTGACCTTCCATAGCAGGAAAAGTACACGCAGAACAAGTTCGGCCATTGACATTAACGGTACAGAGCTTACAACTGCCGTGCGGTGTGAATTCTGGATTGTGACATAAATGCGGGATATAAACGCCCGCCTCGGTTGCGGCTTCCATGATGGTTTGTCCTTCTTCGAAAGGAATGATTTGTCCATCAATTGTGATTGTTTTACTCATAATTATTCCTCAACTTGCGCTAAATGCGCAGCGGCATCGTCACGCTTTGCTAAGCGTCGGGCTGTTTCTAAGGCACCATCTAAATCAAAGCCTGGTTCGTAACTGATCTTTTTTAACTGGGCCTGATAAAGCTCGGGGTAACGTTCCAGTGTAGTTAATATAGGGTTAGCAGCGGTTTGTCCCAAGCCACAATGGCTTTGTTTTTTGACGATTTGACAGAGTTCTTCCAAGGCCACAACATCACCTGCTGAACCATGACCGTCAACAATTTTATCGAGTTGATTCTTTAATAAAGACGTACCTACACGGCAAGGCGTACAAAAGCCACAGCTTTCATGAGCAAAAAAGTGCGTAAAGTTATTAACAATGTCGAGAATATTGCGTTGTTCATTAAAGACGATAAACGAACCGCCAGTAGCCAAATCTTCAAAGGCTAATTGTCTTGAAAATTCTTTGTTTGAAATAAATGTGCCCGACGGGCCACCAATTTGAACACCTAATACATCACTGGCACCACAGTCATCCAGAATCGTCTGAATATCTGTGCCAAAAGGATACTCATAAATGCCGGGCTGTGCGCAGTCTCCGCAGATACTTAAGATTTTAGTACCTTTCGATTTGTCGGTGCCAATGCTGGCAAACCAGTCACCGCCATTAACTGCAATGCTGGCGGCAGCCAAAAAGGTTTCAACGTTATTTACGACCGTGGGTTTACCCAGGTATCCATGAGTCACAGGATAAGGCGGGCGATTACGGGGAACCCCCATTTTTCCCTCCAAAGATTCTATTAAAGCCGACTCTTCGCCACAAATATAAGCACCTGCACCTAAGCAGATTTCAATATCAAAATTAAAGTCAGTGTTAATGATGTTTAGTCCTAAAAGACCCGCCTGTCGGCGTTCAGCTAGAATAGCTTCTAACTTTTCATAAAGGTGTAAGTATTCACCACGTAAATATAAGAAACCTTTTTGAGCACCAATGATGGCAGCGCATAAGGTCATCCCCTCATACACCTGATGAGCGTAACTATTTAATAATACCCTATCTTTAAACGTACCCGGTTCTCCTTCGTCTGCATTACATACCACAATGCGTTCATCATTGAGTTCTTCCGAGCAGAATTTCCATTTGGTTGCTGTTTTAAAGCCTGCACCACCACGGCCACGTAAACCAGAGATATCAAGCTCATTTAAGGTTTCTTTTAGACCTCTTTTAAATGCTGATTGCAGGGCTTCACCTTGGGTAATTGGAGCGCTTAACAATAAGTCTGATTTGATTAGGTTATCATCAACCTGAAACAATTCTTGAGGCCACGCTTCCAGAGGTGTCTGTTGATTAATTAAAGCGGTTATCTGATCGATTTTTGGTTTATTTAAACGGGGTAGGGCATGGCCATTTACCAAGCCGGCCGGACCTTGATCACACAGCCCCGTACAGGATGTATTTGCTAAACTCACCAGTCCATCTGCACGCACCTCACCGATTTTTAGGTTTAATTGTTCTTCTAGGTAAGCGGCCAGTTCATGTTTTCCTAACAGGTGGTCAGTAATGGAATCACTGATTAGAATTTCGTATTGTCCTTGGGGAGTCAAATGAAAGAAACTATAGAACTCAATGACACTGATAATTTGGGTTCGAGAAATGGCTAACAAATCAGCTATTTGCTCTATGGCAGCTTTAGGGATGTAATGATAATGAGCCTGAACGGCCCTAAGAATATGTAATAAATGGTTGGGTTGATAGCGGTTTATTTCTATGAGATCGTGAATAAATGTATTCATTTTATTTCCTTTGTGATCTATATGAAAACTTTATGGGTATGATAGTAATGTCTTCTCTTGACACTAGCTGACAGATATCAATTAATTGCCACTTGTTTTGTGTAGCGAGATAAAAGTTTTGAGTAAATGGGTAACATTTGCCATACCCGCCTCCAGGTTATGTTCAATATCTGCCATAGTAATTTCACCTTCGGCTTTACCTGCAGCCCAGTTAGCGACAACAGACAAGGCAGCGTAGTCAATCTTTAATTCTTTAGCCAATGATGCTTCAGGCATACCGGTCATCCCAACCAGATCACAGCCATCTTTTTCCATTCGTATGATTTCTGCTGCTGTTTCCAAACGAGGGCCTTGTGTACAGCCATAAGTGCCAAAGGGGGTAATGGGTAAGTTTATTTTCGCAGCGGCTAGTATTAATTGGCTGCGCAGATTTTGACTGTAAGGATAGGTAAAGTCTATATGTGTAACAGGATATTCACTATCTTCAAAAAAGGAATGCAGACGACCATACGTATAATCTATTATCTGGTCTGGTATCGCAATTTGTGAGGGCACCATAGATGAAGAAATACCACCCACGGCTGCCACTGCAATAATCTGTTCAACGCCCAGCTGTTTAAGTCCCCAAAGGTTGGCGCGGTAATTAATTTTATGTGGAGGTAATTTATGCGGATTACCATGTCTTGCAAGAAATACAACCTGTATTTCGTTGAGTTCACCGACGATAAAATCCGCAGAAGGTGAGCCATAAGGCGTATTAATCTTATGTCTTTTAATAATACTCAATTCACTGAGTTGGGTTAAGCCTGTGCCACCAATAATAGCTAATGGGGTCATAAATCTATTTCCTTATTCTTTGCAAGCATAGATGCCAGGGGCATTGCGTAGATAGCCTTTATAATCCATGCCATAGCCAAAAATATAACGATTTTCTACCTCGAGGCCTATGAAGTCGGCCAATACGGGCTTGGGATGCCCTAAGTTCTTGTTGAGTAACACGGCACAATAAACGGCTGATGCGCCTTGTTCAAAGCAGTACCTTTTTATCTCTTCAAGGGTAAAGCCTTCATCTAAAATATCGTCAATTATGAGTACTGTTCTCTCTTTAAGAGATACAACAGGTTTTAATAACCATTCGATTGTTTCACCTGAGGTCTTATTTTGATAACGACTGGCATTGATGGCCTCAATCGTTAGAGGCATCGATAGGCTAGTAATTAACTGACCTGCTATGATAATACCCCCATTCATTACACAAAGCACGTGTAGATTGGTTTTAGATAATAAAGCGTTAATTTGTACAGCCATTTTGGATATAGCAGCTTCAACTTCATGCTCGCTGTAAATTAACTCTGCTGAATCCAGAACGGTTTTGATTTCATCAATCATGATTAACTCAGTTGCTTAAGAAGCAAAGACGTTTGTTGCCATTTTTCCAATTCTTTATAATTAAACGGATTTTGGTTTTTACCTTGCATACGCAGCAGTCGCTGTTCTCTGATGGGGTCTTCAGTAATGGGCAATGACTCCAGTACTTGTTCCGCCGCAAAGGGATTATTACAGACCAGTAACATATCGCAGCCTGCTTGTTGCGCTAATCGGGCTCGCTCAGGATAATCACCTGCAAACGCAGCCCCCTCCATACTTAAATCATCACTGAACACCGTGCCATTAAACTTTAATTCCTGACGTAAAATTTGTTGTATCCAGAAAGATGAAAAGCCGGCTGGATTTTCGTTAATATTGGGATATAAAACATGAGCAGGCATAATACCTTCCAGGCCTTCTTCAATTAATTGTTTAAATGGCAGAAAGTCTTTTGCGCGAAGACTCTCTAAATCTCGATTATCGATGGGTAATGTTAAATGTGAATCCAGTGCTACAGCGCCATGTCCTGGAAAGTGCTTGCCTGTTGCTGCCATACCAGCCGCATTCATACCTTTTCTAAATAAACTGGCTAATTGCCCGGCTAATCCAGAGTCTCTGGAAAATGACCGATCGCCAATAATCTGGCTAACTCCGCAATCAACATCCAGTACCGGTGCAAAACTAAAATCAACGCCTACCGATAATAATTCAGTCGCCATGAGCCAGCCGACGGACTCAGCCAGTTCTGGGCTATTTTCGTAAGCAGCTGCTGGAGGTAATCGGGTAAAGCCGTCACGAAAACGCTGCACACGACCACCCTCTTGATCAACTGCAATTAAAATGGGACCATTACGAGCAGCACGTATTTGTTTGATAAGCTCAGTTACTTGTTGGGGTGTCTGGTAATTTCGAGAAAACAGAATAATCGCACCTGTATTGGGATGGTTTATTTTCTCAAGTTCATGGGGTGTAAGGGTTAAACCTTCAACATCCAGCATGACTGGGCCTAGTGGATAGGGTGTTGTCATTATTATTGAGTATTATGAGGTGGGGTAAAATTGGGTTGAAATTGACATTATTTTACATTGGATAAGGGATAACCGTCATATGTCCAGAATAACTTCTAAAAATAATTGACTTGGGACTAAATACCCATAGAGTAGTTTAATATTAAGTTTAAAATGATGTATAGACATAGTTAACTTAATTCCGGTTTTCCAATAAATTACCACAAGAACAACTAAAATTGGGTGCAGATTTAGCTTGCCATCTAAAACTTAGTTTAACATTTAATCTCAAGGTATCTTTACAAGATGGCAATCGCCTCAATTATTCTTAATCTTGGCATTGGGTTTATTTATTTCCTGCTGAGCCGGATTGCTTTGATGCTAGCATTAACGCCTGGCGCTGTGGCACTTATTTGGCCTCCAGCGGGCCTTGCGCTTGCCGCCTGTCTAATATGGCGGGGGAGGAATATTTGGCCTGGGCTGGTTATTGGCATTATGCTCAGTAACAGCATTTCAGCTGAAGGGCAGTTCGATCATAGCTGGTTGCCTTGGCTAATCTCAGCTGGTTCGCTTGTACAAGTCCTGGTGGCTGAAAAGCTACTTAGGTATTTTGAGCCAGCACTAGAATTGTCCCGTCCCAAAAATGTGATTTTATTTTGGGCGGTTGCTTTTGGAAGTTGTCTTATCGCGGCTATAAATGGCTCTACAGCATTATGGCTTAGAGGTTTTATTGGCTCTGAACAGGTTTTATTAACTATCATCAGTTGGTGGTTAGGAGATGCTTTGGGTGTACTCATTTTTACACCTTTAGCTCTAGTGATCTTAGATCGAAGAGATGCCTGGAACGGGCGCCGTGCTCAAGTTGGAATTACATTGTTTATCGGTGTTATATTTTGTGGACTTCTTCAACAGTCTGTGAAAGGAAATGACGAACAGGAGCTTGTCAATCACTTTCATAGCGAAGCAGCCACCTTATTAAAAAAACTAAAACAGTTAGATGAAATCCAGCGCCAGGCATTGCTGGATTTGACTGCATTTTTCGAATCGGCTGACCAGATTACCCCTAAGGAGTTCGAAACATTCAGTCGGTTGGTGGTAAGCAACAAAAATGTCTTTAGGGGATGGAATTGGACACCTTTGGTTTCTCAGACTGATGCTGAAAATTATGCTAAAACCACTTCCAAGTTGCTTGGATATCCCATTAGTATCAGTCGCCTTCAAAACTGGATTCCAAATCCAAACGGTTGGGCTGCACCTGTAACCTATACAGGACCTATTGAATATAACAAGCCCGCTCAAGGCTTTGATCTACTTTCGGAACCCGTTCGTGCTGATGCCATCGATAGGGCATGGCGCAGTGATGGGCCTGCGGCAACAGCTAAAGTAAAGCTTCTTCAGGACCCAAATGGTCCGGGTGGTGTCTTAATTTTTGCTCCAGTTCATGGCTCCAATGGTATACCCCGTGGTTTTTGCCTTGGGGTTCTTGACTTAGGCAGGTTGAGAGACAACCTAAACGAAGGATCCAAGAGCCTAATATGGCGTATCGAAGATAGTAGCGCATCTAGTAATACTTTGATAACTAACACGAATGAAAATTTACCGACTTTTAACAATTCTCTTTATATTGAACGAAAAGGAATTCATTACCAGGAAACTATAAAAGTTGCAGATCGTGATTGGCGCATTATCGTGTTTCAATCGTTTACTACTTTAGGTGCTGCTCGAATAACACCAGCAATAATTATATTTATTCTCGCCTTGTTAATGTGCAGTGTTTTGGGGTCAATCGCTCTCATCATCAGTGGTGAACGTCGCTATATTACTCAGGAAGTTGATCGTAAGGCTCAGGAGTTAATGACTGAAATTGAGCATCGCACACGTATCGAAACTGATTTACGTCAAAGTGAAGAGCGTATTAATACCATGTTTGAGCAAGCGCCCCTGGGCATCTCTTTGGTCGATGCGATTACCGGGCAAATTTACGAGATAAACCAGAGTTTTTCTGAAATCACTGGCCGAACAAGGGAAGAGTTACTCAATATTAACTGGATGAGTATTACCCATCCAGATGATATTCCAGAAAATATTAAAAACATGACTCTACTTAATAGCGGTAAAATATCGGGATTCAATATGAACAAACGTTATATTAGACCGGATAATTCACATGTCTGGATTAATATGACCATTGCTCCGTTGAACGAGAACGTCGATAGTCGAAAACGTCACTTGTGCATGATTGAAGATATTACAGAACGAAAATTGGCTGAAGTTCGTTCGGTACGTATTAAAAACTTATATAAAGATCTCGCTACGATCAATGAACTCATTATTCATACGAAAACTGATCTTGAGTTACTGGATGTTCTCTGCAGGATACCTATTGAAAGCGGGTTGATGAGCATGGCCTGGATTGGTGTTGAAGGGACTTCACGTGAAGAATTAATTCCGCTTATCAAGAACGGTTACGGATTAAATTATCTGGATAATATTACTGTTTCAACTCGCGCTGACAAAATCGAAGGTCAAGGTGTCGCGGGTTCAGCATACCGTGAAAAGAAAGCCCGCATTAGTAATGATACGTTAAATAACCCGATTATGGCTCATTGGAAAAATAAAATCGTAAATTATGGCTGGAATTCCGTTGCCAGTTTCCCGATTTTTCGGCACGGTGATATTTATGCTGTGTTTACACTTTATAATACCGAGCTTAATTTTTTTGATGACGAAGTAACGGCTTTAATTAGCACTTTGACCAATGATGTGTCTTATGCATTGGATGCCTTGGATGCAACTCAAGATCTGATCAGGAGTGAGACACGCAACCGCTTGCTTTTGGAATCATCACCCAGTGGTATAATTGGGATAGACGTTGAAGGTAATACTACTTTCGTGAATCCGTCTGCTGGAAAAATGCTGGGCTATTCTCCAGAAGATTTGACGGGTATTCCGATGCATGAAACTATCCATCATAGCTATGTAGATGGCAGTATTTATCTAAGTGACGTGTGTCCAACAAACGTTACCCTGCTGGATGGGAAGGTAAGAAGTTTTGACAATGAAGTCTTCTGGCGTAGAGATAATAGCTGCTTTCCGGTCGGATACACCACCCACCCGATCTATCAGGAAGGCATCATCCAGGGAGCCGTTGTTGTGTTTCAGGATATTACCGAACGGATTAAAATCGAGGAACAACGAAATGAAGAGCGACGATATCTCCAAAATATCATAGAAGGTACCCATGCGGGTACTTGGGAGTGGAATCTTGAAACAGGCGAGGCGGTATACAATGAACGCTGGGCTGAAATTGTTGGTTATCAATTAAGTGAGATCATACCTTTTACCCAGAAAAGTTGGGAGCAATTTGTACATCCAGAGGATTTGAAGCGTGCCAATGCCTTGATCCAGAAGCACTTGGCAGGTGAAGTCGATTATTATGAATGTGATATCCGGATGCGGCACAAGGACGGGCGCTGGATATGGATTGCTGCTCGTGGCAAAGTGACACATCGTACTTTAGATGGAAAACCTTTGATTATGAGTGGCACACATATCGATGCTACTTTACGATGTGAAGCGGAAGAAACTTTACGAATGGCGCATGCGGAAGAACGGGCTATATTTGATTCTGCTACGTCGGGTATTGTGCTAATTAAAGACGGTATCATTCAGCGCTGTAATCGCAAGCTGGAAGCCATTTTTGGTTATTCTGCGGGAGAATTGATTGGGCAGCCCACAAGATTATGGTATTTAGACGATGCGGCTTATGCTATTAATGCTCTTTCCATGTACCGGGCTATTACTGAGGGCAACGCTGATCGTCTCGAACAACAGTTGATCAGGAAGAGTGGTGGTCTTTTCTGGGCAAGGCTATCTGGAAAAGCGCTCGATAATGACGATGGCGCTAAAGGATTTGTAATCATCATTGATGATATTACTGGAGAACATGCTGCCACTGCCCAATTAATTAAAGCCAAGGATATTGCAGAAGAAGCAACCAAGTTAAAATCAGATTTTTTGGCAAATATGAGTCATGAAATCCGTACACCAATGAATGGAGTGCTGGGTATGCTAGAATTATTAAGTGATTCGGCTCTCTCGTCTAACCAGTTAGATTGGGTTAAAACGGCTTATAGTTCAGGTGAAGCACTTTTGGATATCATAAACGCCATTTTGGATTTAACTAAGTTGGAAGCAGATAAAGTAGACATTGAGTACATAGAATTTAATCTGATTGATTTGGTCGAAGATGTGTGTACTTTATTGTCAAATCGATCACATTCAAAAGGGCTGGAGTTAAATTGTTACTTGCCGACGACACTAGTAGCGACTTGGATGGGCGACCCTATGCGGATTCGGCAGGTTCTTACGAATCTGTTGGGTAATGCGATTAAATTTACTGAGCAAGGTGAAGTTTCAGTCACTGTTCAACCAGTTTTTGAAGATTCTGGCCAGCCTCAGCTGCGCTTCGAAGTCAATGATACTGGAATTGGGATTTCTGAAGATGATTTGTCGCGCTTGTTCAAACCTTTTATTCAGGCCGATAGTGCTACATCGCGTCGATTTGGAGGATCAGGGCTCGGTTTGTCCATTAGTAAAAAACTGGTTGATTTAATGGGAGGTACTCTAGGCGTTAATAGTACACCTGATAAAGGTTCCTCCTTTTGTTTTACTTTGCCTTTAGTTCAAGCCGTCAGTGAAAGCGAAGCCAACAAGTTGTTAGCCCCAACTTATGATACATCGGGTAAACGTGCCTTGATAGCTGATGACAATGCGACTCACCGAACTATTTTGAATCATTATCTAAGCAGTTGGGGATTGGTTGTCAGCGAAGTGGATGACGGTAGTTCGGCACTTATGGCTTTGCAAAGCTCCTCGCTACAAGGTAACAGCTACGATTTAATCCTATTGGATATGCAGATGCCAATCATGGATGGCTTAACCCTGGCGAAATGTTTGACTCAAATACCGGCTATATCATCCATACCGATTATTTTATTGCGTTCAGATAATCAAGTAGGAACAACTGATTATCAAGAGACTCGTATCGTTCAATGCCTGATGAAACCACTTAGGCAAAAGCAGTTGTATGATGCGATTGTGAATGCCTTAAAGGAGAACGCAAGTTCCGATTTTACCTCAACGAAACTCCACAGCGTTACTCAGACCATAAACCATTTTCCGAGTTTTGAGGGTAAAAAAGTGCTCGTGGTAGAGGATAATAAAGTCAATCAAAAAGTTATTGTGTCCAAACTGGCCAGATTCAATATCATTCCAGAGGTTGCAGAAAATGGACAACAGGCTATCGACAAGCTGTTAGAAACAACTTACGATTTAATCTTTATGGATTGCCATATGCCCATTTTGGATGGATATGCGGCAACACAAGAACTTCGCCGCCTGGAAGCACAAGAGGGTTTACCCCATCAAATCGTGGTCGCACTTACCGCTAATGCGCTCAAGGGTGAACGTGAAAAATGTCTGGCTGCAGGGATGGATGGGTATGTCACCAAGCCCATTTCAACCGAACAATTAACACGATTATTAATCGAACTATTAGGCGAGTCCACGGTAAATCCGGCGCCAGTTCAAAATCAGGAAACAATTCAAATTTCAGAAACACAGATAGAGGCAACAATGACAGATGAACACCGATCCCCTACTTCAACCAATCAGAATGTCTGGGATAAAAAATTAGCTCTTGAATATCTGGAAGATGATAATGAGCTGCTGGATGACATGATAATCCTGTTCTTAAATGATCTTCCAACCCAACTACAGGAGTTATCCGAATATTGTTCAACAGCTAATTTGCTTGGACTGGGTAATACTGCCCACGCCATTAAAGGCGCTGTTGGAAATTTTTATGCGATATCTGCCACTGAATGTGCCAGAAAATTGGAACATAGTGCAAGAGCGGGCCAGCCAGCTGATTTTAAGGGGTTGACGGAGTCGCTCATCGCTGCCTTGACTGACTTGACGCATGCGTTGCAATTACATCTGGATCAAAAGTCGGTGTAATCTCAAGAATATGCATACTCATACTGTTCAAGTTATTGCCAAACAAAGTCGATCCGCCGCTAACCAGTTATCATCAACATCTGAAGCTCAGCGTAATTTTGCGCTTTCAAAAATGGCTGATTTGCTCGCCTCGGTAAAGGATCAGGTTCTTGATGTTAATGCTCAGGAGGTTATAGCCGCTCAGCAGCATGGTCAGTCCGAGGCAATGATAAAACGGTTGACTATTGATGATAAAGTTTTTCAGTACATGCTTTCCAGGCTTAGAAAAGTAGCCCAGTGTCCAGATCCATTGAATCGAGTATTGGAAGGGCATACTAACCCGAACGGTCTCCAGGTTTTTAAGAAATCAGTCCCGCTGGGTGTCATTGGTATTATTTACGAGTCTAGACCTAATGTCACTACAGATGCAGCAGGGGTTTGTATAAAAAGTGGTAATGCCGTCATCTTGAGAGGTGGATCAGAAGCGCTTCAGACCAACACCGTATTAGCAGATGCAATGATAGACGGCCTTATCAGCGCGGGACTTCCTGCACATGCCATACAAATTATTCGTACACCCGGTCATGAAGCGGTTAGCGAATTACTGGCAATGGATGACTATGTGGATGTACTCATCCCTCGCGGAGGCAAAGGTTTGATTAAGCGAATTGCTGAGGGCACCCGAATTCCTGTGATTAAACATTATGATGGTATTTGTCATCTCTATATTGCAGAAGATGGTGATCCTGCTCAAGCCGTCGAACTGGCTATTAACTCGAAATGCCAAAGCATTCAGGTTTGCAATGCGCTTGAAACGCTATTAATCGATAAACAATGTGCAGAAAAATTGCTTCCGTTGATCAAAACGGCATTTGATTCAAACAATATTGAATTACGCGGTTGTGAAGAAACACAAAAAATATTGCATGATATTGTTCCCGCTTCAGAAGATGATTGGCATACTGAATACCTGGCGCCGATTCTTTCAATAAAAGTCGTCAACGGTATTGAAGAGGCAATAGAGCATATTAATCACTATGGATCTGGACACACTGATAGCATTGTTACACAAAGTTTGAGTAATGCTTACAAATTTGAGCAGCAGGTTGAT
This sequence comes from uncultured Methylococcaceae bacterium, assembly GCA_903866825.1. Classification (GTDB taxonomy): domain Bacteria; phylum Pseudomonadota; class Gammaproteobacteria; order Methylococcales; family Methylomonadaceae; genus Methylobacter_C. The sequence continues at coordinate 15,030 of CAIPPE010000058.1, forward strand.
TCAGCTTCGGTATTAATCAATGCTTCAACAAGATTATCTGGCGGGGGTGATTATGGTCTAGGATCTGTTATAGGTATTAGTACCGATAAACTTCATGCCCGTGGCCCCGTTGGTCCTAATGAGTTGACTACATATAAATGGGTTGTATATGGAAATGGGCATTTGAGGGGGGTAGGGGTCAACATTAACGCTTGTCACAAAGGATGTCTTTAATGACCAACACTCAGCAGTCTTCAGTACTCGATAAGGGTATTGCTGTTATACAGTCTAATAAACTGGAATCGTTGCTTGAGGTGGTAACGCATTGGTTACAGACCTATCCTTTAGCCCCGCTTGAAAATGAAGTGTTTCTGGTTAATAACAATGGCATGGGGCAATGGCTTAAGCAAAATCTGGCGAAGAACTCTGCATTAGGCGTTGCAGCAGCACTGGAAGTTAAATTGCCCTCTACCTTTATCTGGCAAGTGTATCGTTGGGTGTTAGGTGACAAGATTCCTCAAGATCAATTGTTAGCCAAGCCTGCCTTGGTTTGGCGCTTTTATCGCTTACTACCCAGCCTATCCGCGAGTGCCGGTTTCTCTATTTTGTTGCAGTTCTTAAAAGACGATACTCAATCGCGTAAACGCTATCAATTGGCCGAACAATTAGCCGATCTATTTGATCAATATCAAGTGTATCGTTCCGACTGGTTATCGGATTGGGCCGAGGGTAAGGATATCCTGCGTGATGCAAAAGGAGAGGCAAGTCCGTTGCCTGAAGCACAACGCTGGCAAGCCTTACTTTGGCGAGCGCTGCTAAGCGATTTGGGTACACAAAATAGTTATATTGCCAGTCGCGCCTCGGTACATGCCGAGTTTATGGCGCAGATAGATCAAAGCCAGCCTAAACTACCAAAACGGGTGATTGTCTTTGGCTTATCGACATTGCCCCAACAAGCCTTGGAAGTCTTGGCGAAAATAGCCCAGTTTTGTCAGGTGGTGTTGTTTGTGCATAATCCTTGTCAGCATTATTGGGCGGACATTATTGAGGATAAAGAGTTATTAAAAGCCGAGCGTCAGCGGCAAAAATATAAGACCGGCATGAGTGCCGACTTAAGTCTTGAAGAATTGCACCAACAAGCGAATCCTTTATTAGCCGCCTGGGGGAAACAAGGTCGTGATTATTTGCGCTTACTGGATTTGTTTGACGACCAGAGTGCTTATCGTGATTGGGAATGGCCGGACAATAAAATTGATTTGTTTGAGGACTATGGTGATGAGCCACAGCACCGAAGTTTATTGCAACACGTGCAGCAATCCATTTTAGATTTAGAACCCATTCCAGAGCAGCCGATCATTTTATCAGCACTTGATGAGTCTCTGGCGTTTCATAAAGCCCATAGCCCTCAGCGTGAAGTTGAGATTTTGCATGATCAATTATTAGCGCGTTTTAATGCCGCCCAGAAAGCGGGTCAACCGTTGCATCCGCGTGAGGTGATTGTGATGGTTCCCGATATTAATAGCTATGCACCGCATATTCGCGCGGTGTTTGGACAAATTGATCAGACTGATAAACGCTATATTCCCTTTAGTTTGGCGGATCAACAACAACGGGGGCAAAATCCGTTATTAAATGCCTTGGAAGTCTTATTAAACTTACCTGATTCACGTTTTGAAGTCAGTGAGTTTCTCGGCTTGTTAGAAGTGCCGGCACTCAGGAAAAAGTTTGGGATTGACGAGACCGCCATTCCAAAATTGCATCAATGGGTGCAAGAGTCGGGTATCCGTTGGGGCTTGGACAGTCAGCAACGTCAACAAGCCGTCGCCATGCCAGAAACGTTAAGTGCTAATACCTGGGAGTTTGGTTTGCAACGGTTATTATTGGGCTATGCGGTAGGTGCAGGACAGGCGTTTAATGACATTGAACCTTATGCTGATATAGGGGGACTTGAAGCGCAATATCTGGGTGGCCTGTTTTTGATACAGGAAAAGCTGGCGGCTTATGTGCATAAACTGCGTCAATCCCAATCCGTTGAAGCATGGCAAGCGTTGTTATTAACTTTATTGGATGATTTTTTTGTCGCGACTCAAGAGCGAGAGTTAAAAACCCTGGAGACCTTAACGCAAGCATTAAGCCAATGGCAAAATAACTGTCGACAAGCCCAATTGGGGCTGGATGAACGCTTACCGGTTACTATCGTTCGCGAAGCTTGGTTAAGTATTGTTGACGAACCCAATCTGCAACAACGCTTTTTAAGTGGGCGAGTTAATTTTTGTACCTTAATGCCGATGCGGGCGATTCCTTTTAAAGTCGTGTGCTTATTAGGCATGAATGACGGTGATTATCCGCGTACTCAACAGGCACAAAGCTTTGATCTGATGAGTCAGCGTGGACATTACCGTCCGGGTGATCGTTCGCGGCGACAAGATGATCACTATTTATTTTTAGAAGCAGTATTATCAGCGCGTGAACAGCTTTATATCAGTTGGGTCGGGCGCAGTGTGCGAGATAATTCAGAGATTCCGCCTTCGGTATTGATCAGTCAGTTACGGGATTTTCTGGCACAAAGCGGGTGTCCTGAAGGCATGAAGCGCCTGGAAGATAAGCCGGATCAATGGCTGGAAGCGTTAACAGTCGAACATCCTTTACAGCCCTTTAGTGTTAATTATTTGTTGGCGGATAAAACCGCTGGCTTATTTACTTACAGCAAAGAATGGTTTGAGACGGATAACATAACGCGAGGCGCTGAGGGTGTTTTAAAAACACAGTGTGATGCACCTAAAGCCATCTCTTTGGAAGCATTAGGGCGTTTTCTTAGAGCGCCGGTTAAGACTTTCTGTAATCAAACCTTAAAGTTTAGTTTTGAAGACGATAGCAGTACTAGCGAAGATAACGAACCTTTTGGCTTTGATAGTCTGCAAATTTATCAACAGTGTGATGAGTTATTAGCCACCCTAAAAGCCAATGATAATCCTGCGGTAGCGATAGATGATATATTCAAACAACGTTATCAAGTGATGGTTGCTCAAGGGGCATTGCCTCTAGCTGGGTTTTCAAAATTAACGTTTGAGAGCTTGGTTGACCCCGTGAGCAATGCCTGGGCTCAGTATCAGGACATTCTTAAGCAGTATATTAATGAGCAACCCGCCCAAGTGATTAGTCTGGCTGTTTCGGTAGCGCCAGCGGTTACGGTTCATGTTACAGGGAATTTAGTCGGCTTACGTCAGAATGATAAAGGTGAGCGGGTGATGATTATGGTGACGGCTCAAACCGTGTTTAAAGATAAAAAAATAAGTTATCAACGCTTGATGACGTATTGGGTTAAGCATCTGGCTGCTTCTGCGATAGGTTTGGACTTACGTACTTTAATAATCGGTGCCGATGAAGAGCTTGAAATACAGCCTTTAAATAAAGCAGACGCTCTTCAGACACTTGAACAATTAGTCTTTGCCTGGTATCAAGGCTTACAAGCCCCCTTGCCCGTGGCTATCAGGACAGCCTTTGCCTGGCTGCTTAAGGGTGATATGGATCTCGCCAGAAAGATTTATGAAGGCGATGACTGGAATAACGGTGAAGCGTCTTATGATGCCTATTTAAGTCGCTTTTTTCCTGCGTTCGAGGATTTATATCCGGCTGATAATGCCGGATATGATTTTGAATATTGGGCAGAGTTTATCTATGGGGAAGCCTTTGCACAGATTAAAGTGGTTAAAGGCGTGTAGTTGTGAGTGGGCTACCTGCTTAAAGTGGGACGGTGCGAGGTTTAATTGTTCGTTCAGAGCTTGTCGAAGCATTTGCGTTTAAACCGTTCATGATTCCACTTCAGCGGCACCCATATTGACCGGATGACGTTTACCGTGATATAAAATAAAGGGGGTCAGGCTCCAAGCTTACGCTCACAAACAAAATATGGAGTTTATTTGAAGGCCTCTGTTTATATTGAAACGTCATTTTTCAGCTATCTGACGGCACGACCAAGTAATGATTTACGCGCAATGGCAAACCAGAGCGTGACATCAGAGTGGTGGGAGACGCAGCGGTTCAATTACAACGTCTTTGCATCTGACCTTGTCATATCCGAAGCTGCTAAAGGTCATCCAGAAGCCGCACAGCGCAGGCTAGCTGTAATCGCTGACCTGTCATTACTCCAAATTTCGTCCGAAGTGCGGTTTTTGGCAGAGGCACTCATCGAAAATCATGCTCTGCCACCTAAAGCCGAGGCAGATGCCTACCATATAGCTATTGCTGTTGTGAACGGCATTGAGTACTTGCTTACATGGAATTGTACGCATATTGCCAACGCACATACGAGACCTAAAATCGAAGCATCTTGCCGTTTGCTTGGTTATGAACCACCCGTTATTTGTACTCCATTTGAACTTACAGAGGATTAAACATGTGGCAAGACCCGATTGTTATCGAAACCCGCGCCCTCAGAGACGAATATGCACGCCAGTTCAATTACAATGCTGACGCTATTTTTGAAGACCTGATGGCAAAGCAAGCCATGCATCCAGAACGTATCGTTTCGTTACCACCACGTAAGGTTGATAACTTCAATCGTGCCAATAATAAATCTCAAGCCTAATTCTTCGTTCCAGCGGAGTTTCGCTAAGCTATGCCCGCTGAACTTTGCATTATGTCGATGGACTGGTTAGAGTCATGTTATTGAGAATACCCGTTATGTTGTTTTCTTAATAAAGCATTGAAAAATTATGTCTCATCAAGGCTATTTCCCTTCGAGTGAGGCCGAACGCTCAGTTTGGTGGGCACATTTTAGAACCAGGCTGTCGGTGCATTGCGTGGAGCTTGGCTTCTCCCTCGATGACATTGCCAGTAGCCTAGCGGATATTGATTTTTATATCTGGCTGGTACAGAGTTGGAACCCCACCGTTCAGAAAAATGCCGTGGAAGCTTCTGCATTCAAAGCCATGATTGGCACTGGCTCAGGTAGTGAGCGGGTTGCATTATCTGTCCATCTGGTATTTGATTCAGAGCCCGTACCGGTGTTACCCTGTGTTTTGACGCGCTTATTTAACTTAACCCAACGCATTAAAATGGCCGCGACTTATAAGCTGATAGTAGGTAAAGAATTAGGTATTATAGGGGCTCAAAGCACAGCTGACTCTGATGAGCCTGATTTTACTGTGATAACAGAACGTGGATCAACCATTGAGCGAGTTAAATTGACCTTTACCCGATACAGTCATGGTGGTGTAACTGTCGAGAGTCGCCGTAATGACAGTCAGTGGGAGTTTTTGGGTATTGTAGTTACGAAACCCTGGTAAGATGAGCACAATTAATCAATCGGACAGGCTTTATGTCCAATTGGGTTATTGTTATATCATTTGCACAGATTAAATTAGCCCAAAGAGTACACTCATGAGTGCAAGCGAACCCTTAAATACACTGGATTTTCCATTACACGGCACCCGCTTAATTGAAGCCAGTGCGGGCACCGGTAAGACCTATACCATTGCGGCTTTGTATGTGCGCTTAATAGTGGGTCACCGTTTAAGTGATGCCTTGCAAAGCCAGCCCTTGTTGCCACCTGATATCTTGGTGGTCACCTTTACTGAAGCCTCTACCAAAGAATTACGCGATAGAATCCGGGAGCGCTTGAGTTCAGCCGCTCGTTTTTTTCGTCAGAATACAGAAGTCGCTGATCCTTTTCTACAAGGCATTAGACATGATTTTGACAAAGACCAATGGCCGACTTGCGCTCAGCGCCTTGAATTGGCCGCTAACTGGATGGATGAAGCGGCGGTTTATACCATTCATGGCTGGTGCAATCGAATGTTGCAACAACATGCGTTTGATAGTGGCAGTTTGTTTCGTCAAGAAGTTAACACCGACGATACCGAATTATTAAATAGGGTCGTTCGTGATTACTGGCGAACCTATTACTATGCCTTAGCCGATAATAGTCAGTATCTTGGAGCGATCTTTGCGGAGTTTCAACATCCCGATGCCTTACAAAAGGCCTTAAAAGACCTGTTAAGCAAAGACGAACCGCTTAAGGGTGAAGCGCTTAAATCGCTTTCGATCACTGAATTATGTGATGAGTATTATCAACAGCACAAGGCAACCTTAGCCGAACTAAAGCGTCCCTGGACGGTTTGGGCGGGTGAAATCAGGGATTTAATTGATAAGGCGGTGACGAGTAAAGTGCTTCCAGCCACAAATTATAATGTAAAAAACAGAGCGGCCTGGATAGTTAAAATTGAAGAATGGGCTTCATCACCTGATCAAATTGATTTAGACATAGGCAAAGGTTTTATTAATTTATCAACTGCCGGTATGGCAACCTTAGTAAAATCAGGAACACCACCCACTCATCCCGGCTTCGATGCTATTGGGAAATTACCTGAACAACTGGCTGCGTTGCCTACCTTAAAAACAGCATTAATTGAACATGCCGTGCATTGGATGCGTCAACGCTGCGCCTCTGAAAAGAATCGTTTGGCACAAATGTCCTTCAACGATATGTTGACGCGACTGGATGCCGCGTTGCAAGGTGAAAACGGCGAGAGCTTTGCGCAAGTGATCCGAACACAGTTTCCGCTTGCGCTGATTGATGAGTTTCAGGATACCGACCCTGTCCAGTATCGTATCTTTGAAAAATTGTATGCGGCTCAAGAGGATAATAGCTTAGGCTGTTTTATGATTGGTGACCCTAAACAGGCCATCTATTCTTTTAGAGGCGCGGATATCTTTACTTACCTAAAAGCCCATCAAGCGACCTTAGGAAAACACTATACCTTAGATACCAATTTTCGTTCGACTCAGGACTTGGTTAAAGCCGTGAACCAGTTGTTTTTGTCGGCGGATGCAAAACAAGCCAAGGGCGCATTTTTATTCAAGAAAGCAGATGAACCGAATCCATTACCGTTTGTTGATGTTAAAGCAAAAGGGAGAGATGATGTTTGGGTAATTAAGGGGCAAGCAGCTACCGCTTTAACCTGTTGGACGTGGGACTCGCCTGAAGCCATTTCTCAAACACCTTATCGGGAAACAATGGCCGAGATAACCGCCAGTGAAATTGTTCAACTGCTTAACTCAGCACCTGATAACCGTACTGGCTTCATGGACCACGAAAGCAATGGTTTTAAACCTTTGCAACCCAGCGACATTGCTATTCTGGTGCGTACCGGTAATGAAGCTAAAATGATGCGTAAAGCCTTGGCTAAACGACAACTGTCGAGTGTTTATTTATCAGAACGTGATTCTATTTATGCCAGTCAGGAAGCTGCCGATGTTTTACTTTGGTTAAAGGCCTTAGCCGAGCCACGGAATGAGTTTAAAGTGAGGGCGGCTTTATCGACGGCTACTTTTGGTTTTACCTATCAACAATTACAGCATTTTGCGGTGGATGAAGCCAGTTGGGAAGTGCAACTGGATCGTTTTAATCGCTATCATCTACGCTGGCAACAAGAAGGTATCTTGCCGGCACTGCGTCTTTTGATTAATGATTTTGGCTTACATTTTACCAATTTATATGCCAGTGACGGTGAGCGCTGCTTAACCAATTTATTGCATATAGCCGAGTTATTACAAAAAGCCAGTACCCAGTTAGAAGGCAAGCAAGCCTTGATTCGGTATTTAGCTGAAGCGGTTGCAGACGAACATCAGGCCACGGATGAAAATATCTTACGACTAGAAAGTGATGCCAATTTAATTAAGATAGTGACCATTCATAAGTCTAAAGGCTTGGAATATCCGTTAGTCTTTTTGCCTTTTATTTGCAGTTTTAGAGAGCCTGGTTCCAAGGACATTTATTATCGTTATCACGATGACAACAATGTGCTACAGGTAGACTTAAATAAATCAGACACCAGTAAATCATTAGCCGATACCGAACGTTTACAAGAAGATTTACGCTTGCTTTATGTGGCGATGACCCGTGCCCGTTATGCGTGTTGGTTAGGGTTGGCACCGGTTAAAAGTGGTAACACGAAAGCCTGTCAATTAGAGAAAAGTGCAATAGGCTATTTATTAGGTTGGCAATCCGAGCAGGCTGCGCAGACCTTGTGTGATCAATTAATAGCCATGAAAGGGGATTGTGAGTCTATAACCATTGAAGGATTGCCAGAGGTTAGTGATGAATGGTATCAACCGGTATTATCTGAGCAATTAGTCGGTGCACCGCGTATTGCAAAGACACGAATTGCAGATAATTGGTGGATTGCCAGTTACAGTGCCTTAAAACACAGCGAGTATGCAATTCCAGCGGCAACAGCAGCAGCGCTTATTAATGTATCAGAAGAACCCGAAAATGCCGGTCAAGATACCCAAGGCGATGAAACAGAAGAAGTCAGTGATGAGACTGGCAGTCGTCCTTCAAAGGAACTGACGATTTATAATCTACCCAAAGGCGCAGGCCCCGGGGTATTAATACACAGTTTATTAGAACAATGCGGTCGGGAGGGTTTTAAAGCCAGTTATGCCAATGTTGATAATACCCGAAAACGGATTGATAAACTGTTTAATCAAGCCGCCTGGGAAGGAAAAACCGAGTTGGTTGCTACAGCCCTGGAACACTGGTTATCGATGCCATTATTGGACAATGATACGATTAGTTTAGCAGACTTGGAAGCAGGTCAGTATCGCGTGGAGATGGAGTTTTTAATCGGCGCTGAAAAAGTGGATGTACTGACCGTGGATCAATTAGTGAATGACTATTGTTATTCCGGTCAAGCGAGGCCCAAGCTAAACCCTAATACCGTGCATGGTTTAATGAAGGGCTTTATTGACCTCGTGTTTGTCCATAACAAGCAATATTATGTAGCCGATTACAAGTTTAACAGTCTGGGCAGCAATGACCTGGCCTATACTAAGCCGAATCTGGAAGCGGCGATGTTACACAAGCGTTATGATCTGCAATTGGTGATTTATGTTCTGGCTTTACATCGACTCCTTAAGAGTCGATTAGGCGAGGCTTATGACTATGATAGTCATGTCGGTGGAGCCGTGTATTTATTCTTGCGTGGAAGCCAAAGTGCTTCTGGAGGTCGCGTCGTTAATAAACCGCCCAAAGTGCTGATTAAAGCCTTGGATGATTTATTTGCCGGAGCAGTTACCAGTGGAGTCAGTCTATGAGCCTAAAACCATTAGCTACAGGCTTTGATACAAAGCTACAGACCTGGCTTGGTTATGGTTGGTTGAGTCATACCGATCGGGCTTTTGTGACGTTTATAGCGAATCAGGAACCGTCGGACAATGAACTATTGCTTTGGGCGGCTGCCTTGGTGAGTCAACAGCTCAGCTTAGGCGAAGTGTATCTGGATTTAGCAA
>CAIPPE010000059.1 GCA_903866825.1 uncultured Methylococcaceae bacterium
ACACTTCATTTTATATCCCGCTTCCAGTCCTTAACAGGACAAGAAAGGTCGAGTTATTAAATAATTAAAATTAAACTTATGAGCTATGAAATAATAAAATCAATCAAAATCAAAGACGGCCGCGTATTTATAAAATCGGCCAGCAATAATGTATACCCGCGTACAGCTTATGAGAGCGAGTGCAAGAGCTTGACGGATATACTAGCAAAACAAGGCCAAACAGCACTTGACATTGAGATATTTAGGGAATATGTAAACGGCAATTTTCAAGGCGGGGCGAATAAGTACACGCGAGGGCTTGAAGTATTGAGACATGCGCCAGAGTATAAAGACTTTGATTGGCGCGGGGATTGTAAAGAGTACAGGGAAAATCAAGAAGCAAGAAAAGACGAGTATCATGCTTTGCTTTTGAAGTCCTTACAAACAAGATTGCCAACGGCGCACTTTATTATCAAGCGCAAGGATAACAAATACTTTTCACATCGTTCGGGAAGCAGAAAATACTATTGGCACGGCACAGCGGAAAAAGCGTCTCGATATTCTTACGAGCAAGACGCACGCAATACTATTGACCGTGTTATAAACTCCCTAGACCGCGCCGATTGTGAAATAGTAACCGAGTAAAGTATCAAGTCGAAAAATTAGCATAGCTTAAAACGCAAATAAACGCCATGAAAAATGAACAAGACCCATATTTTGAAAAGTTTACGCCTATCCAGAAAGAACACTTTGCAAAAGGTTGCCCAGAGTGCGGCGGACATTTACACGGCACACAAGACGGCGAGAGCAACGAGATATATCTATGGTGCGACGATTGTCTCGTGTCAATGGATAGCGACGGCGGTTATACAAAATAATACCATGAAAAATGAAATAATCAGAGAATATGAGAATGATAACCTTATAATTTATAAACGCATAAGCCGCCAAGAACGAGGGGTGCAATTATATTTTGTAGATAACAAAAACGAAAAGGGAAAGGGATATGCTGGCATGGAAATGAGAGATATTAGAGGTGTCAGAGCATTTATAAAATCATTAAACAATCTATGAACAAACTAAAACAAGTAGAAAAAGCACTAAAAGACTTCGATGAGCGACATATTGAACTAGAAACAGCAAAAAAGAACGTTCAAACTTTACTTGACGAGCCGAACGCTTCAATCGACATGCACGGGATAGAGTATTGGGCGGGCAGAGTGCAACGCTTGCGGGAACTTATTAAAAATAGCTTATAAAACAATATCATGCACCTATGTACAACAATAAAAGTCAATGCAAAAAATTCTACAGAAGCGATAGAAAAAGTCAATCGTGAAATTATGCGAGACGATATATCACCTTTTGATTATGTAGCAGACGACCGAACATGCACAAGCAGGGAAATAATGAACGAAACAGACTTCAAAAATCTACGCACACAAGAGCTTGAAACATACAAACAGCAGTTAGAAAAAGCCCTAGCCATGTCAGACACCGAATATATGAAAGGATATTATCTACGCATGGCAGGTGAAAACCTAGAAGCAGATATGTTATGGAGTACCGAGCGTCAAGCATACGACCTAACAGAAAAAGATAGCACGGAACTGGTATGGTATATAGATATAGACCGACACTTCTAACATGACTAAAATATCCTATCAAAGCAAAGACGGCAGACTAGCGGGCGTGGCGACATTTTACGAGCTACCATTGAATAAATATCTACATGATAGACGAAGTATATGGGGAACTTATAGCCCTATAACAGTAGACCAGAAGTTTATAGATAGAGCAGACAAAAAGGCCGCGCAGTTTAACAAATTATTAAATAGTAAAAAACTTAACCTAACAATCACATGAAAAACTATATCATAGTCGGAGATAATAACTTCTGGTACGCTACAACAGAAAAAGTTAGTGAAAAAAAGGCAATTATATTGATGAAAGAAATCAAGAAAGGAATAAAGAAAGACATGTTTGAGGACGAATATAATGGAAAGCCAAGTAGCCTTTATCTTTATGAAGCCAAGAGTGTAGCAGAAATTAACCTATAACATGACCAAGCTAGAGCAGATTGAAAAGCTACGAGACGAGGCGGCCGACAAGGGTTATCTATTGCCGCCGTTGCCTGACTGCCATGCGCCGTGGTGCGCGGCTTGCAACGGCTTGCGAAAGTATTGGAAAGACAGGTGG
>CAIPPE010000060.1 GCA_903866825.1 uncultured Methylococcaceae bacterium
CTTATTTATCAACTGACACCTTGGTATTTGTTTAAGAACAGCTCTATTCATAATACATAACCTTCGTAGCTGATATGCTAAGAGGATTAGTAAATCCGGAAACAAATAAACTGATTAGGTTACCAAAAACCAGGAATTGATAATTATAGGTTACGGTAACTGAAAGTTTCGTACCGGTAACATTACAAGTTGTTGCCGTACTTGACGGGGTGACCGTAACTATTGGGACTGTCGTTCCGGTAGCAAATGAAACCAAAAAACTATTGCCATTAACATCCTTTGTATAACTGGTTGCAACATCCATAATTTGTTGAGCCGTTAAAACAGGACATTTATAGGCAATTCCTGATCTCGCTGCTTCGCGACTGGCATTAGTAATTAATGCCTTATCATAAAACACCAAGCCAAACTCCATAATTCCAAACATCACTAATAATAATAATGGCAAAATAATGGCAAACTCTACGATTTCTGCACCTTCCTGAATTCGTTTTAATTTTAATGCTTTCATCACTCACACCCCAAGATTTTTGGTTTAATTACCTGATGAGCCCCCTACATTTCTAACATCAAAAACTACACCTTTCTTGGCGTCCTCAATAGGAGCGACAGATCCGTGTCGATATTCGTCAATAACCCCTTTAGCTTTTTGCCCATCCATAGCCATAACCGGGCCGTGCTCAGGACACTGCTTTGGGTCTTTAGCCTTTAACCCATGTTCAACACATAAGGTCTGGTTTTTTACCATATTATGATAAGCCTTACCTAGATTCTGATCCACAACAATAGGGACTGAATTCCATTCTGTACAACCCGTAAGCATTACCAAAACAATTAAAACAATTGATGGCCCCTTATTCAGTTGCTGAATCATTGCACACCTCCCATTAGCTGCTGACCAAACTCACCATCAAGCCCACCATCGGTGACGACTCGATTTCCTGGCTTACCAGCCAATTGGCTTCGAGCCTTTCTGGAATCGGTTCTACCTAAAACATAAAAATCGACATTATCAGGTTCTACAAAACTATCCGTAGGGAATTGAACATTTTTTGCCAATACGGGCTGAGCTAAACGAGGTGTCACAAAAATGACCAACTCAGTGGTGTCTTTTAAGAATTGTGAGCTCCTGAATAATGCACCTAAACCTGGAATATCACCTAAACCAGGAAACTTATTAATGTTCTCCTTTAACTTTTCACTAATTAAACCCGCAATACTCATCGTTTGACCATCGGCCAACTCTAAAGTGGTACTAGCTTCTCGCTTAGTCAAAGACGGAATAGAAAACTGGGAATTAGTATTGCCTGCTTGTGCAACCACTGCAGCGTCTGTTGATAACTCACTGACGCTCACATGCAGATTTAAATTAATCCGACCTGAATCAAGAACTACTGGCACAAACTTTAAACCGATGCCGTATTCTTTAAACACAATAGTAACCATTCCTCCAGTCGTACCTCCCATCATCTGAGGAACCGGAATTGGAAACTCACCACCAGACACAAACGTAGCAGTTTGCCCTGACAAAGTCGTTAAGGTCGGTTGTGCCAGTATTTTAGCTAATTGCTGATTGTTAGCAGCATCAATAGTCAGATTAAACATAAACTGCCCACTAATGGCCTGCAAAAACAAGGCACCCGCATCAAAACTATGAGCCGTCAACGTACCACCACCTCCAATAGGGTTTATGCTGCCACCTCCGTTAATTGCACCTATTGAAAAATTATTAGATACCTGTAAAGAGTTAAATTTAATATTCAGACCTTTTAAAACGTTTCTATTAATTTCGGCAACCTTGACATCCAGCATAACCTGTTGAGCCCCACCCACTGTCATCAAATTAATCACTTGTGGAACCGCACTGGCACTGGGATCCACTCTAGGCTGAGCAGTATTGGTTGAGACATTAATATTACCTTGTCCACCATCGGTTCCAGTCGGCGTAATACTACCCAGGCTTGTCGATACCCCTAAAAAACTTTGGGCTAATTGAATGGCTGACTGCATATTAGCCAAGGTACTAACTTCACCACTTAAAACAATATTTTTTTGCGAGGATCTTACTGATATATTCGGCTTACCCTGAGCATCTCGCTCCTTGGGTAATAACTCATTCAACTTTGCTTTTAAAGTGGTTAAATCGTGAGTTACTTCAATATCCAAGACTTCTATAATTTTTCCTTTGGGTCCCCACAAATATAAATTAGTTGTTCCTATAGACTTCCCACTAATTAATATCTGATTAGGCTTTATAAAAGTAGTTTCTGCCGCATCCACAGCTGATTTAAAGTTGTTCCCGGAGATCTGGGTATTACCTTGAGAAATTTCTTCAATGATGAATTTTTTATCCAGGGTAATTAATTTGGATTTGTTTAAAGCGACCTGCACGTATTCCGTTTTAACATTGACATTATCGATTGCAAACGCCGCAGTATTTATGACACTTAAAACTATGGCTGAAAAGATACCAATGATTCTTTTATTATTTTTTTCCATATCTGTCTCAACCAATTGTTCAATTATTAATAATGCCTAGATTAGCTGTAACCCATCAGCCTATCATCTAAAAGCCCATAGCTTGATACTTAATTAACAACATCTTTCCATTGATTTCGTTACCAAGGAATAACCTTAAGGAATTTTTTGGGTGGTGGCGCTTTTTTCACAACGGGTATCGAGGGAGGGGGCAAGGCAATCTTCTCAACCTTTTCCTTTACATTAACCACTTGGTTATCTTCGGGATTTCTTAAGGTGAGCTGTATGGTACCTTCCTGCATGGCTCCAACAACAATTTCAGCCTGCTCCGGCCTTAACTCCAGAGTCACTGCTCTAACAATGGCCGGCTTATCTTTTTCATGTGAAGCATCCTGATCAACAGCCAAGACTTTAATATTTTGCAATTTAGTCTGCGTGAGCGCCTGATTTGATACCCTATCCATTTTTGTGGCGAGTACATCCACATAATTCCCTGGCAAAATAAAACCAGCTACGCCGACTACATCATCCACTCGTACTGAAATAGCCCGGTAGTCCTTGTTAATTAAAGCTGACAACGTGCTCCCGCCCGTATAAACTGACATTCTTTTTTCAGATAGGGGTTCACCGGCATAGAAATTATTCTTGGCTACCTTATTAACGACCTGATCTTTATTATTAAAAGCCCCAGGCGGAACTGAATCACTGGGCCAGTCAATCAGTTTTAATTGTTGCTCCTCTATCTTGGCACCATAAGGTATATCAACAGCAGCAGCCACGACAGGCACGGTAGTCTTAGTCGATGCTCGATTTTGTATCAAAAAATCATTAACCATTTTAGCCGCAAAGAATGCTAGCACTAAAGCAATACCCAGCATAATGATAAAACGCTTATTCATATATTCATCCTTACTCTATTAATCAATAAAATAGGTGTTCCATGCCAGCCAATGTAAATAGCGTATTTCTAATAAACCATTTTCTGTAAAAAATATTTATATCTAAATTGCCTTAAATAGACTTTATTAAAAAAGCACGGGGGCGTCAAATTAAGTGCTTTTAATGCCAAACCAATCCATTCAAAAATTAAACAATAGACCCAGGCAATTACACGAGGTCAATATAACATAAATAGTAGCCAGTGTAACTGCAGGAGCCATTGGCAACCGTTGAGCAGCCGCCTCTGAGGGATGAGGCCGCTCATAAAAGAAAAACCCTTGTAATAATCCCATACCAAGCCTTAGATAGCGCAGCAAGAGTTTAAATAGGCCACCTTTCACAATTAAAAAAACCAGGCTGATAAAGCCCATAACAAAAAAACTATCAAGAATAATTTTTATTACGTCATCAAACCCGACAATACTGCCGATTGCTGCAATCAGTTTAACATCACCCGCTCCCATACCAGCAAATATATAAAAAGGGAGCATGATTAACAACCCGGCAAAAAAGCCAATCATAGAATTTCGCAAGCCCAACCATTCATGAGTCAAATAACTCAGCACAAATCCTAGGAGAATAATAGCTAAAACCACCCAATTTGGAATGATTTTGAATTTAATATCATTAATAGAACAAACTACTAATAAAATAAAAAGGATACTATAGGCAATAGCTATATAGTGGCTTGTGAAGACATTTAACATGCGCAACAAATCGATTTATGTTCTGTTAAACCGTACAGGCTCAAAAAATCTTTTGATTTCCTAGTGTTATACTGGATAAAACAAATAACTCGGTCCTAGATTCAAGTTAAACCTAAAACCGAGTTAATTAAATTACTTATTTATCAAGGATTAACCAGCAGTTATACCAGCTGTAATTTTAGCAGCTACGCCAGAAATAGCTGCAGCTATTGTTCCTGTAGGAGAATAAACGGTAGTACCTATTATGACTAATAGTCCAACTATAACAGCCCATTCAGCTGTTTCCGCACCTTCTTGATTTCTTAAAAATGATTTTATTTTACTCATTAAGTTTTTCATGATAATTCCTCGACATTGTAATAAAAAAAGACGTTGATAATAAGCATTACCAACTTCCATATACCCAGACACTAAGGCACTAAGGCATTCTGTTTAAGGCTATTAAAACAGCCCTTTAACCTTTCTGTATTGCATGAGATTCCTTCCTTAGAAAAAAGTCAGCACCCAGATTTATTAACTTCGGAATTTTTATAAAACCTATTTGGTGCATTGAAACCTAACCTAACAACCAAGACAAATTCATTCCGCTGCTAATAGATAGACACGACACAAAACTAAAATATCCTAAACTAAGCTGACTATTTGGACCCAAGCTAGTTAATATTGACAAAAACATACTTTTTTGCTATACCATTGCTAATAATTTATAATTCAAATAACTCTATGACGGGTTAGATACAGCTTTGTGAAAATAATTTATGGTAATCTTACCATGTTTTTATGCGCCACAAAATAAAAATCAATACAGTTTAAGACATTTTTTATACGGCTTAAAACCAAGTGGTTACCGAAGTGTTACTCAATTATAGTGGCTTAATCCTGTTAAACAATACGTAGTCATACCCATCTATTCAAGCCACAATCCAAATGCTTTATAAACTGGCAATTTGTAAGCACTGAGCGTTATTTCGCAGGCACCAGCTCATTGTTTTTCTTTTCTAAAATAGCTAACCGCTTTAAATTATCATTGGCTTTTTTATAAAACTCAGGTGCCAGCCTAATAGCCTCTTGCAAATAATTGTTTGCCATTTTGTAATCGCCTCGCTCCATAGCAATATAACCTAAATTATTATTAGCCTCTTCTTCTGATGCCACCTTAACAAAAGCATTATAGGCAATATCATATTTTCCTAAGCGAGCTTGCAGCAAAGCATAGTTATAAATAGCTTTTTTAAAGTTTGGGTTAATTTGCAAAGCTTTATTGTAATAGGCTAATGCCTCAGGAAACCGGTAAGCCGAATATAAAGCAAAGCCAACATTATTAAGTAATTCTGGCGAATTTGGCAAAATAGTGTCCGCTTTCTTAAATAAAAACTCAGCCCGTGGGAAATCCCCTTCCACATTTGCAATGATGCCTAAGCCGTTAAAAGCTCGCCAGCTGAGTTGTTTAGCAATCACCTGCTCTAATGCTGATCTTGCTGCCGCATACCTCCTGTTTTTAAGCAACAACAAACCGTATTGCTCTCTCACTTTTAAATTTTTAGGATCTTGATCCACGATTAATTTGAGACTCACTTCGGCAAGCTCATTTTTCCCTAATTGCACATATAAATCGGTCATCTTTTGTAAAACAAGCATGTTTTTAGGCTCAAGCTCATAGGCTTTAACATAAAAAAGCTGAGCCAAATCCATTTGACCATCCTGCACTGCTTTTGCCGCTTTTAACAATGCCTCATCCACTGAGTCTACACTCAGTCCCGCACTTTTTAACAACGCTTCTGAGGATGCTTGATTACTATCAACTTCCGATTTATCGACATTAAGCGTGTTACAGGCTGTCAAAAGTAGCTGAATAAAAATAACTCCAAACACAAGTGGTATTATTTTTTTTATATTTCGATTCATCATTAATTTTTAAGATTTTGAAGAACAATCATAGTGGGGGCCAATAACACCATAAGAAATGCAGGCAATAAGCAAATACCCAATGGAAAAATAAGCTTAAGTCCAATTTTTGCCGCTGTTTCTTCCGCAGCCTGAGCTCTTCTATCTCTAAAGTCTTCTGCATATAATCTTAAAGAATCACCAATACTGGTTCCATAGCGCATACTCTGAGACAATGTTGATACCAGTCCACCGATACTTTCTACACCGGTTCGTTCCACTATGCGCTTTAATGCGACCATCCTATCAACTCCTAACCGAGTTTCAGCCATAACCATGTTTAGCTCAGCCGCTAATTCAGGATGGTTTATTATAAATTCCGTGGATACTTTCTGGATGGCGGCATCCAGACTTAAACCGACTTCACAACAAATCACGATCATATCCAGTGCATCCGGAAAGGATCGTTGCAATACCTTTTTTCGGTTAGCAACCAACCTGTCTAAAATCAAACTCGGCCCCAGATAACCTATAGCTAGAGCAATTACCCCTCCCCTAAAAAAATCAACAGCATGCAATCCTATGAAAAAACTCATACCAAGCACGACTAGGATAGGCAAAAGAACCGTAAACGACATTTTTAGACCGTAGTAGACATATAAACTATTGGCCGAATGAAAACCTGCATGGTGCAAACGTGTTGTAGTTCTTTGCAACAACTCCTTATTAAGCGGCATATATAAAATCTGACGCTTACGAAGCAGCTCTGTTACTGCACTAGGCTCCGATGCCGAAGATACTCCAGCCTGGGTTATAACCTTAAATCGATTCCGCACCGGGTTAAAAAAATCCTCAAACAATGAGGCTATTGCGAGCACCAACAATAAAAAAGCAACAAACACCACCCCCAAAACTATCCATTGATTAGCCTGTTGATTCTGAATCCAACCACTTAACAGTTGAGTAAAATATGCCATGCTATTAGCCTCAGGCGTCAATATTAATAATAAAACGTATCCAGATCATCGCGACAAACTCCAGTCCCAGGAAAATAGCTAAAATTGTCAATCTGTCTGCCGACTTAAAAAGGGGATCGAAGTAACCTGGATTTAACAAAGTAAGGATTAAAAATAATGC
Source organism: uncultured Methylococcaceae bacterium (assembly GCA_903866825.1). GTDB lineage: Bacteria > Pseudomonadota > Gammaproteobacteria > Methylococcales > Methylomonadaceae > Methylobacter_C. Next base: position 7,146 of record CAIPPE010000060.1, read on the forward strand.
AAACGGCAAGAAAATTAATACCCAGGCAGACATTGTTCCGTCAGCTGATAATGTTTTAATCCGACGGTGTAATTTAAAACGGTTGTTTAAGACATAACTAATTTTTAACAAAACCTCAGAAAGATTACCACCGGTTTCTTTTTGAATATTAATAGCTGTCGTCATAGCAATTAAACTAAGACTGGGAACTCGCTCTATCATGAGTATAAAGGCCACTTCGACATCCCGCCCATACTTTATTTCTTCAACGGTTAAAGCAAACTCTTGACTGATAGGTTCTGCCATTTCTGTCGCAACGACATTCATACTTTCCAGGAATGAATAACCCGTTTGCATTGACCTGGACATCATTTGCAAAGCATCGGGCAATTGCTCTTCAAATTTATCCAGGCGTTTAGTTCTTTGTTTTTTTAACCACCATAAGGGCAAAATAAAGGCTAAAGTAACACTCAACATCACCAATCCCAGATGATGGGAATACCCCCACGTTGTTAACCCCGCACCCACCATAAACAATATCATTATTAAAGTGACACGGTAAGCCTTCTGTTTTTTTCCAGCTTGTTCAAGTAGTTTTTTTAACTCTTGAACAAAAAACAGATTTTCAAACAACTTCTCAAGCGCCCCTAAACGATCAAAATAATTTTGCTTTACAATTGAAACACCTTCATCACCATGCGCTAGAAGGATTTCTGAAGAACGTTTTTTTAATTTCTTTCGATCGATTTCCCGGGTACCAAAAGCAGTTAATATTATCATTTGTGAGGCAAAAAACACCGCGACAAACGCAATACCAACTAATACTCCCGCCGTGTTAATGTCCATTTTACTTAACCCCTTATTGATGAGGATGAGGAGGAAGATGATTGAAAATACTCATATCAATTTTTATACCCCTTTTTTTCATATCCGATACATGTTTAGGAACCAAGCCCGTCGACGAATAATGTCCCAACACAGCACCCGTTTCACTAACCCCTGTCCGTGTGTATTTGAATATTTCAGAAGTACTAATAATATCGCCCTCCATACCTTCTATTTCCTGGATGCTAACTATACGTCTGGAACCATCCTCTAACCGATTAAGCTGGATGACCAAATGAATCGCTGAAGCAATTTGAGACCTCATCGCTTTCACTGGCATATCTAACCCCGCCATTGAGATCATATTCTCAAGTCGTGACAATACATCTCTTGGATTATTACCATGAATCGTGGCCAAGGAGCCTTCGTGACCGGTATTCATGGCCTGCAACATATCAAAAGCTTCACCACTCCTCACTTCGCCGACGATGATTCGATCGGGCCGCATTCTCAATGCATTACGCACTAAATCCCGCAAGGTGACTTCACCCTTACCTTCAATATTAGTCGGTCGGGTCTCTAACCGTAAAACATGAGGTAACTGGAGTTGTAACTCAGCTGAATCTTCCAGGGTAATAATTCGCTCATTGTTAGGAATAAAATTTGAAATTGCATTTAATAACGTCGTTTTACCTGACCCTGTACCGCCAGAAATCAATATATTCAATTTTGATCTAGCGACACTCTTAAGAAATTCTGCCATATAATCCGTTAGCTCATCTCTAATAACCAGATCATCAAGGGTCATTTTGTCGGTCAAAAATCGTCTTATTGATAATGAAGGGCCATCAATAGCCAAGGGTGGAATAATGGCATTAACCCTAGACCCATCTTTTAATCTAGCATCAACCATGGGTGAGGACTCATCGATACGACGCCCTACACCCGTGACGATACGATCAATAATTTTTTTTAAATGATTATTATCATTGAATTTAACAGGGGTTAATTCTAACTTACCAAACCTCTCTACATACACCTTACTAAATCCGTTAACCAGAATATCACTAATAGTCGGATCATAGAGCAACGCTTCTAGCGGGCCTAAACCGAGCACATCATCTTCAATTTCTTTAATGATTTGTAGCCGGGTTTGAGTATTAAGCGGGAGAGATTGGGACTCAATTAATCTTTGCAATACGAGTTGAATTTGCCGCCGCGCTTCTTTTTCTTCTATCCCACTAATCAGTGACAGATCCAAGGTATCCAAGAGTTTCGTATGCAGGCTTTGTTTAAAGTCTAACTCAACATCTGAAAGTATCTTAAATGTTAGTGAAGGTTGTGCTTCTTCAGATTTTACAGACTCTTGAGTGGTATTCACTGCCTCCTCTTGAATAAGGTCAGCTTTATACAACCCTAAGTTTTGTATTCTGGCTTTTAATCCCATAAATAGTTCCCACATGATAGCTCGTTAAATGCATTGCGCTTTTAAGCTAACTTAATTCTACGACTTTCCCATAAGGTGTACAAGGAAAATTAACCATCTTCTATTAAGTTAACCGGTATAGATGGCATGGCAACCCTAAACTGACGTAAAATAACCGATAATTATGACTGTACATCTGGTAATTATTACAGTGCCTCTGATTATTATGGCCCATCAACCGGTAATCATCGGATGAATACCGGTATCTTTTACAAGATGTCGAATTAACGTACCACACAGATGGGTATACAGACGGTGGTAAGCCACACTTTTTCCACAGCATTAGCTTCATACGTGTTGGAAACTGGTCTTCTTGTCATAAATTTGGATTAGCTCCCTACGGCAACCCCTTTAACAACCACTTCAAAGACATAAATTAGCTAAAACTCTTAATGCCCAACCAAGCTATGTTATTCTTTTTAAATAAACATTGCGTACTTTGATGTAATGGGCGCATGATGAAACAGTCAAGCTTGTATCCAGACAAAAAACCCCACCACAAAAAGGACTTATACCATGCCAAGCTCCACATCAATACCCATCGGTGACGCTAGGAAACTAGAATTACTTCAACAACTGGATAATCAACTACCGAATTATTCGGTTGCTTTAGAGATTAGCCCTGACGATTTAACTCAAATATCAATCAGCTCCATCTGGTTCGATTATAGCCTCAAGGCCCAAATCGCTGCAAAAAACTATGCCAATGCCGTGTTTGCATTTAAACGTGCGCTTCGTGACGGTCCCAAAAGCAGCGCATTAAATTTGCCAGCACCGCCCATTTTACCTGATACACCCGCCTCTCCCGCCAACCCTGATATTTTTGGATTTCTGGGCGCCTTAATTACCCGTATTAAAAAACATAAAAATTATACTGAATCCATTGGTAAAGCCTTGGGCATTATTGCTGCACAAACTCCCAGTATTGATCCAAGCACGCTACAACCAATCTTAACTGCTGATTTTCAAGGAGGGCATCCTGTTCTATACTGGAAAAGCAACAGCACGGATGCGCTTGAAATTGAAGCAGATCATGGCACCGGTATTTTCAGCCTGCTCACCATCAGAATGTCAACGGGTTATCAGGATATCACTCCACTACCGCCTACAAATACTGTAATTCTCTGGAAATATCGAGCCATTTACCATATTCACGATGAGCAGGTCGGGCAATGGAGCCAAATATTAGAAATTGGGGTTAGAGGATAATAAATAATATCCCTCATTTGATATCTATCGCCTAGATTCAGTGAAATGCCTGCTCCGATAAACCCCAAAAAACCTGCAACCGAATTTCCCATTATTGGAATGGGGGCTTCCGCCGGTGGCTTGGAAGCACTACAGCAATTTTTTCGATGCTTTCCGGTTGATAGTGGCCTGGCGTTTATCGTAGTCTCGCATCTTGATCCCACCCACCCCTCTATGCTGGCTGAGATCTTGCAGCGGGCTACGACAATGCCGGTTATTGAGGCAGTTGACGCATTAAAAGTCGTGCCTAATCAGGTCTATATCATCCCGCCCAACCGCGTTATGATTATTCTTCATGGTTATTTACAACTTTCGACGCCTGAAGAAGTGCACAGCCTACGGATGCCAATAGACACTTTTTTGCGCTCACTAGCTGATGACCAGCAAGCTTTAGCTGTCGGTATTATCCTGTCCGGCACGGGCACCGATGGTGCCCTAGGATTACAGGCTATCCAGAAAGTTGGTGGCATCACCGTGGCTCAGGAACCGACTGATGCCAAATTTGACGGCATGCCATCAAATGCCATTCAAGCGGGTTATGTCACCCACATTCAGCCTGTCGAGAAAATGTCGGCGTTACTAATGCCGTTCGCCAGTACTTTAATCGCGCCTGTTAAGCCCCAAGCCAACCCTAAGGTCACAAACGGAATCACTGGGGTACTGAACCAGTTACGTGCCGTCACCGGTAATGATTTCTCATTCTACAAAAAGAGCACCATTGGACGTCGTATTGAACGTCGTATGTTGCAGCACAATATAAATAACATTGAACTCTATACCCGTTACCTCAAAGAAAATGTGTCCGAAGCGCACCTTCTTTTTAAAGATCTGCTCATCAATGTGACCCATTTTTTCCGTGATCCCGAGGCTTTTGAGGTACTGGAGAAAAATATACTGCCAACCCTGTGTAAGGATAAGCCCGATGGCTACGTGTTTCGAGTGTGGGTGGCAGGCTGTGCTTCTGGGGAAGAAGCCTATTCGATTGCCATTTTATTAAGCGAACTGCTTGAGGAATCCAGTCAAGCATTCAAGATCCAGATTTACAGTACCGACCTGGATGATGATGTCATTAGTATTGCCCGTGCCGGTATCTATCCCTTCTCTATCACCCAGAACGTCAATCCAGAACGATTACAGCGCTTTTTTATAAAAGAGGAAACCGGCTATCGGGTTAAGAAAGAGCTGCGTGAAAAGGTGGTGTTCGCCATTCAGAATGTCCTTAAAGATCCCCCTTTTACTAAACTTGATTTGCTTAGCTGCCGTAATCTGATGATTTATCTGGAGCCTGAGGCACAGAACCAACTGATTCCGACTTTTCACTTCGCACTTAAACCGGGTGGGGTACTGTTCCTGTCACCCTCGGAAAATATCAGTAATCATACCGACCTGTTTGTTGCAATCAACCGGCAATGGAAATTTTATCGGGCTAAACAAGACAGTGTCACCTTAGGCATTAAGATGACAAACCCAATGGAAAAAGTCCTGGTGCGCCACCCTAAACAGCTATCAGCGCTTAAACCCAAAACAGTCAGCTATGCAGAATTAGCCAACCAGAAGCTTCTACAATGCTTTGCACCTGCGGCAATTATTACTGACACCCAAGGTAATATCCTCTATCTGCATGGCGATACCGAAAAATACCTCCGTCATGCACCCGGCCTGGCCAGTCTCAATGCCATCGATATGGCCTGTGAGGGTTTGTATTTGCATGCTGCCATTCGGGCTGCTGCCAGTAAGGGCATACCGACAGTTAACCGGGAAATGCAGGTTAGAACTAATAGCGGAGTCACCAGCGTCAGTGTGAGCGTTCGCCCTTTGGCTGGCCCGGATGGCAACCAGTGCCTGCTGATAAGCTTTCAGGATATCGCAAGCCAGGTTAACGATTCGGTGTTAAAACAGGTCACCAAACCAGATCAACTCGAACGCATAGAAGAATTGGAGCATGATTTGGCGTATCTGACTGAAGGCTATCAGTCCAGTGTCGAAGAGCTCAAGTCCACTAACGAAGAAATGCAGTCAACCAATGAGGAAATTCAGTCGACTAACGAAGAACTGGAAACCTCTAAAGAAGAAATGCAATCCGTCAATGAAGAACTCATGACGGTCAATTCTGAACTACAGGCTAAAATTGAACAACTGATTGGCTTGCAGAACGACATGAAAAATCTGCTGGATAACATCAAGGTCGGGATTATTATTCTCGACCAACACCTGTTGATCCGTAGCTTCACACCTGAGGCAAAACACATTTATCCCTTGGTGGCTACTGATGTTGGCAGACCCTTAAGTGACTTTAAATCAACGGTGTCATCAATTGACCTGCTGGCAGCCGCCCAAACCGTATTTGATACATTAACGCCTTTTGAGCGTGAGCTAAAACTAAGCCAGAATATCTGGATGTTAGTGCGGATTCAACCTTACCGAACACTCGAAAACATGATTGATGGCGTGGTGTTGGCCTTTACAGATATCAGCGCCAGTATCAAAGGCGTAGCAACGCAAGCAGCGCTTAATCTGGCCGATGGTATTGTTAATTCTATACTTGAACCCATCCTAGTCCTTGATGATGCGCTGAAGGTGGTTTTTGCAAACCAGACTTTTTACGAGGACTTTCAAATCAGTCCGGCGAGTTTAGGAAAACCTGTTTATGAGCTTGGCAACGGTGAATGGAACCTCCCAAAACTAAGAGAACAACTCAGTGAAGTGCTATCAACTGGTCTTCCCTTTAAGGATTTTTTAGTGGAACAACCCGTTGCCTTACTGGGATCTTGTAAGCTGCTCCTGAATGCGCGTCCACTTATCGGCAACGACAGCCCCTTGCACCTGATATTACTGTCCATAAAGCTTAATCCATGAGCTATAAACGGGACCCCAAGCAAGCACCTTCTTTGCCTACCGAGGCTAAGGCAGCGCTTGCCAAGGTTCCTGCAACTAAACTGCAAGCACTCTCCGCCGAAGAGCTTCTACATGAACTGCACGTGCATCAGATTGAACTGGAGATGCAAAATGGTGAATTACGCAGAGCTTATGAGGACCTGGAAACCTCACGTGACCGTTATGTTGATTTGTACGAGTTTGCGCCCATCGGTTATCTGACCCTGTCTAAGGATGCTTTAATCACTGAGATCAATCTCACCGCTTGCAGGATTTTTGGTCTGGAACGTAAACAGCTCCTGCAGCGGCGCTTTGCGGGCTTTGTTATTGACTCTGAAAAAGAGCGCTGGTATCGATTGTTTTATCATGTCATGAAAGGTGACAAAGAAGAAAAACACAGTTTCGATCTAAAAATGCAGTGCCGCAATAAATCGATGATACATGTCAATATTGACTGCAAACGCCGGGCTGAGGCAGGCACTTCAACAATTTTACACATTGCGCTTACCGACATTACCGAGAGTAAAATTATTGCTGAAAAGCTACGGATAGCGAATCAGCGTAAGGACGAGTTTCTGGCCATGCTGGCACATGAGCTTCGTAATCCGCTAACCCCAATCCGGAATATGGTGCAATTACTGAATAAACAAAAAGGAGATGACCCCTTAGTCGAACGGGCTTGCACGGTTGTTGATCGGCAAGTAACCCATATGACTCGACTTCTGGATGATTTACTGGATCTGGCTCGTATTATGCACGGTAAGATCAGTCTGAAATTTGAGCCTATAGAGCTGACTGAAATCATTAATCACGCTGTTGAAACCAGCCATCCATTGATTGTTTCAAAGGCTCAGGTATTAACCATTGCTCACGCTAAAAAACCACTATGGCTTAAAGGCGATAGTATCCGGCTGTCTCAAGTTATATCTAACTTGCTTGATAATGCCTCTAAATATACCCAAATAGGCGGCAAAATTAGTTTAAGCGTTTTAAGGGAAGATACCTCCGTAAATATAAAGATTCAAGACAATGGCACCGGGATCTCTCCAGATATTATTCACGATATTTTTGAGCTTTTTGTGCAAGGTGATCGCTCCCTGGCGCATTCCCAGGGTGGACTGGGTATCGGCTTGACCTTAGTCCATCAACTGGTTGAAAAACATGGGGGATCGGTTACTGCAAAGAGTGAAGGTGTAGGTCAGGGAAGTTTATTTTCGGTGCGCTTGCCGATCATATCAAAGGATTATTTGACCATTGAAACCAATAGCATCTACACATCATCAAAATATCGTATTTTGCTGGTAGATGACTATGCCGATGCGGCAGAAAGTCTGATGATGGTGCTGGAAGCCGAAGGACATAAAGTAACAGTTGCCAACTGCGGATTGAAAGCCATCGAACTGGCAAAAACGTATAGCCCGGACGTTGTCCTGCTGGATATAGGTCTTCCTGATCTGAGCGGTTATGAAGTTGCTAAAACCTTACGTTCATTACCCGAGACTCAAGCTACGATGCTGGTAGCTGTAAGCGGTTATGGACAGCCTAGTGACGTTGAACAGTCTAAATTAGCCGGGTTTGATCATTATTTGCTCAAACCGATAGATTTTAATACGTTATTAACCATACTGCTTAGTCTAGATAAATAATTCCCATCGGGTGTGAGGTCTATATGGGTAGTGATACTCATATATTTAGATAGTTAAATCTCTTAGACTTAACGCTAACCTGGCATTTTGGCTAATTAATGCACGGGTTAATCTCATTAAGTCTATTTAAGGGGTCATTGAAAAAACATGCTTAATAAATTTACCGCGCAGAAGAATAGTAAAACACTTAAAAATAAAATGCTTCAAAATACATATCAGGAGCTCGGCAAACCGCTTGATAATTATGTTCATATTTATAACTCATCACCCATCGCTTACCTGACTCTGGATGAGCAAGGCCTTATCAAGCAAGCCAATTCATCTGCGAACCGCTTATTAAGCCGTGCAAATGAAGTACTGCTAAATAAAAAACTGGAACAATTTATTCATTCCTCTGACCTGGATAATTATCATTTTTTTATAAAGGACCTGCTGGATAATAAAAACAATTCCAGGGTCACTGTTAAACTGCTTAGCCAGGATATCGGATATCGCCCGCATGAATGCTCCGGTTTTAAACTAATCGGTTGCTCGCGACCCTTATGTAAACATCAGGACCCATTGCTTTATGTAACGTTACAGGGCGTTGTTCAACGTAACGTTAAAAATGACATAGAACTCTATTTAACGCTTCAAAATGTAAGTGAGTACCTGCGCAATGAAGAGATTATTAGCTGCCTCAATAAAAAGCTAGAAGAGAAAGTCTTTCAACAGACCGACAGACTCGTCCAAAACAATCTTGATTTAACTAAAAAAATAACCGAGCTTAAACAGTCAAAACAACAACTGGCTGAACGGGAAGCAAAGCTCAACGCTATTTTTGATGCAACGATAGAAGGTATTGTCACCTTTGATCAATCAGGTCTTATCGTGTCTACAAATATCGCCGTAACAACCCACTTTGGTTATAGTCAACCAGAACTGATTGGCTGTCCTTTTAACCTGTTGATATCCCCTTTACAGGGCAATGAACAGTTTGAAACTTTAATCAATCAACTAATATCTAAGCACCGGTCGGTATTAATCAATCAAACCTACGAGGTCGATGGGATTCGTAAAGACCGGTCTATCCTACCTTTAGAAGTTTCAATCGTTGAATACTCAATTGATGGGGCACTATATTTCACCAGCATCCTGCGGGATATTAGTTTACGCAAACAACAAGAGCTGAAAGAGAAAGCGCAACTAACAAAATTGGCCCATGTTACCCGGCTTTGTTTAATTGACGAAATGGGCTCCGGTATTGCGCATGAGATTAATCAGCCCCTAACAGCAATTGCAAATTATTCGCAAGCCTGTTTACGTTTGATGACTGTAGAAAAGCCGGATTTCACTCAGCTGAGTGACATTTTGTTAAAGACACATCAGCAGGCATTAAGTCTGGGTCATATAATCCACCGAATAAAAAACCTGGTCAGTTACCAGGAAGCAATCCGTTCGAATACTAACATTAATACGTTGATTCAGGATATGGTCAGTCTATGTAGGGTGGATTTGAATAACAACAATATCAATCTATGTCTTGATCTACAAGAAGATATGCCTCAACTTATGATTGATACTGTGCAAATTGAACAGGTTTTATTACATTTGATAAGAAACAGTATAGATGCATTGAAGGACACAAAAAAACAACGCCAACTACTCATTCAATCTGCAATAAGAAACCTTAATCACATAGAAGTTAGAGTGCAAGACAATGGTTCAGGCATTCATGAAGCAAAAAAAGAGTCGATACTCAACACGTTTTTTACTACAAAAATTATGAGTATGGGAATGGGGTTATCGATTAGTAAATCTATTGTTGAATCCCATCAGGGTATCCTGGACTTCATAACTAAAACAAATGAAGGCAGTACATTCTACTTTTTGTTACCTATTGAGAATGTTCCAGATGCCAACTAATAAAACAGATCACCTGGTTTATGTAGTTGATGATGATTTTGCAGTGTGCGATTCATTATCGCTGCTGATCCAGGCAACGGGGTATCGTGTTAAAGGCTTTCATTCCGCGCAAGAATTTTTAGATAACTACGATAATAAAATTCCAGGATGCCTGATACTGGATGTCAGGATGCAGCCAATGAGTGGACTTGAACTTCAGGATAAGTTATTGGCACAAAAGATTGAAATCCCCATTATATTCATCAGTGGACATTCCAGAGTTCTGGATTCGTCAAAAGCGTTTAGAAGTGGTGCTATCGATTTTCTTGAGAAACCATTTGATAATGAAATACTGCTGGTACGTATCGAAGAAGCCATCCAGAAAAATATTGAAAACAGAACCCAAAACTTTGAACATGAAATTATTCAGCAACGGATTGAATCGCTAACGCTTAGGGAAAAAGATGTTTTGATATGTGTTATTAAAGGCTTTTCAAATAAAGAGATTGCAATACTGATGGGCATAAGTCATCGCACAATAGAGAAACACAGGGGTACTATTATGCTAAAAATGCAGGTACAACAATTTTCTGAATTAATGATTTTGTTAAAAGAAATTTTGATATAGCCACCACAACTTATAATGTCCCTCCATCAGCCATGAACTGCCGTAAAGTTTGTGATATTTCCAAACCCAATTGCGTCAAACATTGACTCTGCGCCTTAACCATCAATCCATAATCCGTGCTGGAACCAGCGTACTGATATTCAGAACGCTTATCCAGAACAGTATTATCCTTATGCTTAATAAACCACTGTACAATTAAACGAGCCTGCCCCGCTGCATCAACATTAAACTCAACAATATCCATACCCACCTGATAATCAACCACCTGTCGCTGTGGCCAGGGATAACGCACCATCCGATCCGTATTTAACTGCCCCGGTAGTACCTGATAGAGAGCCAGGGATATATTCTGATCTAAACGTTCAGCCCAACGATGGTCTTCTGATAATAAATATTGATTAGGCGTTACTGCCACAATGATTTGTGGCCGGTTTAAATAGTCTGGAATTCTAATGGGGCCTAAACCTATCACGGGGCCTGACCCCACCTTGTTAGCGTAAGCGGGATTTGTGACAGCAACATCCGCAGTCAGTCGGTAAAACTGTATCGGCTTGGCACTGTTAGTGCAGCCATTAACAAGTGCCGCTAAAACCAATAGACTCATGCCAATAAAGTGGCTTCGTGTAAGAACCAAACGATCAATAGTAAATTTCATAGCGGTTTATTCCTTACCATAAAGTATTGAATCGGGATGTCTCTCTAAATAATCAGTTAAATTTTTTGTCGATTGAGCCGCATCCCGTAAGGCCTCCAAAGATTGCCATAAGGGTGCCCCAGGGTCTGCAAGTGCTTCAACAGAGCCTACTGCCTGCTTTGACTCCTGCAATACATTGGTAGCTGTCTCTAACGTTTTTTGTGTGGATTTTAACAACGGTATCATTTCCTGGTTAAACTGCTTTACCATCACTCGCGTATCCGACGTGGCGCCGTTCATGTTAGTGACTAAAGGAATCAGTGTAGTGTTCAAACTCGCTATCAGTGTTTCTGTTTCTTTTAAGGTTTTATTTAATGAAGCACGACTGGCTTTTAATTCATCGGATGTGGCGATTGTACGTAACTCTTTTACTGTCGCAGCAAAATCATTCACTATTTGCTCAATAGGTAATTGACGAAATTTAGTGAGAACTTCTTCAGCAGCGTCTTTAATTTGATCTACAGTCGTTGGAACAGAGGGTAGTTCGGGAATCCCTTTATAGTTAAGTCCTGTTAACTTAATCGGCATATCCCGATAAAAATTAAACTCAACATATAATAATCCCGTCAATAGGCTCTGTGTTTGTAATTGCGCTTTAAGACCTGATTCAATCAATTGCTTAGCATTTTCTTTGCTTTCTTCCTCGGTACTGGCCACATGCAGCGGGTGTCCATCGGAATCTAAAACCGCTGTTGGATCAATTTCAATCACGACCGGCTTAATAATATCTTTTGCCTTTTGGCTTATCTCCAAAGAAATTTCTTTTACAGTACCAATTTGTACGCCTTGTAACTTGACGGGTGCACCGACATTTAAGCCATTTAAAGCTGAATCAAAATAAATGACATACTCAATTTTTTTCTTGAGAAATTTTCCTCCACCAAAAACCAAAACCGCAATAATTAACAGCGTTAGAGAACCGACCAGAAATGCACCGATAGTATAGGGATTAACGGGTTTGCTCATAGGGGATGCCTGTCAAGATAGTGAGTATTGTTTTCTGGAATTTGTGTTTCACCACGGGTTAAGAAACGGATTACTTTGGGGTCTGTCGATTCAGCCAATAATTTTTTAGGCGCCCCACTGGCTATCATGGTTTTTGTTTCTGGATCCAGAAAGACTGAATTTGTGCCAATAGCGAAGATACTGGCTAATTCATGCGTGACCATAACGACAGTTGCGCCTAAATTATCACGCAGACTAAGAATTAAATCATCCAGTAACTTGGCACTGATGGGATCCAGGCCCGCCGAAGGCTCATCAAAAAACAAAATCTCTGGATCCAAAGCCATGGCACGCGCCAGACCGGCCCGTTTTTGCATCCCTCCACTAATTTCTGAAGGGTAATAGTCTTCAAATCCCGCCAAACCCACCAAGGCCAGCTTATAAGAAACAATTCTGCGAATTCTTTCCGCACCCAGCTTGGTATGTTCAGTAATCGGTAAGGCTATATTTTCTGCCAGGGTCATTGAACTCAATAATGCACCGCTTTGAAATAAAACCCCCGTGCGTTTTAAAATTCGGTTGCGTGCTTGATCATCGGCTTGCCAGAGACTTTCTTCACCATAAAACACATCACCTTTTGCAGGACGTTGCAAACCGATTAAATGCATCAGTAAGGTACTCTTACCGCAGCCGCTACCGCCCATAATAATAAAAATATCACCCTGATTAATCGTAAAATCCAGATCCCTTTGAATAATAAAACGTCCATAGGCCATGGTCATGTTTTTAATTGTCAGGCAGGGCGTAGTCATAATTAAATACCCAGACGATTACAGATAACCGTCATCAATGAATCCGCCATCACGATAAAAACAATCCCGGTGACCACGGCTGAAGTCGCAGCATCACCCACTGCTGAAGCACTACGTCCACATTGCATACCCCGCATACAACCCGACAATGCTATCAAGATACCAAAAACAGCGCACTTGGAAATTCCAATCATTAAATCCGTTAAATGAACTGCACCAGCAGTACGATGAAGATATTCAACCAGTGACACATCAAAAAAAGCCACAGTCACCAATGAACCACCCACCATCCCCATCAAATCGGCATAGATGCAGAGTAGTGGCATGACCAAAATAAGCGCTAAAATTCGAGGTAAAACTAAAAACTCCATAGGCTGAAAACCCATCGTTTTTAGTGCGTCAATCTCACTGTTGACCTGCATGGTACCTAATTGTGCTGCATAGGCTGCACCCGTCCGGCCTGACATAATAATAGCCGCCATCAAACCACCCATTTCTCGAGTCATGCCTAAGCCAACCAGATCAGCAATATAAATTTGCGCACCAAACAACGCTAATTGGACTGACCCCACAAAGGCCAAAATCAATCCTACTAATAGACTGATTAAGGTAATAATAGGTAATGCGGACGGTCCGCAACTTTGAATATTCATCCATAAATCAACCCACCGAAAGCGGGCTTTACCGCGTGTCAAAGCAGCAAAACTCAGTGCTGTTTCACCAATAAACACAATCAAGTCATGCGTTTCTTTAACGAAATGTAATACACCATTACCCATTGTTTCAAGCCAGGGTATTTTAATTTCCTTTCTTCGTGCTCCAACACGCTCTGGCACCGCAGATACCAGACTAAGCAAGCCCTGGATACCTTCAGGCAAAGTTGACGTATCAACCTGAATGTTCTGATTTTTACCCAGATCAATCAGTCGAATAAGATCAGTCATTAGCAAACTATCCCAACGTCCTAGGGTTTTCGTGGAAAAAACCAGTTGCTGAACGCCCTCTTTTGTTAATTGTGCCAAGACGGGCTCTAATGAAGGTGTGTCTGCATCTAACACCCAATCGCCGGCTATTGAAACTTCTAGGATTTCTTGTTTAAGAGCAACCTTAATTTCTGAAGGCACATTATTTACAATGTTAGCTGTCATGATGGATTACACATAAAATTGTTTAATTAACTCACCAGCTAATCTTTAAAGCCAATCTAAAGCCAACCCGTTTGCGCTTTATAATCATAACCCTCACCCTAGTTATCTTTAAATTATATGTATCAGTTATGACTCAATTGATCAATTTTTAAAATTCTGATTTCTCAACAATCTGTACCCGCTGGGTAATACCACAGACTAAAGTGTAAGGTATCGTATCTGCGCACTGGGCAATTTCTTCAACGGACAAGGCCTCCCCCCAGAGAGTTACAGGATCACCCGGCTTTGCTTGTGGCTGAGTTTCAAGGTCAACGGTTATCATGTCCATTGATACCCTACCAATCAATGGCACACGCTGACCATTCACTAACACGGGCGTACCCACTTTGGCATAACGAGGATAACCATCACCATAACCGATCGCAATAACGCCTAAAGTGGTTTTTTTCTTACAGATCCAAGATCCTGAATAACCTACTTTATCACCTTTTTCTAAATCTTTTATCGCTATCAACCGGGAATGAAGACTCATAAGCGGTTTTAACCCCAATTCCTTACCCGTACTCTCTGGAAACGGTGAAATTCCATACAACATAACACCAGGCCGCACCCAATCGGTTAACGCTTCTTTCCAGGCTATAATCCCGGCCGAGTTAGCAATACTGCATTCGAGCTTAAACTCGGAGTTCGATTCAATCGTTGCAATGGTATTATTAAATAAATGAATTTGTTTTAACGTCGTTGGGTCTTGTAAATCATCTGCACTCGCTAGATGCGTCATAAAGTTAATCGGCCAACGAATAATCGGACAGTGCTTTAAACGGTGATACACAGCCTCAAACTCATGGGTTTTAAATCCCAATCGGTTCATACCCGTATCCAGTTTTAACCAGATAGCAATCTGCTTTTGCTCTACCCTACTTTCAAATATTTCAACTTGCTGAAATGAATGTACCACTGCATCTAACTGATAGAGCAAAAGCTCATCTAATTCTTCAGCACACGTAAAACCTTCCAAAACGGCAATCCGGCCTTTTATGCCTGCTCTACGTAAACGCACACCTTCATCGACCCGTGCAACAGCAAAACCATCCACTGTTTTTAATGCATCCGCTATTCGCAACAAGCCATGCCCATAACCATTTGCCTTAATCACTGCCATGATTTTTGAAGCGGGTGCGTACTCGCGCACTCTTTGCAAATTATGTTGCGCCGCCTCTAAATTTAAAACCGCATAGGCTGCTGGTGTCATTCATAATCTCCAGAACTATAGGGATTACCAGCAAAATTCTCAAAGCGGGTAAATTGACCCAAAAAGGTTAAACGCACCGTACCTAAAGGCCCATTTCGTTGTTTACCAATAATTATTTCAGCGATACCTTTATCAGGACTGTCTTCGTTATAAACCTCATCACGGTATACAAAAACAATCAAATCAGCATCCTGCTCAATAGCTCCAGAATCACGCAAATCTGACATCACTGGACGCTTATTAGGACGTTGTTCCAAGTTTCTATTTAACTGTGATAAAGCAACAACCGGCACATTCAATTCCTTTGCTAACGCTTTTAAGCCTCTGGAAATATCAGAAATCTGTTGTACCCGATTATCACCACTGGACGGAGATTGCATTAATTGCAGATAATCCACTACAATCAAGCCTAACTGTCCATGTTCTCGTGCTAATCGCCTTGCTCTTGCACGAACTTCAGTGGGGGTGAGGGCTGGTGAATCGTCTATGAATAATTGCGTTCCTGCCAGAATATTAATAGCGGATGTTAAGCGTGGCCAATCATCATCTTCTAACTTACCCGTTCTGACTTTATTTTGATCTATTCGGCCTAATGAAGACATCATACGCATAGCCAAGGAATCGCCAGGCATTTCCATACTAAATACTGCAACTGGTTTACCGCATTTTAAAGCAATATTTTCAGCCATATTCATGGCAATCGTCGTTTTACCCATCGAAGGTCTACCGGCTACGATTATTAAATCTGCAGGTTGCAATCCTGACGTTAAGGCATCAAAATCGGTAAATCCAGTACTTGCACCAGTAATTGCACCTTCTTGCTCAAATAAGGTTTCAATCTTGTCAACTGCCTGGGCAAGCAAGGATTTTATCGATATAAAACCACCGCCCTGCCCTTTTTGCCGTTGTTCAGCTATTTGAAAAACCTGTCGCTCTGCATTCTCTAATAATTCTGCAGTATCACGTCCATCGGTATTAAAAGCAGAGTCCGAAATTTCTGTGCCAATATGAATTAATTGCCGTAAGACTGAACGATCTCTAACAATATTCGCATAGGCAACAATATTTGCAGCACTGGGCGTATCCTTGGCCAGCATGATCAAATAACCCAGTCCACCCACATTGTCTAACTCACCGATGGCTTTTAACGCATCCGATAAAGTAATCACGTCAAAAGGAATCTGTTTTTCGGCCAACTCTTCTATCTTTCTGAAAATAAGCTGATGGCTACGCCGATAAAAATCTGTTTCAACAACCTTGTCGGCTATTGAATCCCAGGTTTGATTATCAAGCATCAAACCACCCAGGACAGATTGTTCTGCTTGTATTGAATTGGGAGGGACTTTCAGAGCATCCAGTGAATAATCATGTTCCATTGAATAGTTTTCAGACATGGGGGGTTAACAGTTAAAAAATATAGATATTAACATGATAGCGATTTTCAGTCATGAGCGACTCAAAATCACAAATACCTAGACAACATACTTTAAAATCTTACGGCTCATTCAGGATGTATTCATTTAATTTAACTTTAAATACCCTCTTTCTATTATTTACATTTGAAAGAGGGACTTATGAATCTGATACTAAAAGACGCTCAACGTATTTTGGATGATTGTAGAGAAAACCATCTGCATCCAGCCAACAATATACGTCATCCATTACATCAAGAAACATTAAAGGCAATCAATGAGCTTGAAAAATTTATTTTTGAATTAACCGATAAACCGAAAATAACAGTACCAAAAAGAAGAAAATGAAAGGGGGGGAAGCAGGACAAATGCAGGCATGGTTATCCCATTGGTTTTAGGGATAACCTGCAATGTTGATATTAAATAAAAATTAAATTGAATATTATCAACACCAAAAGAATTTCATCTAAATTTATGCATATTAAGCACTATTTATTAGATTCCAAAGCTTCTATGGCTCTTGGTAAAGTGGGGATAATTTCAAATATAGTATGTAGGCGAGTCAACTCGATTAATGACTGTACAACTGGACTGGTCACTAAAACTAAGCGCCCTGATTTAATTTGCATATTTTTAAATGCTGATATTAGCACTGCACAGGCACTAGAATCAATAAAGGTTACTTTTTCCAAATCAATAATCAGTTTGCCACTACCCTCCTTTATCAAACTATTTAAGCGATTCCGTACTTCAGGTGTATCGGCCATAATGAAGCGACCGGATAATTCAATAATATCGATATCGTTATGTTGTTGTTCATGAAGAATCATATTGGTTTCCTTGTTAAATTTTAAAAAACACTTATGACAAAAAATACTCAATAAGCGCATGAATTTTTTGAACTATGCTACCTGTTGAAAGTATTTAATTAAGGTCAAAGTATTTCTGGAGGATTTGAGCAAAGAATTGTGGAACACATCACTATCTGATGATGATGGAGTACAAACCCTCTCTCTTTCTACATACTCAACTGCCTTGTAATAGTATTCATCCACACAAGCATTAATAATCCACCACCCTCGTCCACCTTCCGCATCAATCTCCGGTAATGCAGCAACAGGCAAAGCAGTCATAGATATCCCGTAATCAATTATTTCAATATTTAAGCAACCAGTTGACTGAATCCATTTTACAATTATTTCATTGCCTTTCTGACTTTTATAAGCATGTAAAATAACATTGTTTAACGCCTCAACTACAGCAAGCTGAATATCATGAGCGTAAACTTCACTGTTTGTAGCATAAAGACAAAGCGCGTTAATAGCTTCCCCCAATGGAGAAACATTTTTAGGGTCGCTGACTATTTTTAAAGTAATGATGTCGGGTGCATTTATATCTGCTGTCATCTTGTGTTACTCACATATAAAATTGGCTATTTATTATGAAGTTCATTTTTTATTTATTTAAACCAAGCTTTACTCGAAAAAAAGGATTTTACAGCTTGCAATATATAACGCAAATCCTGTTTAAAACCAAAATTAGCAGCATAAAATGAATCACTCATTAACTTTTCATCGTCATTTGCATCCGCTGGCAGGTTTAATTGGGTTGGCCCCAATAATCCAGCAGGGGCTCTATCGGCCAACCTCTCCCATTCTTCGATTCGTTGTGATGCAATGTCAAGACTAACAGGCAAGGCACCAATCAGATTAATATCCCCAGTAACTACCGCCAAAACCCTGGGTAAATATCGAAGAACAGGCACATCTACATTCCATTCTCCTACCGAAAACTCCGAACGTTGCGGTACACCGAAATTATTTAATTCTTTCTTGTTTCCACGTAACCAATATCTGAAATAAGGTTTTCTTGGACTCTTAAGTACACTTAGAATCAAGGCTAAAGGCCATAATGGTAGACTGATTAATAATAATAACATTCCCGCTGAACGGTTAAATAAAGCACCCAAGCCATTATCGATAGTCGTAGTTTTAAGATCAGCAAGCAAAAAAGTGTCGCTAATTTTCAGTATCGATCCAGTATCAACACGAATCAAATCATTCCCACTGACTATGGCATTACGTATTTCCACCAACTCACCAATATAAGTATGAGGCAATATAACTGATGATTCTATCGTAGCTCGTCGATCAATGATAACATTGTCTCCAATGACAACCTTACCTGATAGCTCAACTGAGGAATGTAAGTGACAATTGGAACCAATCAAAGCAATTCCCTGTTTTAAATTTTGTGGGTAAGCTTCAGTATTACGCCCCTGGGTAAGGCCTAATGCAATTTGACGTCCAGGAATCAAAAATGTTTTTAGCTCCCCGGAGGCCGCATCCAGATTTACCTGATAGAAATCCTTTAGTGAATCAAGTCTTGCCACTACTCCCTCGACATCTATACTTGATTGATTCGAAACAGGCTGTCTGGATTCCGTCCATTTTAAACTATTAAAGTCAGTTCGAAGAGGATCTAAGCACAAAGTTAGGTATGCATTTTCACCACCGTATAATGCTTGCACAAAAGCGGATTCTGTTTTTTCGGCTTTTCGCAAAAAATCTTTTAGCTCCCCACTGCGAATAATATCACCTCGGAGAGCCAAAAATGGCGGAACCAAGTTTTTTTGAATTTGCTCTAAGGCCTGCGCAGGCGATTCTTCACCACGCGTTACACTATACGTTAAAGACATTCCCCATCGTTCACCATTACCGAATGCTGCCTTAACCTGTTCAGCATAAGGAGACAAAACCACGTGAGCTTCACGGATACCTGCATCAACCAATGCCTCCAGGGTATGCTCCAGAACCCATTTTCCAGCCAATGGTAACAACGCTATACTGGTTTCATCGGTTAACGGAAATAATTCCTGTCCTTTTCTATCAGTGAAAATTATAGCATCCATCAGTAAGCTCCCCGACTTAACAATACGGCAGGAATTGTTTTTAATAATAGTTTTAGATCGAGAAGCAATGACTGGGATTGGATATATTCAGTATCCAGTTGCACCTGCTGGGGAAAAGGGATATTTGAACGTCCAGAGACCTGCCAAATACAAGTTATACCTGGAATCACTTCCAGTCTCTGGCGATCCTGCAGAGAATATTGATTTACTTCACTTGGTAGTGCTGGCCTAGGGCCAACCAAAGACATATCACCTTTCAGGACATTCCACAATTGCGGCAATTCATCAATTGATGCTTTACGTATAAAGCGACCGATGGGGATGACTCGCGGATCATTTTTCATCTTGAATATAACGCCCCCCGACATCTCATTTTCAGCCATAATTTCCTTTAACCGTTGGTCAGCATCAAGATACATGGATCGAAACTTCCACATCGTAAATAATTTTCCCCAACGACCTACCCGGGTTTGTTTAAAAAAAACCGGTCCGGGTGAATTTATATAAATGAGTAACATAATTAATATAAACAGGGGCGACAACATGATCAGTAATAAAATGGAAGTAACAATATCAATTATACGTTTAACAAAATAAGCACCCCGAATCACTGCCAGCCAAACTAAACGTTTTAACTGTAACCGTAATGAAATATTATTTTTAAAATAAGACATTCGACTATAACGACGCAATAATTCGTTTTGCAACTCTGAGTTCATGGCTTTTCTCCGCGCTGACGTTGCAACCATACGCGAAAAAGAAACAAGGGATTACCAATTATATAGCGCTTCCACATTCTACCCGGCTCTTGAACCAGCCGCCAGGTCCACTCCAAACCAATTTCGCGTATCCAAACTGGCGCCCTTGGTATGCGTCCTGAATAATAATCAAATAACCCACCAACCCCTAAACATACGTTTGGCTGTAATATTTCACGATTACGCGCCAGCCACAACTCCTGTTTAGGTGCTCCAAAACCGACACATAAAATGGCAGCTCCTGAATTATTGATTGACTCAATCACTTGGCTTTCCTGGTCTTTCTCAAAGAAGCCATCATGAGTCCCTGCGATTACTAGATCAGGATATCGCTCTTGCATTGCATGAGCAGCAAGTTCTGCAACTCCGGGCAACCCTCCTAATAAAAATATACTGTGGCGATTTTTTGCCGCACGGTCACATAATCGAGGAAAAAGATCAGTGCCATTAATGTTTGCCATAAGAGATTCGTTCAGAATACGACAACCAATATTAATTCCGATACCATCGGGTAATACGCGATCAGCAACTTGAAGGATACCTCGGTAATCTACGTTAGTATAAGCAATATTAAGACAATCAGGGTTAACGAATGCTAACATCACTTTTTGCTTTTGAAGTACTTTTTGCTCAATCCAATCCAGTGCCTCAGACATGGTTGTGTTGACTATATTGATACCCCAAAAATGCAATATCGGGGGTGTTGGCCGTGCCTCTTGGCCTCCTAAGAGGGTACCGACCACACCACGAAGACTTAAACCAATATTTTCTTTAGCTCTAGCGCTATAATAAAATTCATGATCTGTAGACAATTCATCTTCATAAGCCAAACCAATTTTCTTCCGTAGTAAGTAGGGAGAAACAATGCCTGGCGTTATACCAAAACGAAATAATGCCTGTTGAGGTAATGATGAGAGTTCTGAAGGGGTCACTGGCCTTGGACCCGCCCATGCTAAATCACCTCGCAACACGTTAAATAATACAGGTAAATCTTTTCCCGGCAAGGAGCCAGTAAACGATAATCTTTCAAACTCTTGTTGAAGCCTACCAACATAAATTTCTCTTTTTAAAACGACACCCGTTTGGAAATATCCACAAAGTCCGCGCAACAGCATCAGAGGTGACAAAAAAAACAGAAACAATAAACTGGTTACAATATCAAAGATACGTGGCAACAAAGATTTCACTAGAAACAGCCAATGAATTATAAATCGAAGGAATGTCGGCTTCCTTTTCTGGCCTAAAGGTCCTGGTATCATTGCTTTTATATTATTCATTGTCACTCTCAGTTCGATGAATAAATTGACCGAGGTTTAATCTTTGCAGGCACACCAACCGCTAGTGAATTAGCTGGAATGTCTTGTAGTACCACTGCGTTTGCACCAATTACCACATCGTCACCGATTTTAATAGCACCTAATAACTTAGCACCAGCACCAATATCAACACGATTACCAATTATTGGCGCACCCTGTACTCCGGTACGCTTCAAACCAATAGTCACACCATTACGGATAATCACATCATCGCCAATCACTGCATCACCACTTATGATAATATCTCCAAAATGCTCTATTACAAGCCGTCGCCCCACCTTAGTTTCACAAGGCAATTCAATGCCAGTCGACATTTGAGATAATAACTTTAACATTTTATAGATTATCGAAAATGGCAATCTTAACCATCTTTGTTGGATCCCATATCGCCAGCACCCAAACCTATAAATTAACATGACACTTAAGCCTTGCTTAGTCAAATCACCTTCATAAGTGCGCCAGTCTTCACGAATATTTTCAAACATATTGATTTACCAAGGTTGTTTTGGGGAATTAAGCCCACCCTGCGTATCTTGCCAAGCTTGTTGCCAAAGCTGTATTATCCTATTCGATTCTTCTGCTTTAGCAGGCGAACTTTTTCTGTTTAGCCAAGCACGCAAACTGTGCCACCCTTGCTCTAGAGCTTTCACGAACCAACTATATACCAACCCATGCCATTTGCGATAATATAATAATTGGCTACGCATACGCCATAAGGTTAATTGTTTACCCGAACTTGAAAATGCCAATTCGTCCACAGTCTCAGATGACGCTCCACCAATATGAGTTATAACCAGATCTGGCCAGTAATAAACTTTAAAACCTGCCTGATGTATGCGTCGACACAAATCGACTTCTTCGTAATATAGAAAAAAACGCGGATCAAAAAGACTAATTTGCTCTACTAAACTTCGAGGTATAATTGCGAATGCTCCTGGCACCCAATCAACTACCGCCGCAGTCAATGGGTCAGCCCAGGTACGATCAAAGCGACCAAAAAAACGAGAGCTTGAGAAGTGATAAGCTAATCCAGATATTGTCAATCCGTCATTCAATAGCGAAGGAAAAAGCCTGGCGGAAGGCTGCCAATTAGCTAGTGGATCTTGTAAAAGACCGCCGCCCATACCGGCATCAACATTTGCTTCCATGTGTTTTACTGCATTGACTAAAGTACCGGGAGGTAATACAGCATCGGGATTAAGTAGCACTATATATCGCCCGGTTGCTATTTCTAAAGCTTTATTATTTGCATTTCCAAAGCCAAGATTAGTATCACTGGCAATTAACCGAACCTCTGGATATTCTGCCCGAATAATAGTAACCGATTCATCCCGGGATGCATTATCTACGACAATAACCTCAAGCTCATCCGCTAAGTTTTGGGTCCGCAAACTGTCCAGGCAAAATCGCAATAAAGATGCGCTATTATACGTTACAATAAAAACTGATAATAATTTCATGAATCCTCTCTATCCGTACGTTGCCATTGAGCATTGACACGCATATTACGCCATAACTTGGTCAACAAAGTAAGTTTCCAAAGTATATAAAAAGGCACTGTTAGCAGTGTTTTAACATCCTTTAGGCCGCCCCCTCCCAACAAAATAGCAACCAGTACATGCATGCAAACCAATAATAATCCGACGATAGCATAATATTGAAGCAACGTAACGGGTATGAGCAAAGTTAACAATAGCAATAATACATGAAAGGCTAATGGTAACAACAGTAGTTCGGCTAAAGGCTCAAACAAGTTTAATTTGCCTCGCAGCACCCCTTTAAATAACGCGGGCACATGATCTATAATAAGCCTAAATCTACCTCCTTCCCAGCGCGTCCGCTGCACTGCATGATTTTCATCCTGATTTGGTGTGTCGGCATATACAACCACTGTTTCAAGAAAATGTACTTGATAACCTGCGTCAACCAATCGTAAATGATATTCCATATCTTCTGCTATAGATCCGGCTTTGTAAGGAACAGCTTCCAGAACCTTCCTGCTTAATGCAAACCCATTACCCAAAAGACCCACGGAAACATTCAACTTCTCACGACCCAACAAGCGTAATTCATTAAAGGCTAACCAGGCAATATATTGAAGCCTGGTTTTAAGAGAATCATCGGGGTTTGAGATACGATATCGGCATTGAAGCGCATCTATTCCTTGTGCGAAGGCAAATTGAAAATCACTAATTAATCGCTCATCTACACGACTATCAGCATCAATCACTAAGAAACCATCATACTCCTCTGCTAATAAAATGGTAAAAGCATAATCCAGTGCGTACCCTTTGCCTCGATTAACATCGTTGTTACGAATTAAAACACGGGCACCTGCGCTTTTAGCCCGATCTGCGGTATCATCCTGACAATTGTCAGCAATAACAACCAAATCACAGTTTGAAGCTTGGTGCAAACTGGTTTGCAGATTTTTTATACAGGCGGAGATGCCATTGACTTCGTTATGTGCTGGTATAACAACAGCTAATTTGGGTAAAGATATTTTATTGATTGAATAATCTAACACCAAACCCTTTTTTGATGCTAAAGCGGCCAAGGTTAAGGTGAGTAACTCCAAAGTACCAGGTAGTGTTAAACAAAGTATCAATGTCTTTGCCAACAACAGGATAAGAAAAACTATAGCCGCGATCATGTAAATCAACACCTCAATATCAAACTAGTCATTCAAAATATAAATTTGCGCCTTAAAGGTGCTGTCTAACTCATAATTCTAATTATTTGTTAAAACATTAATTTCCTATTTCAACCTGCAAACAGTATAACAAAACCCTAAGATGATAAAACAAAACTATAGATTCCCAAGTCGCAAGGATAACTTTTCAAACAGAAAATGCACATTTTTATATAACTCATAGTTAACCAAAACTGTTTGTCTTCCTGCCTTGCCCAGTTGTTGGCGTAAAACGGGATCACTCACTAATTGCCTGATTGCTTTGGTTAATCCATCGCTATCAGAAGCTGGAACTAACAGCCCATTCTGACCACTCACTATAAGCTCAGGAACACCTGTAATAGCAGTCGTTATGCATGGAATTTCCATAGCCATTGCTTCCATTAATACCACTGGCAACCCTTCCGCAAAACTAGGTAATACAAAAATATCAGCGACTTTATAGTAATCGAGAATATGGTCCTGATCGACTGCACCAGTAAAAACCACTTGCAAAACAATCCCTAAAGATTCTGCATAATCACGCAAACTTTGTTCATCTGGCCCCATCCCCACAAAGGTAAGAGTGCAAAAAATACCCTCATTTTTTAATTGAGCTAATGACTCCAGTAAAATAGCTTGGCCTTTAGCAGAGGTCAATCGACCGACACAGAGTAAATTACAAATCTCAGCTTCTTTTGCGTGAGTTAATGGCTTAAATCGCTCTGGATCTACACCCAATCGACAGACGTCAAACTTCGACCAAGCCTCTACCGGAGATAACTTCATCAATTGACTACGCGCATAATGACTAATACAAAAAATAAAGTCTGCAGCTAAGATTTTTTCAGGTAAATTATAACCAGGAGCATCATAAAACTCGTCTGGCCCATGCACGGTAAAGGAAAAACTGTAACCAAACACAGTTTTAACCAGCATACCGACTGAAGCCGCCGGTGTCGCAAAATGTACATGCAAATGCGTTATCTTTTGTGACCGCATCCAATGACCTAAAAGCATAGCTTCTACAAGATAAAAAACATGATACAGCAAACGCTTAATATCGAAGCCACCCAACTTAATGACATGTTTGAAACCCTTTAATAATCCAATGGGATTTAAAAACAATGTCTTGCCTAAAGCAACACTTGCCTTTAAAAGACCTTGTGACTTAACATAAAAAGTGTGTTCTGCTTCATTTCTTTCGATATCTGTCAGCTTTTCAAAAGTTCGATCAGGCAACCGAATTGATGCGACAACAATTGGAACTCCAAATTGACGAAGTTGCTGGACTTCACGCAAAATGAAGGTGTGAGAGTAAGCTGGATATTGGCTTACTAGATATGCGATACTCTGAGTCATGTCTTTGACCCGATCAATTCACGATAATATTCAATAGCTCTAGCAATCTTGGCATCCCAACTATAATTGTTTTCAACGCGTGTGCGACCTTCTTGCCCGCGAACTTTCCAGACTTCCGGCTGTTGTCGGACACTTTCAAATTGCTTAATCAACCCTTGTACAACATCGGCTTTACCTGTTGCCGGTAACTTAACACCCACACCGTCGTCCACAATTTCAGCCGGACCGCCAAAATCAATTGCGATAACAGGGCGGCCAACAGCCATTGCTTCCAATAATACGGCTCCACCCGACTCACGTACTGAAGGAAGACAAAACACATGCGCTTTTTGCATGATTTTACCAATCTCATTTAGCGGCAAGTTACCAGTAAACTCAACTTTTTCACTTATCCCGAATTCTGTCGTCAATCTCTCTAAATTAAGTCTTTCAGGCCCGTCACCAACGACTGTTAGCTGGACCGGGAAACTTACTGCTTTTAATGCTTCCAATAGCATCGAAACCCCCTTGAAAGGCAGTAAACGCCCAACAAACAGGATATGTAAGGGATTGCTGTCCGAAGGTACAGAAGGCCATTCTTGAAATTGAAATAAATTTAAATCAACACCATTCTCAAGTAAAAATCGGCACTTGGACCGATTACCCTCTGATATTCCCGCCAAAGTAGATTTTGTTGCCGTTAGAATTAAAGCGGCATTTCGTGTAGATCCAAGCAGTAAATCAATGACTCGACCAAAATTGCGAAGGGGATATAACCATTTTGATTCAGCCTTCATAATTTCAGGAAATGTTGTAGGAGAAGCCATTGCGCCATTCCAAGGACCAAGTACTAAAGGTATGCCCAATTTATACAATCTTGTAGCAGCCATGGGTGATACAGGAGTTACCTCATGTACGATATCCCAGTTTTGCCCACTCTTTAGCAAATGACTAGCTTTTCGAACGGCAAGCCAGTCATAAACAAAAAAATCAAGCGAGGCAATAAGGAATCGTGGGTGTTCACTCCGAGGAAAACAAAAAGAAGCAAATCGATATAGTGGCCCAGCAAACCACTCAGTATCAATAAAAATGACAGTCGAGCCCTCTAAAGGAATACCTGAGGCTTCCAATGCTTCTCGATTACGTATGTGAGTCAATAACGTAATTTGACAAACCTTACTTAATCGCTGATACCACTCCCAGCCAATTTGAGAGACTGAGCCCATTCCTGGTCCACATTGGTAAGCGGATAACAACACACGAATGTTTTTAGTTTTTTTCATGATATACCCTATTAGTTAAAAGGCTCGTTTTCTTTTTTAACGCATGTCGTCGGTTTAATAACATTCCAGTGAAATTACCAAATAAATTATTTTTTGCTATTGACTGTAAAGAGAAGGTGATCAATTCTCTTTTGAAAAGTAGCTTCAAAATCATGATTACGAGCAAAAACCACACTGGTTTTTGATTTTTCTATTAACTCAGCTCTATTATTATTCAAATCAGCTACAATTTTACAGATTTCATCAAGATCGTTTAATTCAGCTCCCCACCCAATATCGGAAATATCTAAAAGACCGGAAAACGCTCTGTTTTTGTACCCGACTATAGGCACTCCACAGGACAATGTTTCTAAGTAGGTACAAGAGGGATCACTCTGCCTGTGTAAGCACACAAAAAGATCAATTGCCTGTTTAAGATCAGGAATAAGTATTTTATAAAAATCAACAGCTCCCAGAATAGAAACCTCATTCCCAAGATGATTTTTAGAGATGAATTCTTTCATTTCTGTCTCTAGTTCGCCGGTGCCGTAAATATTTAAATGGAAGGGAATATTTTTTTGTTTTAATTTAAAAGCAAATTTAACTAGATGATCAGCTCCCTTCATCTGGATCAACCGCCCTGAAAATGCAATGCGCAGTGGCTTAAATTCAGATAAGTAACCAACTCTTTGTTCTAATTCATTATCTTTTATTATCTGGCTTTCAAAAACCCGGGTATCGAAGAATAATAAATTATTTTTTACATAACTGTACTCACCATGAGCTGGAGCACCGTTTGATTGCAATCCGTCGCAAAGTTTAAAAGCAGCCACTCTTTTTCTTTCTTTTTCCCATATATAGAAAAACCTACGTATTTTTACGATAGGATTTGAGGTACTCAATGCAGCTATTTGATATCGAGTTTCGGGTATATATTCAATGATATAGACACACTTTATGTTTTCTTTTTTACATAACTTGCTTAGATGAAGTTGATTGTCAGAGTCGCCAGATGCAAGCACAATAGAAACGTCCTGTAGATGCATTGCACTTATTAATTCTTTTTCTATTAAAGTGATACACTTAAACGGCAGTTCATTATAATTTATAGCTTTAACACCAAATTCAGGAAGTGGTTCGGTGCTTAATGAAATTATGCAAGATACCTCCCCAGGCCATTTTTCAAGATACAACAACATCCCATTATAAAATTTGAGATCAAATATTAATAAGTCACCCGATTTCCACACAGGCACAGAGGGTGTAATTGCTAAATGAAATGGCCGCATATAGTGAAGATCATTAAATTAAAGGTAATCAAACTGAACATAATAAATACTGTTAAATGCGTCTATAACTTTTAGCTAAATACTTAATCAAAAAAGCAATTTAAAATAGCTTTCAGATACATTTATTGACTCAATGTACCATGGAGTTTTTGGGTTTACAAGTAAGTGACCTCGGCAATGTTTTTTTGGAACTATTTGCGAGTAAACTCTTAATTCACAATTTAATTGGAATCCTTTTAAATTTTAGACCATAATAAACGAAACTACCTTTCAATTTCATTCCAGAAAATCTGATATTTTTATGTGATATGAATATTACTCCTATTAAACAGCAATTTCTTAAGGTTCTATCAAGGACTCACAAAACACTTAAGGATATAAGTTCAAAGCAATGGACAATTTGTTCTAGGGAACGAGAAATAGTACCGCCAGCTATTTTCTTGAAAAACGATCTCGATAAAGTCAAAGCTGTTATGGAAGATACAACAATAGAACAGGAGCTGACGAGAATCCATGGTGGAGAAGTTGAGCACGCGGCCACAGTAGCCTATCAAATTTTTGATTGTGAACTGTTAGATGGTAGCCTTTACAAAGGTTCTTTCAGACTTCCTCTGACGAAGCAACCTAAAAGATTAATTGGAGCAAATGTTAATGAGTTTATATCTGAAGGCGCTCTAGCAGGCACTTACTATGGAAGTTTTTACTTTGGTCATTGGCTGACCGATGATCTAACTCTATATTTAACTGCAGAACTTCTTGGTAAGCCAGTTACTCCAGCACGCTCAGCTTATAGTCATGAGATTGGCTACCAAGAACTCCTCAGCATTAAACCTAACCCAGTGACTCGAGCACGCTTCGGAAGCTTAATTATATGTGACGATTATGGTCAGAACTCCTTGAAAAAAAAACGATACGAAGAATTTCGTACTCGCCTTTTGAAAATTCCTTCTGCAAATCCTGGGGGACGGGTGTTTATTCGTCGAGGGCAACAAGGAGCTGCAAGGTCGTTAGTTAATAGTACAGTAATAGAACAAGTCCTCCAATCTGAAGGCTTCCGTATCCTTGACCCTGAATACTCTAGTGTTAATGAAATTGTAGAAGCAACTAGAGACGCAAAGATTATCGTTGGCGTAGAAGGCAGCCATATGCTTCATTGCATCTATAGTATAGCGCAGAATGGTGGAATCTGCATAATCCAACCACCTTATCGCTTCAACAACGTTCTAAAGAACTATTCGGACTGTTTGGGAATGACTTACGGATTTATCACTGGACACGCTTGTGAAAATGGCTTTTCTATCGATCCAACAGAACTCCTCCATGTGATAGACAAAATTGACAAATCATTAAACGCAAATGTTTAACCTTCCATAACATACTCACCATTCTCTCATTTTTCTAGTAGGTAGCAAGATTTAATAAACACTACATATAGTGTTATATAGAATTTTTTAAAAAGTAAATTTGCTGCGGACAATAACTTGTCTGGGATAGTTCAAACGACTGCCATTGTGTGGTGTGCAACAGACAAAAGTCTTGACTGGGCCTATTTTCTATTGATGCCCTCTGCTCTCCCCAAAAGTTATCATTGTGAAAGCCTGTAATAAGGGTAATAATTTTTGAATATCACTAAAATAATGATCGTTTAAGCTGTGAACGCTTGAGAATTAGGCTTGTACAAACGGTTTTTGCTATGATATTCTAGAATCGAGAAACCGAATTTCATATCCATTTTCATCTACTCTCAGAGCGCCCAATGACTCAATATCATTCTGTTGGTTATAAAGAACTATTAATAATTATAACTCTACTTGTTCTTTTTCCGATAGCATTGATATTACCGCTAATAATCAATGAAACAGGTGGGTTCTTTACGTATTCTCTGGATGATCCTTATATACATCTTGCATTAGCGAAAAATATCTGGCTGGGCAATTATGGTATCAATCTAAGTGAACCATCCGCCCCATCATCAAGCATATTATGGCCATTTTTGTTAGCGCCTTTCTCATTTTTTAGCGTTTTTTTTGAGTTTGTCCCCTTGATAATAAATGTTTGTTGTTTGGGTTTATTAGTTTTTGCTATAGATAAAGCTTTTTCAGATCTCAAGTTGACATCTCGTTTAACTTTAATTGCTGTGATATTAATATCTTTAAACGCGTATGGACTTGTTTTTACCGGAATGGAACACAGCCTGCAGATTTTACTGGTTGCTGTTATTTTGTTACCCATACTAGAAAATATTGGCAAAGTGAAAAGTACTTATTCAACGCCTGGTTACGCCATTTGTGCATTAATTCTACTTCCTTTGATTCGTTATGAAGGCTTAGCTATTTCTTTACCGGTACTTTTTTATATTTATTCAAAAGGGGAAGTAGGAAAAGCTGTTTTCGCGCTATCTGTTATTACTATAGTAATGGCTGGCTTTTCTATATTTTTGGACAGCCTTAATTTGGGATGGTTGCCATCTTCTATTGTTGCTAAATCTTCGCATAGTGATGGTCTGCACTCAACGATAGAAAATTTGATACAAAACATTTTAAAATATGGCTTCTTGTTTCTTCCAATATCCATTCTCGTAGTTTATTTTTGGAATAAAGATAAATCCTTAAGCTTAGTCTTACTTACTTCTACAGTCCTACATTTTCTACTTGGAAAATACGGCTGGTTCGGACGTTATGAAAATTATTACTTGTTATTTATTATTCTCATTTGCTTGAGATTGATCATTAACTTGGACTTGCGGGTATTTCCAGCAATATTTTGCTTACCGCTGATGTTTTTCTCATTATCCCCACAGATCCTAAGAACGCCATTAGCGTCCTCAAACATCCAAAATCAACAGGCTCAAATGGCTAATATCGCTAAGATGTTGGCTGAACCTGTAGCTGTTAACGACCTTGGCTTAATGGCTCTTAAATCTGGTCAGTACGTGCTTGATTTATGGGGACTTGGTTCTATCGATGCACTGCGTTATAGAAAAACTCGTAGTGACATTGATTGGATGAATGAACTTATGGAAGCTAAACATGTTAAATATGCTTTTATCTATGATACCTGGTTCCCGTTCAAGCCAAATAACTGGATAAAGGTTGGCGAACTTAAATTGTTACAAAAGCGTATTACGGCAGTTGATGATACGGTCGCTTTGTATGCTATTGGAGCACCTTCTGCTGAAAAATTATTAATAGTATTAAAGGAATTTTCGAAACAACAAAATAGTTCTACTCATTTTTCAATTCAAACAAAATACTAACCAGTTAACCCGGACAATCGCACTAAATTTTTTTAAGTCAACAGGATATACTTTCATGCTTATTTGAGCTCGCTTAAAATGCCAAGCTGTTATGGACTAAACTGCTCGAGATCGCGGGTTCAGAGAAATAAATTTCTCGGTAATTGAAGAGTGTAATACTCCCACAATTTCGCTATCTCCAATTATCCGCCCATCTAGCTGGATGAGCGTAGATTGACCTTCCGCTGGCAAGGGTACCGAATGTTTATAGATTTTTTTCTTCTACCAAAATAATCCGGTCATTGGAAGCCCAAAACCGAGTAGCCAACGCCCATATATCAAAATACCCACTGCTACAGTAAATATTAAAGTTGCCTTTATATCCTGGCTAAAGCTCGATAAACCTTCGCGAGAAACACCAAAAGCAATTGCAAAATAAAATGGCACGTCGTTCATAGCCACAATAGTGATTGCCCCCAGTATCCCGAAATACTTAAAACCAAGTGGAATGCCAATTACATTAAAAAGAAATCGGAAAAAATTACCAATTGCTGCGTAGTTAGGATTTCCAATGGCAAAAAGAGCCTGCTCGCTGGTTTGAGAGAGCATATTTGGCCATATTCCAATCGCTAGCAAAGTTAGCATCCAGCTCGCTTGATCATAACGCTTGTCATAAAGATGCAAAATCAAAATATCACCAAATGACACCAAGACCGAAAGCGCTAGCGCCAGAATAAGTAATATTTTTTTTCGACTATTGAGTAATTGTTCTCGAAAGTCACCACGCGGCATATGTGCCAAACGGGATAAAGTCGGATATATTATTTTACCACTGAGGCCTGACACGACCTGTCTTGGCACATCTGACAGTGTCAAGGCAATACTGTAAACGCCCAACATTTCAAGTGAGAATATTTTACCCAGGATCACACGATCAGCTTGACCCGCTAAAAAAGTTAGTATAGTTGAAATAAAAATCCACTTTCCAAAATGAACAAGCTCCTGAGCAGCTGTTTTATCCCAGTGAAACCGATTGCGTTCCCCAGGTATTAAGAAATGACTCCAAATCATGCTTATCAAGGCGCCTGACAAGACTCCTGCAACTAAAGCCCAAACAGATGGACTGACCCATGCCCAAGTAATCATTAATGTTAAAGAAATTAATTGCGTAATCAACTCTTGTATCACTATTTTTTTTAATGCTAAATTTCGATAGCTTGTATACAACGCTGTAGAGTTAAATCCGTTAAAAACGATAGATATTGCAATCACTGGAATTAACCAGATTAATTGAGGATTTTGGTAAAGCTTAGAGGCAGGATAAGCGATGACTGCAGCAATTATCCAGATCCCAAAACCTCTTACAACCTGAATAGTCCATGCGGAATTAAGAAAATCAGGATCATTACCACGCTTACTACGAATAATGCTGGTGCCAATTCCAATATCCGAAAACAAACATAATCCTAAAAGAATAACATTTACTAAGGAGATCAATCCAAAAAGGTCAGGAAATAACAGACGAGTCAAAATAAGATTACTGCCAAACCGTAGGGCTTGGCTTAAACCATAATTTGCAACGGTCCAGTAAGCTCCATGAGTAGCACTCTTTTTAAGAGCCTTTAGGTCAGGTTCACTTACGTCTTGGTTTAAAGACTGAGTGCTGTTAGTTAACTTTTTAGTCACCGTATTATTACCTATGGCAGGTTAGTGGATTGTGAACACAATTATTTAATTTTTCTTTATTTTATTTAAAACATCAGCATGAAACACACGCGCTATTTGCATGGTCACTTCTGGAGTGAAATGCCCATCACTAACAAAATTTCTGGGATTCGTACTTGACGCAATTGTGTGGGTACTTAAGTAAGGAATATCCAGTTGTTTAAGTTGAGACTCAAATGCTAAGGCAAGATGGTCCTTATATCCCTGATCCTGAATTAACAAAACATAAGGAAGTTGACCCTTTGACCTGACATCATTAGCAAAATTAGCTATAAGTATATTAGCAATATCCAAAATGCTATCTGTATTTATAAATCCATTTGTATTCCAGTATCTGGCTGTAACATCGTGTACATGTTTTTGCCCAATACTGCGACGAATCATTCTTGCCAAGGCAGAATAATCAAAAATATCTTTTTCAAATATCCAGCTATTGTAAGTTGGAGATTTACTTCTAAGCACTTTGATATATTCCTGCCACAATGCAGGATTGTCATAAAATGAAGTACGTAATTCTTCTATAGAATGGATAACGGGGTCTTCCTCTGAGAAATGCCCGTCATTCAATTTATAAATTGGATAGGTATAAGGTGCGGCCCCTTCAAAATTGATGGTGGCAGTTGTCGGCGATGTCATGTAACTTAAGGAAGACGCTAAAATCCCTAGCACTACTACATCAGCTTGCTGATTCTTGGCATCTGCTTTGTAATAAGCATATGAATGGGAAACAGTCGCAGCCGGCCCAGCTTTTAAACGAAGCTCAATACGTGGATCAATAACCTTTAGCGCCTCACATATTTGATTAGTAAATGATTGCCCATAGGCAGCAATAAGAACTCGATCACTACTAGAAGCAACTTTAGGTTGTTCATCGACTACATTTTCTAATATCCAACCCGCATTGGCTAATATAGCAGTAGACTCGTTATCTCTACCTACCATATTTCTGATTTTTCCCTCAGCCGAACGACCGTAATTAAAAAAGCTCTGTAGTTTAGTGGGTTGAATCAGTGGTGATTTTGGCATAGAAAAAAATATATTGAGCGAAATATCGATCAAAATCAGCCAAACTAATGCCCACAGTATGGCGATAAAAACTCGTTGTCCAGTCAACATCGAAGTAGGGATAGTATCAGACTCAGAATTGGAAATAGATGAATTGCTGACTGTCATTAGATAACCCCATTATAAAAACAAATATTAGGAGAGCATATACGCCGCCATGAATAACCGCTGGATAGTATGTATAAAAATGTATATTTTGGCGTTTAAATTGAAAAACCTCGACCAATATTAAGATAATAATACCTAATAACGAGCTCAAAGGTGGAATTTTCATATGTAATGTCATATCGGAAAAATCGGCTAATAAAACTTGAGTAAAGTAGCTGATTTGATCAAAAGATGTTGCTCTAAACAAAAGCCATCCATAACAGACAAACACAAAAAAGAACAGCATCCTGGGCAAACGCATTAATAAAGTTCCACTAAACTCGACTGGTTTACGTCCCACAAATAGCCTATGAATAATCAACATGGCACCTTGGTATCCACCCCAAAGTAAAAAATTCCAGGCAGCACCATGCCATAAACCACCCAGCACCATAGTCAACATTAAATTTCTATAAACCTTAATTTCCGAACCACGGTTCCCACCTAGTGGTATGTATAAATAATCCCGAAGCCACGATGACAAGCTAATATGCCAGCGGCGCCAGAATTCGGAAGGGTTTAAAGAAAAATAAGGTTGGTCAAAGTTTTTTAATAACTCAATGCCAAACCAAAGAGACACACCACAGGCAATATCAGAGTAACCAGAAAAATCACAATAAATCTGTATTGCAAATGTTACCGTGGCGGTAACAATGTCTAACCAACCTACATCACTACTGGCATTGTAAATTGAGAATACGGAACCCGCCAGTCCATCAGCAATCGCCATTTTTTTTACCAGCCCAAGCAGAATAAGGTAACCGCCTTGACAGATATTTTCAAAACCTACCCTCCGTTCCCCCAATATCCGAGGAATCAAATGAGATGCCCGCTCTATAGGCCCAGCAACTAAAGGCGGAAAATAAGATACAAATAGCGCAAAATCCCTTAATCGACTTACTGGTTGCATCTTGCCCCAATAGACGTCACACACATAACTTAAGGTTTGAAAGGTGTAAAAAGAAATACCAATCGGAAGAATGATATCCAAATGCATGCTAGGAGCATCAAAACCTAAACTCTTTAAACAGCCCTCAGCTTCAGCAACAAAAAAATTATAATATTTAAAAACGCCTAACATGCCTAACTGACCAATTAGACTGCACCGCAAAAAGAAAATACGCTTTGTTTTTTCTTCCATGTACTTAAGCACATAGGGATAAGCAATATTAGCAATGGCAATACCTAAAATAGAAAGAGCCAATACTTTAAGTCCAAGCGAAGTTGGAGTTAATAAGTGCTGCCAGTCAATATTATTTGAATAAACGCCCTGAAAAACTACCGCATGCCAATTAGGTACCAGAAAAAATAATGCAAACCCTAGTAGGTGACACGACGGTGCCAACCTTTGCGCCATAGTCATTCGTCCGTTTGCTATCATCAGCCCGGTACAAAAATCGAGTACTGTAGATAATGAAACTAGATAAAGAAAACGTATGTCCCATACGCCATAAAAAGTATAACCAGCTATCAGCAATACCCAATTTTGGTAGCGCCTATTACATAAATAATAAAAAAGCAGAACAATGGGTAAAAAAATGGCAAACGAAAGAGAATTAAAAATCATTTTAATAAACAAATTCTTTTGAGTGGCGAGTGTACCTAGTTTATCTCTATAGAGTAGTTATAACAAGATACTGAAGAAAACCCAATTTTCTAAACTCACCGAAGGCGTAGCTATAACCCATAGGGTTTATGATATGGCTCTAAATTTATCCTACCTCACTATTGGCAACTGTCGAGATCCAGAGTGTATTTGTGTACGACGCTATTCTCCAGTGGTGATTTATACATGGCTGCATGCGTACTTCAGTTACAACACCAGATAATTTCTAACAATGTCCAATTATGAATGAAACTCTAATTAAATTTAAGCTTCAATTTTAGATATTTATATAAATTCTTTGGCGTTGGATTTTGAATACCTGTGCGTCTCCATAGCTCATCACGCGCTGCTCGCACAAGAATTAAAGGCTTACTCAGAACAGATAATCTATCATACCAACTACGCGTGGCAATGCCGCTCGGCGAGCCACCTTGAATTGATATTGCAGGATTGCTCACCAAAACTTTAATGCCTGTCATTCTTGACCTAAACATACTTAAAGCCCCATCAATATACATTTTACCGCCATCTGGATGGCCAGCAGATGTTTCTATTGTTGCTTCAAGATAGGCAACTAGATCTGAAAGAACCCGCTGATGAACTGCATAACAATGAGCCCAATGGAACATCAAAGGTGTGGTTATTAACCCTATTGGCTGATCGCTCAATTGATCTGTAATAGGATGACCAAAATAACATAGCCCCCACAACTCACTTTCTAATGTTTTAACAATTTGTTCCTGATAAGCTCTATCTGCGAAAAAAGATCTAAAAATGGCATCATCTTCTAATATTAAGACTGAATGACTATTTTCATCGCGGGCTTTGCGAAGAATATCAAGATGACTTAAGAAATTACCGTATATTGAACGAGAGGGGAAGCCATAGCTATCATCTGGGCGGGGAGCATCAGGAATCAAAACCCGTTCGTCATGAATATCAACACCAATACGCGCTAACTCATTCTTTAATGCATTGAAACGCTCAATCCGTTCGCGTAGATGAATAATAGACACCTGACCGAAATAGTCTAACCAAGGACTGCTAAATGGAGTTGTAGAACTCATCTTAAACTCTCTTCGTTAAATATCTTTTGTAATAAATAATAATAGAAACCTTAAACCTAAAATTAAGTATCTCACCTTAATACCCTCGTCACAAGAAACATTTTCATTTTTCCTATATTACCCTCCTAAATTTAAATTTTCGGGTGTCGATGATGACTTGATTTTTACTACCACTGGGATTAATGTCCGAATTACTGGACATTAAATAGGCATCGGATAAACCAATAATGATAAAAAACATTGTACCACTCTGATACATCATAGCAACCGTTGCAGTAGCAATGAAGTACATTAAATAAATTGCCGCCAAAGTAAACGCTAGTGAACTACCTTTTGGCTCAGCGAATGGCTGAGACATTCCATGCCTAATCAATCTTACCATCATGACAAATATTATGCCTAGTAATATAGAAACGGCAATTAGGCCATGATTCAAATATACGAGTAAAAAATTATTGTCGATAGACTCTGCCCCTGGTACATCGGGGAAATTCATCAAACCCCAACCAAACCACATGTGTTGAGCTGCAATATCCATATATAATTCTATTAACTCATAACGATAACATGCGGTTTCTTGATTGGCATCAAGAGCATTTGCTCGACCAACCGATGCATAATCTAAGAATCCTATTAACGCAGGAACACCCACAACTATCATTACCGTTAGAACAACTGATAATGCTAAGCTGCGGTTTTTAAACCGTCCAATAATAACAACAGCTGCTCCGACAATACCTGCCAGCCATTGACCCTTGCCTAATGTAGAAATCACCCCCCCAAAAATCATTAAGGAAAAAATTTGTGAAGGACTGAACCAAGGTACCCAATCTAGTTGTTTGATTTTAACAGGCCACGCCTCTGACCATTGCAACCACCGTTGAAATCGATAACCAACGGCCATCATAATTCCATCTACCAAGCAATGTCCATAAGGCCCCGATGCTCGTGCCAAACCAAAACGAAAAGTGGTAACCCAGCCACTACCTTGCCCGGGGAAAAATCTAGCGAGTAGCATCTGCCACAAGTTAATCCCCATTTTATTCTCGTATAAGTTACCTATAAAAACCACACATAAACACAATACTAATGTCTTGGCAAAGTCATATCTTAAATTAAATGGCTCTATCAAACTTTTTGCAAAAATATAGGGAAAGAACACTGAAGTCAATTGATTAAACATTAAGTTTTGCGCATCCGCATAACCTAGGGCCAAATACTGGGAGATAGCCACTGAAAGCGCAAAAACACCAACAACAATATCAGTATTACTAAATCGATAACCTGGTGAACCCTTCATTATAAATACGGCAAACAATCCCGCCGAGGAAGCTTGACTAAAAGTAGGATCTGGAAGCCCAGGTGTTATCGCTTGAAAATATTCAGGCAATAACAATAAAATAGGGATATAAGCATATATAAAGGCTTTCTGTACTGACTGGCTTTGTGCGATGTGGTAAGTCCATATTCCAGCCAAATATATGATGAACGATAACATAAGGTTAAGATCTAATCACTCGCGCTGGAATACCCACAGCTACCACCCCTGCAGGTATGTTTTTGGAAACAACGGCATTTGCCCCGATAACTGCACCCTCGCCGATAGTAACCCCACCTAAAATAGTGACTCCACGCCCAATCCATGCATTTCGACCAATATGGATTGGCCTGCCAAGATGACCGCTATGCCGCACTGAACTACCGGGTATTACGCGATGATTAGCATCTCTCACACTTGAGTATTCACCAATCATTACCCCATCCTCCAGAATAATTTCAGCAAAAGCGACTAGATGCACACCACGTGACAAAACCACATCATTGCCAATTTTAATGCGACCTTCCTCTTGTGTTTCAAAATAAAGATCACGGTATAAATACAAGTTTTCACCTAACTCTATTCGTCGAGTACCCTGTAACTCAGGCATGCTTAATACGACTGCGGAAGGATGCAAAGCTCCACCCAGTGCGTTATTCAATCTGGCATTTGCCCATAATCGACGGAGAGCATCCATTCGATTGATCACTAGTGCAAACGGACTCAATACTTTAACAAGGAACCTCTTAATTACATAGTTCATTTGTATTCAATTAAACTTTGTTGTTGATTTCTGAAACGATGATACCAATAACTTATTTGTCCACAGGCAATTGGGATCTGCTGA
Organism: uncultured Methylococcaceae bacterium; assembly: GCA_903866825.1. Lineage (GTDB taxonomy): Bacteria > Pseudomonadota > Gammaproteobacteria > Methylococcales > Methylomonadaceae > Methylobacter_C. The sequence goes on from CAIPPE010000060.1 coordinate 46,537, forward strand.
AAGTGAGAATGTAAACCATAAAGTATTAAAGTAAAGACTGGAGCATTTTTCCAACGCGCTTTATAAGCAGAACGTAACACCAAAAACAAATAAGCTAAAACTAAACCGACATAAGGTAAAACAGTTTCTGTCATTACGCTTAATACAATGACACCCAACAACAATGCAATCAATACAATTGTATGTATTGCATTTCGTTTGCATTCTTGAACCCAGAGAGGAAAATCCGTTGCTTTCATGCGTTGAGACACTTCCGCATAAGCATGTCCAGCGCGTAACGCGCGTTTCCAATAAGCATTAAAATGAGTCATTGCCAAATCGTGACGCGTCATCGGTTCATCGATATGGAAAATAACATAGCCATTGCTGCGAATTCGCTGACATAATTCGGGCTCTTCTCCAGCTATTAAATCTTCGCTAAAACCACCCACCTGCTCAAGAACACTTCGACGCATTAACGCATCACCACCACAAAACTCGGTAATTCCGGGCGGGTAAACCCAGTCCAAATCAAGTATGCGATTATAAAAAGAGTGTTCCGGATAAGCTTCACGCCTATGCCCCCACACGACAGCAACACTGGGATCATCGATTGCATGTAAGGCCTTCCGTAAAAACTCTGGATGCAGCAAGGTATCACCATCTAGAAAGAGTATGTTCGGCGCTGTAGCAGCACGCCACCCCGCATTTCGTCCAAAAGCTGCACAAGGTCTTAAAGGTTGTACTCGAATCACCTTCGAACAAAAAGACTCAGCCAATTCAGGACTGCCATCGTGTGAATTAGAATCAACATAAATCAATTCTATTTCACCACCTGGATCAACTGCTTCTTTTACTGACTTTAAACAAGCCGTTAAACGTTGACCTTCATTACGTCCAATTACAACAACAGATACTAAAGGTTTATTCATAACTTAATCGCCTCTTAAAAAGACCATAATAGCACTGCAATAAAAATTTAAGCAGATTGCCAAACTGATTTTTACAAGTATAGTCACATAATTTCTCTCTATCTCAGAGATAAATTCGTTATGTTTTAGTTGATCTTTTTTTTAAAAATTTTGCAAAAAGATTAGTATTCGCTAGGCTTATCTTCGCGTCAATTTTATCAAAAGTTGAATAATACCCCCCCCCTTTAAATACCTCTAGTCGAGTTACAACAAACCCAATAGCTTCTGGATCAATACGTTCTAATAGCTTTACAGCCCGTTTTATCTCACCTGGTTTATCTTGTTGGGCTGCAATTGCTAATAAAGCAATATCACAAATACTAGTTAGAAACTCCACATCCGCTGAAAATAGAATAGCAGGCGCATCCAAAATAACTACCGAATAAATTTCTGCAATTTTGGCCAAAACCATTTGTAGTCGATTATAATCAAAAAACAACTCTTCCGAAGTTAAGCCAATCGATATACGATCTGGATATTTATTATCCGCAGGGCTAACAACCTTTAAAACGTCGAGATCAGGATCAAGAAGCAAATTCATAAACCCATAATCCGTGTTTGCACTGACATAACGCTTATCGGGTTTTAGCAAATTAACTTCAACAGCAACGGCTCGCACACCTATTTTGTAATAATCCGTCGCCAAATCCAAAACCAGTGAAGTTACCGCGCTATTTGGATTAACTGAAGTTAATACAATCAAATGACTCGATTTACCAGATCGTTTGTGCTCACGTTCTAAAGCTAAAGCTAATCTTCTCATCCTGTCAGCCATAGTAACTGGATTCACGTCGCTTTGATCAGAATCCAATAACGCGGCTAATGGCTTATATCCAAGCAACTTTTCTACTTGACCAGCGGTTCTAATACGTTTATCCAACATATCAATAACAATTGGGACGACCAAACCTAAAACAAAGCCCAGTCCTACCATTATAATAACCAATTTCTTTTTACCACCTTTAACAGGATACTCCGGCGACATAGCCGGTGTTTCCATACGAATGGTACTAGGCGCCTTGGATTCTAACTCAAAAAATCCAATTCGATTATCTATTGGCTCCAATTGACCATAATAATACTTAATTTCCTGATTTAAGGTCACTGCTTCGTTATAATACTTGGCGAATTCCATAGCATCTTTTTTCTGCTGAACGAGTTGATCGTACAAATCTTTTTCAATTTTTTTCGTTAACGTCACCTTAGATCGACGCTCTTCTATCAGCATGTGCCTTACATCCTTATTTAGCTTTTCAGTGGCTTCTTGAACTTCTCTTTCAACATCTTGCAACTGGCCTTTTATTTGAGCATATCCTGGATGCTTAACATCCAATCCACTAATTAATTTGATCAATTCGCTCCGACGCATATTAGTATGGTCTTTCAGGCTTCCTAGCCCTCCATCTTTATAAAGAATATCTGCAACAATTGCATCAAGCGCAGTGGTAGCACCAGGATCTTTTGGATTTTCAAACAAGAGCAAATTTGCTTCTGCTTCCATTCTATTGCGTTGCGCCACAGAATAAGCTTGTTGAGTACCAGCTATCAATTCGTCATTAGAATTAACGCCACCGTCAACAAATGTTGTAACACTGGTAATCCTGGAAATCTCTTCCAAGCGTTTTTTTCTGGCAGAAATGAAGCCCTCAAGTATCTTTTTGCTGATATAGCAAGTTAGCGCGATCTTTTGACGCATAAATTGCACTATCATCACGTACACTTTCGATATAGCATTCTACCACTGTATTAACTATCGTTTCTAACCCTTCCGCAACATCACTCTCCAGACTAACAGAAACTAGATAAATATCTAAAACCCGTTTAATAACCAAGGAACCTTGCAACCTCTCAGCTGCATGACGTTCAGACTCATTAGGCAATTGCCATGCTATTTTTTTTTCACGCAACTTTTTTAAAGCAATTAACATAATATCATATCGATTAATGGTAGCTATTTGCTGTGAAACAAACTCACCATATTGGGCTGAAGAAGTAAAATCTCGCTCAAAGTTCATTTGCAAGATATTAGGAACATGAGGCGCGATATAAATTGTTGCTGTTGTTGAATAAGTGTACTTACCTTTAAGAAAAGCTAAAGGAACACCTAAAAAAGAAAATACGATAAAAAGACAAATAGATAATTTAAAATGCTTCCGCAGACTAACCAGCGGCATAAGCGCACCGGTTGCAACAGACTCATCCGCTAGCGGTGAAATATTCAACCCTGACATAGATTATGGCATTGTGCCAAGTTGACCAATTGAGAACAGCGTGGCAAACGGATTAATCTGCTGCATAATATAGGCAACTTTACTGACTGAATGACGGGGAACATAAATAATATCACCTTCATTGATGGCTACATTTAGTTCTTTTTGTGGGGTTAATAATTTCGAGAGTTCAATGATCAAATGGACATTTTCACTAGGGCGAATCAAATGGATTTCTTCAGTATTACCGTCTTTGGTAATTCCACCTGCCTGACTTATGGCATCCATAAAAGACATTTGCGGCGACATAGTTTTTACACCTGGTATATTTACTGCTCCTAGAACAAAAACAGCCGTATCTGATGAATCGGGAATATAAATTACGTCATTACGTTGCAAAGGGATATTTAAACTGGTGTCCCCAGTTAATAGATGCCCTAAATCAACCCACAAGATAGTTTCTTTACGGATAATTGCACAGCGCGTCAATACCTGATCTTTCCGCATCAACGGCATCCCACCCGCCTGAGCTATAATATCCATCAAATAGGGAGCCGAATTGAACAATATTTCGCCAGGATGCTCAACACGGCCTATAATAATGATCCGATTTGACTTGTATGCTTGCACTCGAACTGTGGTATATACATTTGCATAATATGGGGATAATGCTTTGGTTATCGCATCGGCTGCTTGTTCACGGGTCATATTTCTGACTAAAAGCGAACCCACTACTGACAACGAAATACGCCCATCAGGTCCAATTGTCTGAACACCTGATAACTCAGGCCTTCCTATAACCTCTATATTAACATCATCACCATCATACAAGAGATAATCATCAACTTTTTTTGTTTCTTCCACAAATTCTTTAATTGCAGTTGGAGTAGAATAACGTTTCGATCTGTCAGGAACTTCAAATGCTTTAATCGCATTGGGTGAAGCAGGAGGTACAATTTCCCAAGCACCACAGGCATATAACAAGAATAGGCAGGGTAAAATAACTAAAGGCAAAACAACAAACAGTCTATATAGATTTTGATTCATAGTAATCTTTATTAAGATTTGATTGATTGTAACTTTGAATTAATTTGGAGCAACTATATTTTAAAATATATAACATTATTTTTGCCCGATCTAGAAAACCTTTTAGTTCAGATCATGTAAACCGCAATTGACTGGTTTTTTATACTTGGGTTCAAATCCCGTAAAGCTCATTCAACAACTACATTGTAGTTTATTATCTGATGGTTTTGTTGGGCAAAAAATCTTGACTAACAAAAAGTATAATTATCATTTCAAAAATTATCTATTTTTAATTAGTTATGATGCATATACCGCTTTTTTAAATCTATTATAGATACTCATTTAAGATACAATTTCTAAAAAACTAGTGCAATAATTACCTATTAGAGACAAATATGCGCATTCTTATTGTAGACGACTCAGCAGTTGAACGAAGACGCTTAGAAAAACCATTGCTAAACTGGGGATATGACGTAATTTCTGTAGATAATATCGACTCCGCAACCGAGTTTCTTTTAAAAAGCCCCATTCAATTCGTGATAACCGATTGGGTTATGCCCAGCGGGGACGGACCAACTTTATGTCGGCGAATACGTGAGCGCAACTTGCCTTTTTATACTTATATTATCCTCGTGACCTCCCTTGAAGGAACACAATCTTTGGTTGATGGATTAGAAGCTGGAGCTGATGATTTTATCAATAAACCCATTCAAAATGATGTCCTCCATGCACGTATAAGAGCTGGGCAAAGATTATTAGAAATGGAACAAAAACTCCGAGATAGTAATAACCAACTGAAAAGAATCAATAAGATTCTATCAGATGAACAAAAAAAGGCTGGAAAGATACAGAACGATTTATTGCCTTTTTACCCATCATGTGAGCAAGGAATTTCAATCGATGGTTTGTTTATCCCCTCTATAGAAGTTTCTGGTGATATTTTTAACTTTTTCAATATCGACGATCATCATATCGGTTTTTACTCAATTGATGTGGCTGGACATGGGATAGCTGCCGCAATGTTATCTTTTACTCTAAGCAGAATCCTAACAACTGACTTAGACCAATGCAGTCCAATCAAATACAGATTACCAGAATCAATCAAACCATCATCCTCTGTTATCGAAGGGCTTAATTCACAGTTTCAAACGGATGAAACTGAAACTAATGGTTTGTATTTTACCATGATATATGGAGTAATAAACACTAAGTCACACAGTATCGATTTATGCCAGGCTGGGCACCCCAACCCAATTTATTTGCCCCATAATAGAACGGCACACTTCATTGGAAAAGCAAGCCTTCCAGTCGGAATTATACCGAATACGCAATATCACCCCACTTATTTAAATTATTCAACCAAGGATAGGTTATTTTTTTACTCAGACGGGATTACTGAGTGCATTAATACAACTGGAGAGATGTTTGGCCCAGAACAATTATTAAACTTTATCAATAAAACGCGCGAACTACCATTAAATGACGTACTAGCCAAGCTCAAAGAGACTCTAATTATTTGGCGCAGCAGCAATGAATTTGAAGATGATATTTCACTTTTAGCTCTGGAATTATCCATAGATAATTGCGATATCTGACAAAATCTTTCAGCTCGCATTATTCACTAAAACACCACCTACTCAAAATTCAAAAGCTTATTAATTAAATATACTTATTAAACTCACTAAAAAACGGGTAGTCCCTACAAATCAATGCAGGTGGTAATAATTTCCGATATTTGACATAGTGCAGCGCCAACCTTTACAGCACTTATGGCATGGATCACCTCCCACCCCACTTTAAATTATTTTGTC
>CAIPPE010000061.1 GCA_903866825.1 uncultured Methylococcaceae bacterium
TGTCCTGGGACGTCACGATTCCAAAAAAAATGGACACATCGGACACCTGCGATGGCGATGGGATTGACTAAATCGGCATTAACTTGGAGATACTTATTCTTCACACCCATTCCGGTAACTCGTTGATAAAAAACAACCTGCATTGATTTGTAGGGACTACCAAATAAAGCTTCTTTGTACCATCAGTGCGTGGATCAGAAGGTGCAGTGATAATGCCGTGATTAGCAATCGGATGATAGCTTAGGAAGGTATCTTGAAGTGTTAAAAAGCCCACAGATCGGTTAATAAAATCCTTGGTGGATTTGTTGGTATCATTGATGTTTCCAGGATTACCAGCCCCATTTGCACGAGCATCTACCCCACGTCCAGTTAGCATATCAGTGCCAAGTGGTCCACCAACAGAGCCACCTGCAGGGGCGCCACCATTAATATATTGGCGGTTACCTAACTCATGATTGTCGTAAGTAGTGTAGTTACCCTGAGAAGCATAGAGTATCTGCAGAGAGTTTTGTCCACCTGTGTTAACAGGGGAAAAGTTTTCACGGTATTTCTTTGAATAATCAGCCCTCAATTGTACTTGCGTAGCGAATGTCGTACCAGCTACAGGAACTCCGTTGAGGCTGGCCGATGAACCGGAAAGTGTTACAGAAGGTGAGTTGAGCCAGTTGGCCGCGTTATCGCCGGCAACGTTGCTGGCATTTTCGTAGATAGTGTCGCCAAGATTGATATAGAAATCAAGATCTTGTTCAGGGAATGTGGCTGCTAATGCGTAGGGTCTCATCAGTCCATCATTGTCACCACTAAAGGCGAATTTTACACTGGCGTCTTCATTAGCTTCGGGTGCTGTTTTGAACTTACCAATGTTACTGATTTCACCGTTTTGTCCGACAAAACGATAGAAATAGGTTGTAGCTGGTCGTAGATGATCAATGTCAATTTTGGCAGTGTAATCCTTGGCGGGGTCAGTGGTTAATGTGGCAGACGTATGGATTTTTGAAAAGCTGCTTTTATGAGAAATTTGTAGTGTCAAATTACTTACCTCAGGTGCAGCGTCATTTACAGCACGGGTCCACACAGAAATACTTTTACTTGTTGCATCACCAGCGGCAACTCCGGTGAAATTGACGTTTGCACATGCTAGTGAGCTGTAAGCTAGCCAGATGGCGACTGATGTTCGGATTATGCGAAAATACGAAGGTAGGTTTGTAGCTTTGTTCATAGTGATTTAAACGCCTTTAATTTAAGTGATTCTTGGCAATCGGGTCAATTTAATGTAATGTCTTTTAATGTCATTGGTATTAAGGAGATGTTACAGAGAAGTGAATTTTGAAATTAAGGATCAATGGCTTATTAATGGATTAATGATATTATTGCCACAAGTCCCTTTGTTTGATGCCAGGAGTAGTTTGATGTCACGGAAACTGAAACAAGCCATCTTATCGGGGTGGTTGTTATGTCCCCTTTTTATCTTGTTTTATGTTCCTGCTTTTGCTGAATCTCAAGCCTTAGAGCAGTTATTAAGCATTGATAAATCTCAGCTTACCGAGTTAGATAAAAGCCAGCCTATTGCTTATGATTTAAATGAAGGTAGCAATAATGAACTTGCTGTGGGCCTAATTTGGTATTTTTCTGTTCCTTTACAGGCGGTTGTTGACAAGTTGCGGACGCCAGATCCTGACATGTTAGATATTGACGTAACTGCTCACGGGGTTTTGACAGAGCATAGTGGGACGGGGGTTCTTAAGTCAGCGATATTCTCAAATGAAGAGGCACGGGTTTTATTGGAAGCCGAGCCCGGGGACGAATTTAATTTATCTAGTCATGAGTTCGAAAAGCTTAAAGCTTTCAAACATGCACTTAAAAGAACCCCCCAAAGAGCCATCGAAGATGCTGCTGGTGAGTATTTCAGGGAGATTCTTTTGCAACGCCATGATGCCTATCGGCGTGGCGGCATCAATGCAATTTCATCTTACCTGCGTAAACACGGCACTGAGTCAAAACCTTCCATAGAGCTACGCAAGGCTGCAGATGAAAGTGAATTATTGTCACGATACTTTCCAGGCTTGCTTAAAGATTGGCTGAGCTATCCGAAAGCTTTACCAGTTGGAGCTAGCGAAGTGTTTCCGTGGATAGAAAAAAACGTTGAAGGACGAACTGCGATTATACTCAGACATCGTATTGCGATGGATTGGAATGGTGGGCTATTAGTATTAACACGCGAGTACTATACGCCACATTCCTATAATTCCAGCCAATGGATTACCGGTTGCCTACCGTATCGTGAGGGTACAGTGGTATTTCAGCAGGTACGTAGCTTTACAGACCAAGTGGCTGGGACAGGGAGTACTATCAAGCACTTGGTAGGTAGAGAGTTGCTGCAAGACAAAATGCTAAAGTCATTTGAGCGACTCTGCGTGATTTTGGGGCAATGTAATTGAACAGACTAGGTATTTAGATCAAGTTACTAGCTGTCGTCTCGTTTCTGGATAGATGCTCTTCCCATTTGCGTGCGGTAAGTCGTTGAAACATCGGCACAACAGGGTTAAGTTCAATAGGTGGGGCATCCCAATAACTTTCATAAGCTAACATCTCTGCCTCTAGGGCAACGCCGTCTTCTTGTAATATGGGTTTAAACACCAGAGGTTTGGCGATATTCAGTACGAGTTGCGTAAGCCACTTCGGGGTTTTCATTGAAAGTAGTGGAATTGTTAATGCATCGAAATAAAACAGGAAAAACACTCGGGTGGTTTGTTCGTTGATGGGCAACATAAATGACCAGTTTTTTATGCTATCCCCTGTATTCGTCCATTGATAGGGATACTGGTAACATAACTCGATAGAACGGGTATTCACCCGCTTGCGATCAACGAAAATCCCGGAAATCCTACCTCCGGCCATATAAGCATCGTAAGTTAGGTAAACTCTATCATCATCCGCCTCGTGGTGGGTTAATTTGGCATCGATGAATGGTTTGTATTTACGGTGTAAGAAGGCATGAGAGAAGTCGCAGATATTGTCCATCACCATCGAATGATGAGTTTTCCAGGTTAGGTCTGATACAAAGTTAGCCCAAGGGTTATTTCCAATCAGTTCAGGGATTTCTGGGATGGAGAGTTCATTGGCTAGTTCAGGATTACCAGGGAACAGCCAGACTAGGCCATAACGAATTTGCACGGGGTAGGTTTTCAGTTGTCTCTTAATGAGTGGTTTGCCAAAGCTATCATGGGAGTAGTCCTCTAGTTGGCCTTCTTTGCTGAAGGACCAGCCATGATAAGCACAACGCAAATTGCATTTGTCCACGGCTCCATGAGTCAGTTTGAGCTGGCGATGCGGGCATCGGTTCTCTAAGGCTGCAAGTTGCCCATCTTCGCCACGGTAGAGAGCAATGGAGGTATTCCAGAAGGTAACTTCTTTCACTTGTCCTTTCTTAATTGCATTATCATACTCCACTACGTACCAGCGATCTGGGTCCATGCCCGAGGCGCGGGCTTTTTGTCTGGGATTCTTGGCTGCCGCAAAGGCGGGTGGGGGGGATTTCGTCTTCGCGTTGTTCATGTTTGAGGCCTGGTTTGTGGTTTAGGGGGTATAGACTGGTTGGTTATTTGACTGGGACAATCAAGTTCCTACGCACGAAGTCGTCATAGGCCTCTTGTACTGCCTGAGCTAGTTCGGTAGGATGATACCCTAACTCCTGTTTCGCTTTGTCATGGCTTGCCCTTCGATGCATCTGCAATAAGCGCACTGCGCCGGGTGTAAAGCGCCTTGGGCGGTTGGGAAATGCCCGATACCAGGTTTTGTCAGCTATTTCAGCAAGTGTAGCCATTAGTAAGGGTGAGAGGCGTAGTCTAGGTAATGGTCGGCCAGTGACTTCGGTGAATATTGCTAATAGATCATCCACGCTGGCGTAGGCGGTGCCAAAAATATATTTTTGTCCAGAGCGACCATGCTTCATGGCTAAAATATGGCCTGTGGAAATGTCGTGGCTGGACACGAATTCAAATCCACCAGGAATGTAAGCGCGTAGTGAGCCGTTAGCATAATCTATGAGTACACGACCCATGCGTGAGGGTACATAATCATGCGGGCCAATGATGGCACAGGAAGTGGCAATTACAACGTTGAGCCCATCGGCATGGGCTTTGAGGCATTCATGTTCCGTTAAATGTTTGGTGAAACCGTAGGGTAGATGGCGGTCGAAAGGGTAGAAGGGCATGTCCTCATGACTGGAAATGTCGGGTTCGTAGCCAGTGGCACTTAGCGAACCGGACACCACTACTTTTTTAATGTTGTGGAATTCTGCGGCCTTGAGGATGTTTATGGTGCCGCGAACGTTAGTTTCAAATATTTCGCGTTTATGGGCAGCATTACCGTCAATGGTTGAAACTAAGGCGGCGCAATGATAAATGTGGGAGCAACCCCGTACCGCATTGGATACTTCTCTGTCATTGCGAAGATCTGCTTCAACCCTCTCAACGTTTAGGCCTTCCAGTGCGCCATTGTCTTGTTGGGTGCGAGTCATTACCCGGACTTGCTCACCTTCTGCAAGTAAATGGCGAACCAGATTTGCTCCCAAGTGTCCTGTGGCCCCTGTAATTAAGGTGATGCCAGCACTCATGTTATTGTCCTATCGCAATTTGAAGCCTATTTCAGGAAGGCTAAATTAAAATTCATAATCACTTTGCTAAGCGGTGAGTATGTTCAAGCAGCTCAGACTATAACTTAATATTTATCATAGCAGGATTCTAACACAGAGTAGAACCTTATGTACTTAAGGGATGATTCTTTGTTTACTGTACCAGCGCCCATTGTCCAGTTTGTTGATTCAGGCAGGCGATGCGGTTTTCAGTTAACTGCTGTCCATTGGGCAACGTCACCACTTCCTGCAGGTTTTGGCATTGCTGTTGAGATTGTGTATTGTAACTTTGTTGACCCACAGGATTAAGTTGCATTGAACTCCCGGTTTGTGGATTAACCCATTGCTGGGTTTGGTTAATTGATCCGGATTGCACAGCACTGTTTAATTGTTGTAAACGGAAGTTTTGGTCGGCAGAGGGTAGTTGTGAACCAATCTGGCCATTTAAAACGCTGCCAACCATGTTTTGCAACATCACATTTTCAAGTGAATTTACCAGTGTTGGACTGGATGCTGGAACGGCTGCAAGACCCGGAACGGCATTACCCGCATTGGGGCCAATACAGCCGGTTAATGCAGTGAAAGATATACCAAAAGCTAGGGCTTTAACTTTATTAAAATGTTTCATGAGATGACACCATTAAGAGCAGATAAAAAATACTGAGATCGTAACAAAAAAACTGCGGGGATCATAACAGAATAAATAAATCTAATCACTAGGTCTCTACTTGTCTATACCAATATCAAATTAGCCTTTGCTGGGCGTATACCAAATGGGTGATGACCATCCACGTTCCTGAATCGTAGACGGGACATTTGCAGGCAATGGCTGACCACTCTTAACCGATAGAATAGTTGACCAGCGCGGCGTTGGAATTTCTAAAACTCGCAGGTAATAGGCCGCAGGTACCGCCGGATTAAACTCTGGATCTTTCCACACAGCAGATAATTCAGTCGCTCCAATGGTATTTTGATACGTCGCTGTATTGACATCAACGGTATTTCCCACTTCTGTACTCTTGCCCGTTTTAGGGTCAACTTTACGACCATTGGACAATGCCACATCAAAAATCTTTTCAATGTGTTTACCTTCTTGTAACCAGATTTTGACGACCTGGATACGATCCAGGTTGGCGCCATTTGGATCTTTTAATCCCCAAACCACGAACTTGGGTGCTTTGGCCTGTTTAGGTCTGGCCGGCAAATCTCCCCCCATCGGCACACCTTTGGCGTAAGCGGTATTTACCCATTCTTTATTTTTAAGAAGACCATTATCTAAATCCCAGCTACTAAAAAAACGAAGTTTTAAACGGGTGCCAGAAGTCGCAAAGGTTTCTTTACGACGAAACGCATCATATAGCGAGTCCCGGGTATTTTGTTCGGCCCAAGCACCGGTTAAATTTCCTGAGCCATTCTCGTAAATTGCTTTTTGAAGGAGCTCTGGCTTTGAAGGCGGTATGATGGCTTTTAACCGATCTTGAAATGCTTTAATATCAGGCAATCTTTTTGTAGGATCAATTCCACCAAAAGTCCCGACAAACGCATTTTCTGAGGAAGCACTGAGTCCATTATGAAAGTCACTGGCCCCCACAACACCATATTTGAACGGATTGACATCATTGGTACGTTTAGCTATTTCCAAGCCTCTACCCAGCGCATCCCGGACATAACTGCCTTCTGGTTTGCTTTTTTTATTGGCTCCAATTAATAAGTGGTCGTAAAACTCAAAATTACCAAACTCATCATTGGGTGATAGCGAGGGATGGGTTTCAGACGCACCTTTGTTTTGTGCTATTTCGGCTAAAGGCTCATTGGCGGCTCTCAGCTCGGCATAGGCTTGATCGATAGGTCTGCCATCGCTATCAAGCCAATCAAACATCAAACCATTACTGGCGTTGGAGTTATGAGGAATGGCTAATCCTTCGTAACCATCCTTGCGTGACTTCTCAAGAAATCGCCATAAATCTTCAGGTCTGTCTGAATCAACAGATGTGAAAGGGTTAGGCGCTTTATCGCCTTTAAAAATGACATTACGATGCAGATTTTGTCCATCCGGCATGGATGTCCATTCATAAGCAATGAAGGTTGTGAATTTACCGGGTTGATAGTTTTTGTTGGCGGTATCAACTGAACGTTGCCAGGCTGATTGAGAGATAGCTTTACTGTCGACGCCTTGAATACCTTTGCCACCTGATCTAAGAGATGTGATCAGGTTTAAAAAAACTTTTGCCTTGTCTGGCTCATTGAGTATCGATTTGCCATAATCACTCTTGGATAACTCAGAATTCGGGTCGTCAAGCGTATTAAAAACACCAATATTTTCTGAATGGTCAGTGACTGCCAAAAAATCGAGCGGTTCCTGACGTTTAACCTTCTCACCCAGATACTCCACCTCTTCACCTTTTGCAAAGCGATAGGCCGCATCAGGATCTACTTTAGCACCAAATAATACATAAGCATCAAATGAATAATTGGTATGTAAGTGTAAGTCACCATAATAGGCTTCACGATGAGATGAAGCGTTGATTTGATTTTCGGCGGCGGTTAACGTCCCGGTCCATAGCAGAGTCGAACTTATCGCAATGGCGAGTTTTTTCTTTGACATCATTCTATTCTCCTTGATATTTCGTGAAAGTAAATGGGGTACTTAGTGCATAAGAAAATGAATCCGTTGAATCATCCAGAATGACGCAAAGGAACCAATTGCATAGGGTGCAAACCAACGTAAATAGTTTGGTAGTTGTTGGGGTATTTTTTTAAGGGCATAAATAAGCCCGATGACGCCAATAACAAAAATCAGTTGTCCAATCTCTACGCCAAGATTGAACAATAGTAAAGCGAGTGGAATATTATGCTGGGGCAAACCGATGTCGGCGAGTGAGCCAGCAAACGCAAAGCCATGCAGAAGCCCAAACGTAAAGGCTATTAACCAAGGATATTTAACGGTAAGCCCGTGATCGCCCTGATAGTATCGACTCACTTCTACAGCGACAAAAACAATGCTCAAGGCAACCAACGATTCTATGACCGGTGCACTAACCGTTACATAACCAAGTGCGGCAACACCCAGAGTAATGCTATGCGCTATGGTAAAGGCGGTAATGGTCTTAATCAGTTGCAAGCGACTGGTTAATAACAGTATCAAGCCTAATACAAAGCTAAGATGGTCATATCCGGTTAGGATATGTTCAATCCCAAGTCTTAAGTAAGACAGGATAGGCAAATTACCGGTGCCAGTTAAGTGAATCTCATAGGAAGGTGAGTTAGGTTTAAGAATCTCTTGAATTTGCTGTCCGTTAGCAAAGCTGATGTTGATGAGAGTATCCGTTATGGTATTTTCCAGGCCGTTTACTCGAATAATTGCACCATCGAAAGACTCTCGGCTAAATTTAAGGTTTTCCCAGCGCTGGACAACAAAGCTGTTGGCGGCTGATTCTTGGGATGGTGTTGTCGCAATTAATCCATTAGAGACTTCGGGCTCAAGATGTAGAGCCAGTGTGCCGTTGCTAGGCTGCTTCCATAATACATCAAAAAGATGATTGTCTTTCTCATTGATCTCCAGATAGGCGGGTCGTATTTCATGGCTCCAGGCAGGAAGTGACGTGCTAAATATCATCAAAATCCAAATCAAACCCAGTGTGCGATAAAAATGAAGTGTCATCTCAGTCTATCCAATTTGAATTTTGAAGTTCTTATTCAGTTTTTCAAAAGACTCTGAATTTTTCTGTTTACGGCTTTCTTCCACAAAGTCATGTTTTACGGCTTCTTTGACAGAATCAAAGCTTGCCGTTTTTGCCGGCTCTATGGCATTAACTCTTATCAAATGCCAGCCATAACCCGATTGAACAGGGCCAAACCAGTTATCTACAGGAGCAACAAACACTTTGTCAGCTAATTCATTTTTTCCAAATAACCGGGACACATCAGTGGGCGACAATTGTGAATAATCGTAAAGTCCTGGAAAGGTATCACCCAGGTCAGGCGCTCTGGCAGTTTGGGTTTTATTAAGTTGTCCTAATACAGTATTGGCAGTAGTTTTTGCCCCTTCCAAACCACGTTTATCTGTTGAGAAGAAGATATGGCTAAAGGATACTTTACTGGGAATCTGGTAGTTTTCTTTATGTGATTCGTAGAATGCCAGTAAATCCTGGTCGCTAGGGTCATAAATATGCTTAAGTCCTGTTGTAGAAACTCAAATTTCTGAACAAGTCTGCGCCGAATGATTTCATCTTCTTTGTCTAAATTAAGTTTAAGGGCTTCGTGATAAAAAACATCTTCTTTGATGATGTTATCAATTAATATTTTAAGTTGTACAGGGTTTGGAGATTGACCATATTGAAGCTTGTAATTATCAGCAATGGCATCGATTTTAGATTGGCTGATAACTATTTCAGGGCGATTAGATTTTTCTTCAAGATATTCACTGATATTAAATAGAACGACCCCGAGCAATATAAAGTGAATAAAGGGTTCTTTTATAAGCTTTTTTATAATCGGATTCGGTTTATCAGGGACTGGTTTTGAAGCTATTTCTTGAAATTCAGGGTTTATAAAAAACGGCTTATCAGGCATATTAGACATCGTTGATTATCATCAATTCCATTACTTGAATTTAACAAGCTATATTAATTAGTTGTGTTTTAGTATATTAACTGGTGATGAGAAATAGAAATGATCAATTCTCATAATCATATCTGGGTAGGGCATTTATAATTATTAGTTTTCATTATCTAATAATTAGATTCTTGCTATTTTAACTCGTTTCTAACAAAGTTCAGAGATAACGCAAACGGAAGGTAGTATGCATATACAGCAAGTTGTTGATAAACGATTGAATCTGCTTTTTCTATGGTCATTAATTCGCATCAGCCTTATTATCAGCCTAATTGAAGGGTTGATTATGCTGTTTTTACCTAAAATGACATCCGTTATACCCATTCAGGAAAATATACTCGATACCTTGCTATTAGTTCTGATAGGTTCTCCGTTACTTTGGATAGTTGTTTTAAAGCCTTTAGTTAGGGTCGTTGCTCAGCAGCAAAAAATCGCAACCGAACAAATTCGGGTGAACGCAGAGTTGCGTATGGCTTTAGACGCCCATGCTCTGGTTAGTATTTGCGATACCGAAGGGCATATTATTTATGCTAATGCCCAGTTTTGTGAGCTTTCGGGATATTCTCAAGAAGAACTACTAGGTCAGGATTATCATGTTATTAATTCAGGTTATCACGACGAAGCCTATATAAGTAGTATTTGGGAGACGATTACTCAAGGTCGTATTTGGCAGGGGGAAGTTTGTAATCGTAATAAAAGCGGACAGTTGTATTGGGTGGATAGCACCATTACCCCACTATTGGACGAAACGGATCGTCCATATCAATACATTTCAATTAGTCGGGATATTTCCTTGATAAAAGAGGCTTATGCGCAATTAGCTGTTTTTAAGCAGGCCGTCGAAGCGTGTAGTGAAATGATTATTATTACTAATAATCAAGGTTGTATTCAATATGCTAATCCTGCTTTCTATCAAATAACGGGGTGGACAGAAGCTACCTTGCTAGGTCGGCGTTCAACTGAATTAGATAGTCCTAACGCAGACAAAAACAGCCTTGCATTAATGCAAGATACTTTGCAACGCCAGGAAAGTTGGTCAGGAAAACTGTTGAACCGTTTCAAGGGGATTGAGTCATTGGAGAGAGCCGGTCAAACTCCTCCACCCGAGCCAATGGAATATTGGGCAGAGCTGTACATTAACCCTATTTTATCTGCGAACGGTGATTTGTCCGGTTATGTACAAATTCAACGTAACGTCACCGAGCAAGTGACTCTAGAGGCGCTCGAAGAAATGGTTCAGGAAGATACTCGGGTTCGTTTAGAAATTGCCAAGGTATTACAGCAGTCAACCCCTTTCAAGACCCGTTGTTTATTGGTTCTGTCGCTCATTTTTAATATCCACTCTTTAAAGTTACAACAAAAAGGCGGGATGTTTCTCCGTGCCGAAGGCGAGGAAAAGTTGAGTCTGTTTGTTTTAAAAGGGCGTTTTGGCGACGAGAGTATTGAAAAAGACCCCAGTATTGTTTCGATCAGTCTTTTATGTAACAGAGCCTCTGAATCAGGTGAGATATTGGTGTCTGATGACTGTTATTGTGATCCTTGGCGTGATCATAAATTACCAAATCTACAGGTACATGGTCATTACATTATACCTCTTGCTGTCAGCGGAAACACCCTTGGAGTATTATTTCTTTGTACCGATCCTCACCCTGTTAAAAACGACAGTCGATTGACCATGTTAAAACAAGTCGGTGAAATGCTGGCGCTGGCAGTATTACAGGAGCGAGCCAGACTGGTGTTGGAAGAGGCCCGTGATCTGGCCCTGAAAACGGCGGTGGCAAAAAGCGAGTTTTTAGCCAACATGAGTCATGAAATCCGCACGCCCATGAATGGAGTACTGGGTATGCTGGATATATTGCGTGATACCGAAATGTCGCAGGGACAAACTGAGCTGGTTGAAACCGCTTACGCATCTGCTGAAGCCTTGCTGGCCATTCTTAACGATATTTTAGACTTGTCCAAACTAGAAGCTGGAAAGGTTGAAATTGAGAAAATCGATTTTAATCTTGCCACACTTATTGAAGATGTCTGTAGCCTATTTGCGGTTCCTGCATTTACCAAAGGCCTGGAATTAAATTGCTTTATTCCGGTTGAGTTACCGCACTACTGGGCTGGAGACGCTAACCGCATTCGCCAGGTGCTTACGAATTTAATCGGTAATGCAGTTAAGTTTACTGAGCGGGGTGAGGTATCGGTTGCCGTCAAATCTCTGCACAATCCGGAAAACGAAGCCGCCTTGCGTTTTGAGATAAGGGACACAGGAATAGGAATTAGCCCTGAAACCCAGGCCCATTTGTTTCAGGTATTCACTCAAGCCGATAGCTCCACATCACGCCGATTTGGTGGGACCGGGCTAGGTTTGTCGATCAGTAAAATCCTCGTTGAGCTGATGGGTGGAACCATAGGGGTGGACAGCGAACTTAACAAAGGCGCCTGCTTCTGGTTTAGTTTGCCACTGGCACGATTAGAGAATGAAGTCGAGTTGCCTGCGCGGATTGAGCTTAAGGATAAACGTGTACTGGTCGTGGATGACAATATGAATAACCGGATTATTCTGGAGCACTATGTGACGAGTTGGGGAATGACAGTGTCGTCAGTGGATAATGCCTCAGCCGCATTACTTGCCTTAATGGAGGCCAAACGCAGAGCTAAGCCGATCGACATTCTGCTATCGGATTTGCAAATGCCATTTATGGATGGTCTGGCGCTGGCTCGTACCCTTTGCGAGATACCGGCTATTGCTGAAACGCCACGATTGTTATTGACCTCAGGTGGAATAGGTTCAGAAGCAGAATACAAGGCCTTGGGATTTTCCCAAAGCCTGACAAAGCCGGTGCGCCAAGCCCAGCTTTTTGAAGCAATCGCTAAGGCACTAAGACCCGTAGCCCAGCGACCAGAGAGAGACCCTATCAACCTCGATGCTAGTGAGTCGATAAATAATAAAGAAATTTGGACGGACTACAGTGAAAAACAGGTATTGGTTGCTGAAGATAATAGGGTTAATCAGAAAGTGATACTGGCAATGCTGGCCAGGTTTAAACTTAAACCGGATTTGGCAGTGAATGGACAAGAAGCACTGGACCGTCTTGCAGATAAACACTATGATTTAGTTCTGATGGATTGCGAAATGCCAGTTATGGGTGGTTATGAAGCGACAACTCTTCTTCGTGAGCGCGAGCGTGCAAACCCTTGCTCAGTACGAACCCCCGTTATAGCTTTAACTGCACATGCAACTTTAGGAGCGAGGGAGACGAGTTTAGCTGCCGGGATGGATGGGCATTTGAGTAAACCAGTTGAGCGCAATGCATTGGCTGAGACTTTGGCACACTGGTTTTCGTCTGGGTCAGATGATAAGCAGGGTTTAACAATCGTAAATTTAAATAGAGGCCAAACAGAGGGTCGCATAGAAGGAGGGTACTAAAACTCTGACTGGTTTAGGCAAGGAAGTCTATTCAAGAGTTGCATACAAGAATGCCGAGTATTAGAAATACAAATTTGCTTATTCTATGAGGTTAATATGCTTAAATCAGAACTTATTGATAATGTCGCTAGAAAACAGCCGCATTTAACGCTAAAGGATGTAGACTTAGCGGTTGATTGTATTATTGAAACGATGTGTCAGGCGCTGATTGCAAACGATAGAATAGAAATTAGAGGATTTGGCGCTTTTACGTTACATTATCATCGGGCGCGATTAGGGCGAAACCCAAAAACAGGCGAAAGTTTGAACTTGTCTGCGAAGTACGCTCTTCGTTTTAAGCCGGGCAAAGAATTAAGAGATCGAGTTAATGATGCTATCCTTGCTAACCCGATTGTTAAATCTGACGAGTGATTTTTGCTTGGTCTATCTATGTCTGTAATTAATAGTCTAAGCGCTGAGTTCAATAAATTACCTGAGAATCTGGGTCCTCCTTTAATCTTGCTATTGGATCAATGGGAAGAGACGCTGATAGCATCTAATATAGTTTTTCACCCAACGCCAGAGATAGTATCGTCACTCGTAAAAGTGTGGTCCTCTAGTTTGTTTGTTGCAGAAAGTTGTATCCGGAAACCGGAGATATTGCTTGATTTGGTATCGAGTAGTGATTTGTTAGTCGGTTATGAAGAACATCGATACACTGATCGATTGGCTGGGTTGACGGCCACTAATGAAGTTCAGTTAATGCAACTGTTACGCAATTTCCGTCGGCGTGAAATGATTAGGATTGCCTGGCGTGACTTGGCAGGTTGGGCGCCCTTATCGGAAACATTGGCAGAGGTCTCCTGGTTGGCCGATGCTTGCGTTCAGTATGCACTTTCTTTTCTTTATAATGAAGCCTGTGAAAAGCGCGGCACCCCTTTATTACCTGATGGTAGTCCACAACAAATTGTTGTGTTAGGTATGGGAAAGCTCGGCGCCTATGAACTCAATTATTCGTCAGACATTGATCTGATATTCGCTTATGCAGAAAATGGGGCTTTACCCGATAGAAAGCAAACCAGCTATAGCGAGTTTTTTACACGGCTTTGCCAGCGCTTGGTTAAAGTCCTAGATGAAATAACGGTTGATGGTTTTGTCTTTCGTACTGACATTCGCTTAAGGCCATTTGGTGATAGCGGCCCCGTTATTATGAGCTTTGATGGGATGGAAAATTATTATCAAACCCAGGCGCGAGAATGGGAACGCTATGCGATGATTAAAGCGCGGCAGGTTGCAGGCGACTTTAATACCGGCAGTCAGTTGATGGCGTTGTTAAAAGCTTTTGTTTATCGACGTTATCTGGATTATGGGGCGTTTGAAGAACTACGTTCTCTGAAGATGCAGATTACTCAAGAGTTGAGACGCAAAGACCGCATGGATAATATCAAGCTTGGGCCGGGGGGGATTCGAGAATGTGAGTTCATTGGTCAAGTCTTTCAATTGATACGCGGAGGAAATGAAAAATCCTTGCAAGTACGACCTATTCTTGAAGTGCTTCACCGTCTCGGAGAGTTAGGATTATTAACAAAAACAGATGCTGAGCAATTAAAGAACTCCTATTGCTTTCTAAGACGTGTTGAAAATCATATTCAGCAATATAAAGATCAACAGACGCATGATTTACCCATGAGTGATGAAGCTCAACAGCGTCTTGCTTACTCCTTGGACTATCCAGATTGGAATAGTTTTAAAGAGCAATTGAATGTTGTTAGGTCAATTGTTCATGCTGTTTTTGATCAGGTCTTTTCTGTTTCTAAACAAGCTATAAAAGATCAGCGTAGTTTGCTGGTCTGGACGGGTGCGGCTGATGATGCTGAATTACAGGTCTACCTGAGTGAATTAGGTTTTCAGCAGGCCGCTGAAAGTTTGCGGGTGATCAAGTACTTTAAACATGCAGCCTCGATTAGGCGTTTGACTAATAAAGGGGCCCAGGTTCTCGATAGATTGATGCCGCAATTGCTGGTTGCTTTGCAACAGGTCAGTAATCCTGATATTACGTTAAAGCGCTTGTTAGGATTATTTGAAGCGGTGGCGGGTAGAAATGTTTATCTGGCGTTATTAGCAGAAAACCCGGATGCTTTGGCGCAATTGTTAAGGCTGGTGTCGGCCAGTGTCTGGTTATGTGATTATTTAGCGCTCTACCCAGTGCTGTTTGATGAGTTGCTGGATGTTCGAACCCTCTATGAGCCGCTCAGAAAAACCGCGCTAGATAAACAATTAGCCGATTTGTTAGCGCCTATTGATGTTCAAGATCTTGAGCAATTGATGATAGCTCTGCGAGAGTTTAAGCACATTAATGTGCTCAAGGTAGCGGCTGCGGATATTATGGGTGTGATTTCGGTGATGGTGGTTAGTGATTATTTGACTTATATCGCTGAAAGCATTGTTGCTCAAGTGCTTGACCGAGCTTGGCTAATGCTCACCGAAAAGCACGGTTTTCCACCGGGTACTAATCGACGGCGTACTGGCTTTGCGGTGCTAGGGTTTGGGAAGTTGGGTGGAATTGAGCTGGCTTATGGCTCTGATCTGGATATGGTATTTTTGTATGATTGTCCAGACGGTAATGCCTTAACCAATGGAGAGAATCCTATTGTTTGCACTCAATTTTATGGGCGGCTAGGTTTAAAGGTTAGGCATATTCTGGATACCAAACTCTTGTCGGGGGTGCTTTATGATGTGGATATGCGCTTACGTCCCAATGGGGATTCAGGTTTATTGGTTGCTCAGATTAATACTTATAATGCTTACTTACAACATGAGGCGTGGACATGGGAACATCAGGCTTTGGTGAGAGGACGTTTTATCGCCGGTGACATGCAGTTAAAAGTGGCTTATGAAAAGATTCGGCATCAGGTATTAAGCTTGCCCAGAGAGCTAATGCATCTGAAAGAGGAAGTGAGGGCGATGCGTGAAAAAATGCGCGATGCTTTAGCCACTAAACAAATTCACCAGTTTGATTTAAAGCACAGTAAGGGTGGGATTGCTGATATTGAGTTTATGGTGCAATTTGGCGTTTTAGCGCGAGCAGCAGAAAACCCCGCGCTAACAACTTATACAGATAATGTTCGATTGCTGGAAGGCTTACAAAAAGATGGTTTTATATCCAAAGAAGCGGCTCAAATTTTGACAACGGCTTACTGCACCTATCGTGATGTGGGGCATAAGCGCGTGTTGCAAGGTGAAAACGTTATCATCAATGAGGCTGAAGTAGCTGTATTAAGTCAGCAAGTTGAATGGATCTGGCGCGAGCTTTTGGGGTAACTGATGTTTATGGAGCTATCTTTAGATTGTCATAGGATCGTCATACAGTTGTCATAGGTCAGTCATATTATTTTGTTACAGTTTGGGTTCTTACCTTTCCTAATGCTGTAGAGAGATATAACCTATGAAAATAGATAAAACCCTGATTTCAATTGCCGTTGGTATGGCCTTAAGTGCTGTCGCGATGACTACTGTAAATGCTGCAACTCCTGTCAGTTCACCAGTTAAGCACGTTTTGTTGATTTCAGTTGATGGCTTACACCAAACTGATTTAGATTGGTTTGTAAAAAATAATCCAAATTCGACTTTAGCGGCTATGATTAATAATGGTGTTTATTATAAAAATGCCCTGACTCCATTTCCTTCTGACTCGTTCCCAGGTTTAGTAGGTCAGTTAACCGGCGGTAATCCAAAATCAGCCGGTATTTATTATGATGACGGCTATAGCCGAAGTGAATTACCACTAGGAACATCAAAAACTGATTGTAAAGCGGGCAACATTGCTTTAGGTGCAGAAGTTCAATATGCTGAAAACATCGAGCCAACGAATACAGCGGGTCAAATCTTGCTTGATGGTACTCAAGGTATTGCTGGGTTATATCCTGTAAAAACGATCACTCCTGGTTATGTAGATTCTGTTAATCCGACTAATATATTAAAGCTGGCGGGTAGTCCGGATGACGTTAGAAACATTTTAATTGATCCAACCCAGTTACCTGTTGATCCAATCAGCTGTAATCCGGTTTATCCACATCAATATCTTTTAGTCAATACAGTATTTGAAGTTGCGAAAGCGGCTGGATTACGCACTGCCTGGATTGACAAGCATCCTGCTTATGAAATATTGAACGGGCCTTCTGGCTACGGTATTGATGATTTATTTGCACCGGAAATTAATAGTGTTATCGATCTTGCTTCAGGGAATGATTGGACTAAAAGCAATATAAGTACTCAGCAATACGATACTATTCACGTTGCGGCTGTGATTAATGAGATCAATGGTTATGATCACGCGGGTATCAACAAACACGGTACGCCAGCGGTTTTTGGTTTGAACTTTCAAGCTGTTTCAACTGCGCAAAAGCTTACGAACTCTGCGACACCTGAAAACGCAGATACAACTCAGTTAGGTGGTTATACCACTGTGAGTGGTGTTGCTGTTCCTGGTCCTGTTCTGCAAAGTGCATTGTATTTTGTTGATGAAAGCTTAAAACAAATCGGCGATGCAATACTTAACAATCCAAATACTCAATCAAACACGGTCGTTATTCTCTCTGCCAAGCATGGACAATCACCGCAAAATCGTGGCGATTTGACGATTATTAACGATGGCACCCTAATAGATGCGCTGAACGCTGCCTGGGCTAAGCAAACTCCAACTGACTTGCTGCCTTTGGTTGCTCATGCGATGGATGATGATGGTGTTTTATTATGGTTGAATAATAGATCAACTGCTGCAACAAGCTTTGCAAAGAGCTTTTTAACTAGCTATACCACCGGTGCTACTGTCAATGGTGCAGTTGTTCCAGCAGGCATAGGTTCTGACGCTAGCGGAAATAAAACCGTTAAACCGTTTACTAGTGCAGGTTTAAGTACTATTTACGCGGGTGCAGATGCCGCTAGTTTTATGGGTGTTAATCCATTAACTGATCAGCGATATCCTGATGTGATAGGTGTCGCTACATTAGGTTCAGTATATGCGGGTGGCAAATTGTCTAAACTGGCTGAACATGGCGGCAATTCAATTAACGATCGTCATGTTCCGATTGTTGGATGGGGCGCTAATTTGCCTGGTGGAGTAGTGATCAACACAGCCGTTTCTACGATACAAATTGCACCTAGTATTTTGGCGCTATTAGGGCTTAATCCGCAAGATTTGAAATCGGTTCAGTTAGAAGGTACTAGCGTATTACCGTTACAATAATTGCATAATGTTTCATCAGGCGGGAAAATCTCGCCTGATGATTCTGCAGACAAACTACTTAAGGTGGTACTTCTGATCTTAACTTTATAGTACAATTCGAAATTTCATATAATCTATCAGAACTAGGCGCTGAATAGTTGTGAGATTAGATACTATAAATCGATTTGAGGAATACAAAGATGACAATGGACGATAGAGATGGCGTAATTTGGCTGGATGGCGCTTGGGTTGAATGGCGTGAAGCAAAAGTCCATGTGTTGACGCACACCTTGCATTATGGCCTGGGTGTGTTTGAAGGTATTAGAGCCTATCATGCAGAAAAAGGTACCGCTATTTTCAGAATGCAAGAACATACCGACCGTTTGTTTCGGTCTGCGCATATCATGAATATGCCAATGCCGTTTAATAAAGACGAAATTAACATAGCGCATCGTGATGCGGTGGCTAAAAATAATCTGGATAGCGCTTATATCCGTAGCATGTGCTTCTTTGGCTCTGAAGGCATGGGTTTACGTGCAGATAATTTAAAAGTTCATGTCATGGTGGCGGCTTGGCCTTGGGGTGCCTATCTGGGTGCTGAAAGTATCGAGCACGGCATTCGTATCCGTACCTCGTCTTATACGCGTAATCATCACAACAGTACCATGTGTAAAGCCAAAGCCAATGGTAATTACATTAACTCTATTCTGGCTCTTCAAGAAGCCTTATCGAATGGTTATGACGAAGCCTTAATGCTGGATCATGAAGGGTTTGCAGCTGAAGGCAGTGCAGAAAACTTGTTTGTGGTGCGTAACGGTAAAATTTATACCCCAGAAACGACGTCTGCTTTAGAAGGTATTACCCGTGATACGGTCATTACGATTGCCAGAGAGCAAGGCTTTGAAGTGATTGAGAAACGCATTACCCGTGATGAAATCTATGTGGCTGATGAAGCCTTCTTTACCGGTTCTGCGGCTGAAGTGACTCCGATTAGAGAACTGGATAACCGTAAGATTGGTTCTGGTAGTCGCGGTGTTATTACAGAAAAACTACAA
>CAIPPE010000062.1 GCA_903866825.1 uncultured Methylococcaceae bacterium
TGAAAAATGGCAATTGCCCCATAGGGGTCACTTGAGCTTGCGGATCCCACTCAATATGTATTTTGCCTGCAAATGTGTCGGCAACCAGTGCGCTGATTTCGCGCTTTTTAAGGTTGGATTCTGCATCACCCTTTGGGTGAGTGTCTTTAAGCGGTAATACCATGGCTCAACTCAAGTAATTCGGTCGATACAGATTATACCGCTTTGTTGAAATGATTTTTATAGGATTATGGGGAAGCAAGCACACATTCCTCTTTCAAAACGACCATTGGTTATTGTTTCGTCCACCCTTTGTCGTGCAATTAAATCAATCCACTTTTGGTAAACAAAAGCGAAAGACCGCTTTTGGAAATTTCGAATTTTTGCTATCGACCCACTGCCGTCATTCGGCTATGATTTTATGTTTCCCTATACCTGCCATTCGCCAAATAGCACTATCGACTCATAAGAGACATTGGAGCCAGATTTAAGAAAGTCCGCATACACACAAAAAGCGGCCAGTGGATTCTAGTGAACCAACTATATCAATCGGTCAACTGTAAATGAACACAGTAAACATTTAAAATGACACAACCAATAAGAGATAAACATGAACAATACTTGGTCAGACCGACTGATAGAAGAAACCCGTGATGTATTAGACTTAGGCTTTGTTCCCCGTGATGATTTTGTGCATATGAAAAACATCAATGGTAACTGGGGAAAAAAAGGTGGTAACTTCGGAAAAATAGGTTTACAAAATTGGCTGGATCGGAAATTGATAATTCAAGACAAAGAAACAGATGCTGAATATTTCTACGCCACTGTTGATGAGTTAATTGCGGCTGGCTGGGCAGTGGACTAGCTAATCCCACCAGATGTACAGGAACTTTAAAAATTTTATATGACAAACGTAATAACATAAATGACAACGGAAATAGAGAGTGTTGACTTTAATAACGACATAGAAATATTGCCGATTGAGAAGTGGCTAAATTTCGCTTCTGGGGATAATGAATCCGTATTTGTGGCTCTACCATTAATTCAGCGTGGTTCTGTTTGGAAACCTAATCAAATTATTGACCTGTGGGATACATTGTTACGCGGCATGCCCATGGGTAGCTTAATTTTTAGCCTAATGCCGTCAGGAATTGATGTGCGCAGAATAGGTAAAAAAGAGATGATCAAAACCCCCGCCGGTTCCATTGGTTTAATTGACGGTCAACAACGTACGTTGGCAATGCTAATAGCTTGGTCGAATGCCGGAGAAATGGACAGGCGTATTTGGGTAGATTTTGCCGACAAGCGGGGCGATGGGCATGTGTTTAGGCTACGTGTTACTACTATAAACCAACCTTTTGGTTTTCAAAAAGCATCACCGTCCGCCAAACTTTCACTTAGCGAAAAACGAGATGCACTGGAAGCATTTGAAAATGAGCACAAAGTTAAAAATCCAAATAAGAAAGAGCTGTTCGAAAAAGCGAAGCCGCACTTTAGTAAACTACCTATCGATTTGAGACTATTGGTCGAGTCCTGGAAAAATACTAAAGGGGATAAATCCACATGGATCAGAGACATTGAAGATAAGTTAGATCAGATAAAAAATGAGAAGATTAAAGATGAAGAACTTGCCCATGCTAAATCTAACGTTAGTAAGTTTGCAGATGCATTGATACGTTTTTTCAATCTCAAAATCCCATTGCTAAAAGTTGACTCTAGTATCTTTAACCCTGTTGAAGTTGGCAATTCAGACAACGACGATGAAATTATTGATCCTCCGTTAGCTGTGCTTTTCAAACGTATCGGTACAGGTGGAACCCCTCTCTCAGACGCGGACTATGTTTATTCGGTCATCAAACATCATTTACCAGAATCCTATTCTTTGGTCGAAGAACTTCATGCTGGAGAAAATATTGCCAGCTTGCTTTCCGCTACCGATTTGGTGATGACCGCTGTTCGACTAGCTGCTGCCGAGGTTACATTAAATAATAAGCAAATGACAGACTGGGAAAGTCCGACAAAACAAGAATTCCACCGTTTGATCAAACTTGATGGCTTTTTGGAAGATAAATTTTTACCTTTAATACAACAGGATGTACTAAGAAAAGCATTCATTTCTTTAACTGAGTTGCTTCAATATGAAAATACAGATAATTCTAAAGGTCTTCCTCTACATGCTTTTCCTGTATTGAATCGTCCCTTGGTTCAGGTCTTAATACGATGGATACGCTGTGTTCAAGCGAAAAAACCTAATGATTTGAAAACAGTATTAAATAAAAGCCGAGAAGACGTTCTTCGCTTTATCATGTATTGGCAGCTATGTGTCGTTGACCCAAGAAAAGCTAGTTTAATAGCATTCCAACACTTGGAAGAAGGTATCACCAATTTTCCTGGGCAGGAGATTTATAAAGCTTTACTTGCGAGTAAGGCGGCGATTCCAATTATTGCGCCAGAGAAGATTTTAAAAATTAAGGAAGACGTTGTTTACACATCTGGTTCAAATAAACTAAGAGGCTGGAAACGTTTTTTTATAAAACAAGATGCCAATGATGAAGAGAAACAAGTAATACAACTATATCAACGATGGTGGGGAAATGGTAATCGACATATCCACCCTTTATTACTTTGGCTGCAAAGAGAAGCCGTCGCCGAGTTTGAAGGAAGCCCGGTAGCGGGGCGGGAGGAAGATACTCCTTACGATTACGATCATATTTGTCCGAGTAATCACTGGGGAGATTGGACAGGGGCAGGCGCAAATACAGACAGTCTTCTACAATTTGTAGAGAAAAATGATGATGGCAAGGGGCATGTGTATGTAGGCAACAGTATCGGTAATCTTCGCGTTTGGGATAGCAGTAAAAATCGTAGTGATGGTAAGGTTGCCCTATGTGAAAAACTTAAACTTGATGATCAAAATGAAGGCCGCAATGAATTGCTCAAACAAAGCGCTATAGACCCATTACAAATTGAAGGATGGAGAGCCTGTTCATCAGGAGAACGCAGTTGGAACAAAGTTCGAGCGCTGGCATTTCAAAAGGTTGTTGAGCAGCGGGCATTTTCACTTTACGAACGTTATTACAATGAACTTCGATTTTCTGAGTGGCGTGAAAATCTTCCCGAAGCTGAATAGTAATTAATGACAGAAAGCTTAACAGCTAAAGCTATAAGATTATGAGGCTATAGAGTGGGTAATTTTCTAAAAATTTGGTATAGCCCATGACTAATAGCGACAATTTTATCGTAAAGTATGCCGCTTTTACCCGCCTCCGAAAAATCGTATCGTCAAAATCAGGATGCCTTGCTATTACCTGGAGCTATGTAGCAAAAAGGCGGCTGTTGGTAAGATCAGCTTAATCTGGATGCACCAATGCGTTTTGCAATAGCAGATGGTGGTGTCGGAGGCTGGTACGTGGCTACCTATTCCTGGCGTTCTTTGAATGGCCGCTTTTCAAAGCTAACCAGCCATTTACTGAAAACTGGTGCCGGTCTCTATGGCAAATTGCCGAACTTCATTCTGCCATATTCATCGCCATAAAGCGGCCAGTCAGGACTGGCAGTTGATGGCACGAAAGAGCCTATCATTTTTGCAACCAATCAGGGGGTGATGGTATTTGATTAATTGATTTCGACTAAGCATTATCAA
This sequence comes from uncultured Methylococcaceae bacterium, assembly GCA_903866825.1. GTDB lineage: Bacteria > Pseudomonadota > Gammaproteobacteria > Methylococcales > Methylomonadaceae > Methylobacter_C. The sequence goes on from CAIPPE010000062.1 coordinate 3,623, forward strand.
ACTTGCAATTTGGATTAAACCCTTGCATTGACTTTTCCTGGCACTTATTGCTCTCATAGCCATAATAACCAGAGGCCGCTTTCAAATAAGAATAGATGGCTGGGTTTCTCTGGAATAGGTGGTAGGTTTTGACAAGAATACGCAGCAGGTTCCTTAACATTATTATTTAAGGAACCTTATAAGACAACAACTAAGACAACAACACTAAACATCCAGATTAGTAACGTCCAACGCATTCTTAACAATAAAATCACGGCGCGGCTCAACAACATCGCCCATTAACGTGGTAAAGATTTCATCCGCTGCAATCACATCTTCAATTCTTACTTGTAATAAACGACGATTATTTGAATCTAATGTGGTTTCCCATAATTGCTCTGGATTCATTTCGCCCAAACCTTTATAGCGCTGTATATGCTGGCCTTTTTTAATTTCTTTCATCATCCATTCAAACGCCTGTTTGAAACTACTAACGGGCTGTTGTCTTTCTCCCATTTGCATATAAGAGCTTTCGTTAAACATATCCGCTGTATCACTAGCGTATTGAGCAATCTTTAGATAATCCTTGCCATTAAAAAAGGTCGAGGGTAGAACGAAGGTTTTTGTAATGCCGTGTAACTTCTTACTAACAACCACTGAAAACTCACTACTCGACTTATAATCCAACTCGATAGTAAATACCGCTTTGTTATCGCTGTCCTGTAGTTTCTTCTCTAGCTTAGTAAACCAGGCACCCAGAGTTTCCTGATCCTGTTTTATCTCGTCACTGATTGCATCCATATAACAAAACTGTTCAAGAAATACATCATCGTAACGTCTGGATAAACGATTAAAGATACTCAATACACCGGTATATTCTTTAGCGAGTTTCTCTAAGCCTTGTCCCTGAATAGGCGGAGCAGTCTCATCCGTATAAAGCTGAGCTTTATCAAGTGCTAGTTGAATCAAATACTCATTCAACTGGGCATCGTCTTTAACGTAATGCTCTTGCTTACCTTTTTTGACTTTATAGAGCGGCGGTTGCGCAATATAGATATAGCCCTTTTCAACTATCTCAGGCAATTGACGGTAAAAGAACGTCAGTAGCAAAGTACGAATATGAGATCCATCCACGTCCGCATCCGTCATAATGATGATGCGATGGTAGCGTAACTTAGCCAGGTTATATTCATCCTTACCTATGCCGCATCCTAAAGCAGTGATTAAGGTGCCTACTTCTTCAGAAGATATCATCTTATCGAAGCGAGCCTTCTCAACATTCAAAATTTTACCTTTTAAAGGCAATATGGCTTGAGTTCGTCTATCTCTACCTTGCTTTGCTGATCCACCCGCTGAATCCCCTTCCACTAAGAACAGTTCAGATAACGCAGGGTCCTTTTCCTGACAGTCAGCTAGCTTCCCAGGTAATCCAGCAATATCCAGCGTGGTTTTACGACGCGTCATTTCACGTGCTTTACGTGCTGCTTCTCGTGCTCTGGCTGCATCTATAATTTTCCCTACAATCGCTTTAGCGATTTGAGGCTTTTCTAGCAGAAACTCTTGGAGCTTTTCACTCATCGTGGATTCAACTAAAGGTTTAACTTCCGATGACACTAGCTTATCTTTAGTTTGTGATGAAAACTTTGGATCAGGGACTTTGACTGAGAGTACAGCCGTTAAGCCTTCTCTTGCATCATCACCTGTTGTTTGTACTTTTTCTTTTTTAGCCAAGCCACTGGATTCAATGTATTGATTAATAGTTCGAGTTAAGGCCCCTCTAAATCCGGCCAAATGACTACCGCCATCACGTTGCGGTATATTGTTGGTATAACAAAAAACATTTTCTTGATAGGAGTCGTTCCACTGCATTGCAATTTCTACAGTGACGCCTTCTTTTTCTGCTATGAAGTGAAATACTTCTGGAAAAAGAGGCGTTTTATTTTTATTAAGATGAACAACAAACGCCCCTATTCCACCTTCGAATTCAAACACATCTTCCCTGTCGGTACGCTCATCTCTTAGACTAATCCGCACCCCTGAGTTTAAAAAGGATAACTCTCTTAATCGTTTGGCCAGTATCTCGTAATGGAACTCAACGTCCGTAAAGGTTTCAGAACTGGGTTTAAAATTAATCGAAGTACCTGTACCTGTTGCGGGCCCAACTGCAGCTAAAGGTGCCACTGGGTTTCCCATACGATATTGTTGTTTGTATAGTTGACCGTTTTTTCGTACTTCAAGATTTAATACTTCCGATAAAGCGTTAACGACTGAAACACCTACACCATGAAGTCCACCTGATACTTTATAAGCATTATCATCAAACTTTCCACCGGCATGAAGTACCGTCATAATCACTTCAGCGGCTGATTTGCCTTCTTCTTTATGAATATCAACCGGAATACCTCGGCCATCATCCGAAACTGTAACGGAACCATCACTAAAAATAATGACCTTAACTTCTTTGCAGTGACCTGCTAACGCTTCATCGATTGAATTATCAACAACTTCAAAAACCATGTGATGCAAACCAGAGCCATCATCAGTATCACCTATATACATGCCTGGACGTTTTCTTACTGCATCCAATCCTTTTAATACTTGAATATTAGTACTATCGTATTGATCGTTATTTTCACTCATGATTCTCTTGCCTTCCCGGTTGTTGTGAATGTTCCACGTGGAACATTACACTTGCTTGATATTGCCATGTTCCACGTGGAACATTTTGTAATTTATTAGTTGTTTTAAATCGCCAAAATCGGATTTTTCCGTTGCTGTTACAAAAACCTGACATTCCATTTTTGATAGATACTCTAATAGTTTTTTTCGATTAACTGAGTCAAGCTCTGCTGCAAAATCATCAATTAA
>CAIPPE010000063.1 GCA_903866825.1 uncultured Methylococcaceae bacterium
CATTACATAGCTAATACCCTCTGGCATGCGAGAGATTCCGAGTCCCGGAACTTAGATGCCGCGCGGCGATGTGCCATATGGCCCGAAGCAACCGACGACGAACTGACAAGCCCAAACCTGAGACAACTACTAGAAGCGCGTCTGCCAAAACTGCTTGAAGAGTTTCAAGCAGATATGCAGGAATTAGGATTTACATTCTAACATGTTAATTTTAGCTTACATTCTAATTACAATAATATTCTACAGTTATATTGTTGTAACTGCAAAAAAAGAGGATTAACTTATGCCAAAAACTTATACTGTAATAGGGAGGTCCACAGTGTCACAAGAGGATTTTTCAGAAATCATCTACAATTGTGGGCATAAGCACCGAACAATCATAAGTGCTTTACGTTGCTTAAGATCCCGATCAAACGACGCAGCCATAGAAGTTTACGCTAACGATCAACAATTCGAAGGTAGGCGTCTTAATTGTGAAGAGATTTACGATACAGAGTATGCTTATATGCATCGAAAGCATACTAAGTAATAAAAAAGGAGATTTGAAAATGACACCAGAAGATCTGTATGAGGTACGTCTACGGTATGCACGCCCTATTATTCAGAGTGCTCCATCGTACCCGGCACTTGTTAAATCTGCAATTGCAAACTTAAAAACTGTCTATGGTAAAGATACCATAGAAGAAAATTTTCAACGCTTTTACAGAGATACGCCTGAAAGTCTATTGACGGCTCATGCAGGAGTTTTTAATAGCAAAAGCGCGCGCTGTAAAACACTTCAAAGCCTTGCCGATAAAGTATTTCTTGAAACAGGTCTCCCACGCTGCCCACAAGGTCAATTTCGTGGACAAAACGGCCTTGATGTTAACGCAATTGAACTGCCGAAAGATTAATTCCATGAAACCATTAAGTCAATTCCAAAAGCAACTATTGGAACCTAGTTTAAAAGATTTTGGTCTACTGATCGACTCAAACGACTTTATGTATACGATAAAATCCACGTTACGTAATGGCATTGGCCCAAAACCGTTAGGGTTGTGCATTCAGTCTGTCAAAAATCGAATGCAGATTCGGGACACTGCAAACGTTTTGTATTATTCAGGCCCCTTTGGTCCTGACTGCTTAGCGACCTTTTTAAAAAGTTTCTACCATTGGGATCCAATTCCATGAGCAACGCGGATCAAATACTTTATTTTTGAAGCAATTACAGTTGTGTAGTTCTTTTTCAAAAAGTCATTGTAAATCTTAAAAACTACATTGACCTGAAAAATATCCGCCTTGCAGAAGAGGTAGGTCAATTAAAGTTAGGGGGTTAGTGATTGTCTGCGAAACACTCAGTAGAATCGGCTACTAAGATACTGAATAAAAGATAGGTTTTTATGAAAAGAAAATCAGATAATAGTTCGATCGTATTCTTTAACTTCATACTTTTTGGAATCTTTTCCATTGTATGGTTAATTATTCTAATTAGTGGGTTAGCTTCATTGTAATTTAAAGGAGATTGTCCTGAAAATAAATTCAGAGAACATCAGTATTGGTTGTATTATTATCTTTGTAGGCTTGAGTGTCTTAATTCCACTTTTGTGGCAGTTATTTGTTATTAAGATTGTTTTATCTATCTTGAAACATTTTGGGATTAGCGTATAACCAGCTTGGAAACTTACAGCAAAGTTTAGCTCCCTGGAAATTAATTTTTGATATGGCTTGACAATCCATACCCTACCAGGTATACTATAGTTAATAAGTAGCTAATTAGCTAATTAACAAAAAACGAGG
>CAIPPE010000064.1 GCA_903866825.1 uncultured Methylococcaceae bacterium
CTTGATCGTTTACAACTTCGAGTATCTTCAGAAACCCGCTGATTTCAAATACTTCTTTGACATGTGGCTGTAAGCCAAACAGGACTAAACGTCCTTTTGCCTGCTTAGCACGCTTTGCAACCATCAATATAACTCGGAGACCCGCACTGGAAATATAATCCAGACCCGAAAAGTTAATCGTCACCAGATTACCTTGATTTTCAAAAAGTTTTTGCAAAGAACTCTCAAATACATTTGAAGTCGCGCTATCCAAACGTCCCGATAAATTAATCAATTGGATCCCATCGGTTTCTACTATTTCAGATTGAAATGTCATTTTATAACCTTTTAAAAAAGAAGTTTCAGTAAGTTGCTTGTCATTATTTTCTGAGTGTCTTAAGCAAAATGATGAGGTTACCACTGCCATCATAATAGGCTCTGGCATCATCCATCATCATTTTAACCATATGCACTCCAAGTCCTCCTATAGGACGATCTTCTACATCAAGATCCAGATCAGGTTCAGGGGCTTCTGCAAATGGGTCAAAAGGCGGCGCATCATCTTTAAGGATGATTTCCAGCCATTCTTCAGAAATATTCATTCTAACTCGAATCAATCGGTCATCTGCACCCTTCAAGCCATGCTGAATAATATTAGTAATCAACTCCTCAAGACAGAGATTTGCTGAGAACGCGAGATCCGGGCGGTCAGGCAAAGCATTATCAACCGCCTCCGCAAGATTAGAAATTTCGTCCACCTTAGTTGGCAAATGATAATCCAGAAGTAATGTTTTGTTGCTTAGTTCTTTAGGTAGCGTATCCAAAATAATTTCCTCATTCTTACAACAGAGTATCAAACATGTCAGATCATCTGAGGCCTCAGCCCCTTGAACAAAATCTGCAACGTCTTTCACCAATCCACTCACCAATGTAGAAGGATTATCTTCTGACAAGGTTGATGAGAGCCAAGCATACAATCGGGCATCTCCATAAGCTTCATTACTTTCTGAAAATGCTTCTGTTACACCATCCGTGTAAAGCAGTAAGGTATCTCCCTGCATAAGATAGGCAGAATGGTTAACATAAGTCATGTCTGACATAACACCCAGAGCAATATCATGAGAACAGGGTAATGCCTTAACCTCTCCCTTTGAATTTCTTAACAACGAGGCGTGATGCCCCGCACTTGCATAGATAAAATGCCCGTTGTGGGGATTGTAAATACCATAACTGGCCGTTACAAACAATTCCATTGGGTTTCTTTCACATAGCAAGTCGTTTGAACAGGCTAAAACATCGGAAGGTTGTCGCCCCGACATCGCTTGATCAAGTAGCACGGTACGAGATACCGCCATAAAGAAAGCAGCCGCAACCCCTTTCCCTGATACATCAGCAATGACTAAACCATAACGACCATCAGGCAATAAAAAACAATCATAAAAATCTCCACCTAATTCACGTGCAGGAAACATGCTCGCTGAAACTGCCCAATGCTTTTCATCAGGAAATTCTTGCGGGAGAATAGCTAGCTGCATACTTCGTGCCAAATGAAGCTCTTCCTGTACACGCTCACTGGCTGCTCTTAATTGTTCGTTTCTATCCGCCAACTCTGCCGTACGCGCTTGTACCTGAACCTCTAACTCTCGTTGACGAGATTCGTTTTGTTCGCGGATAACTTCCAGCAATTGTTCAAACTCACTGGCAACGGTATTAAAGTTTCTCGCTACCAAGACCAGCTCATCTTGCGTGTCGATTTTAATACGCGTGCTTAACTGTCCACGGCAAAAGGCATCAGTCCCTTCAGATAGGCTTTTAAGGGAACGCAGCGTAGAAAGATAAATTCCTGCAAACAGATAGGAGATAACAAAAATTGTGGCTAATATTAACCCGGCGACAATTAATTGAACCCGATAGTATTGTTTGATACTGGCAAATAGATAGCCATCGGCAATCTGCACAGAATCATTTAATAGTGAACGGGCAAGTTCCAGGTTTTCTGACACTCGTGGCCGCAACTCTCCAATAGCGTTGGGTTCACCTAACACCTTGTCAGCAATATCCTGTTGCTGCGACATTCCCGTCAACAACTGTTCGAGTTTATTTTTTAACGCGATTGAGTTTGGGGTGTTATTAATGAGCTGCTTAACCCCACTCCAAAGAATGGGAACTGACTCGGTAAGCACCACTTGAGCCCCTAATGCATAGGATTCCATTGCCTCCATGTCAAGCGTCAATGCATCTTGTTGCTTTCCCAAGGTTTCCAAAATTAACGGTAGCCGGTTAGTCAGTACGTCAAAGGTAGCATCCAGATTCTGATCAACATTGAGACGATGAATACTGGCGCTTTCCCGAATCAAATTGAGCAATGTATTGATAACAGCGGTTTGAATAGCAAACCGTCGTTTGGGATCACTATCTGCAGAATCAGATTTAACTTGAGCCCAAAGAAGATTTAAACGATCAGCAATCTCACGCGCACCATACTGATGCGCTTCTTGAATCAATTGCTCAACATGGGCGCCCAATTCCACTGAAGGCACCACATTCTGATCATTAATTGAGCTGCTACGTAACATAACCAATGTCGTTAAAACATCGGCTTGAGCAATAAAGACTTTTAGACCTTCTCGTTCAACATTGGCAAGCTCGCTATCCTGGTGCGCATGTTGAAACATGGGAACACTCAACGCTAGCAATGCCAGTAGAACCAAAACACCAATCAGTAAGTATTTAAGCGAAAAGCTCAACCTGTCTGATAGCCAAATACCTGGAGCGAATAATCGTCTGATGATGTTTTGCATAATTTATGAAAATAGCGTCGGAGCCGCCTGAAATAGTGATCAGTTCTTTTCTGGATCCAGGATGATTTTAACACCGGGGCCTGCTTCATTTTTATCCACATAGCCTATTGAACCGGGTGTACTTTCAACTACTTTATTCATCTCTTCGACATTACCGACTTCCTTAGGTGGCACGCCCATCCCGGTAAACGCTTGTCTTGCCCAATAAGCACGTAACTGTCCAGGACTACGTCCCGTGATTTTGCTATAAAACTCGGTACGAAGCTCTGAGCCTTCTTTAAGGTCGATTGGCTGGATAGTTTTGCCATCTGGCCATGTTTGAATCTGCCGAAGAAAAATCTGGGTAGCTTGGCTTTTATCGATTTTGTCTACGCCTGCATCAGGATTAGCAACAACCACTGGAGGCTCTTCAGCCTGCACGAGGCCTGGCATCAATAAGACACTGCAAATAACTAAAAAGTAAAATTTCATCTTGTTACTCTTAAAAAATAAAATCAAGTGCGAGAGTGACTAAACTCACATGATTATTAAATGGCAGGGTAGAAACTGCAAAATTACCCGGTGTCATAGAGTTAGGTGTTTGAACAAAATCATATTGCAGCTTCATATCCAAATTCTCCATAACATCCCAACGTGTACCAGCACTGATAGACTGGCTACTTAGATTTGCAAACTGGGCCGATTGGTTTAGAGCCGCCTGCATTTGAGCCAAGCCAGCATCCAACATAGGATTGAGCCCTGTTCCATTTAGAGAACTGGTATTTATACTGCCTTTATCTCTGGATAAATTGGCAAATGAGACATAAGGAGTAAAATCCTTGATCGTATAACCGATAGTGGTTTGAAAGCCTTCGTATTTACCGACCATTGCGTTTTGAGAATTTAACTGCACCCATTCACCCAAGAATCGAAAAGAACCCCAATAGGCATCAAATCCAACACTGGTATAAATAGGTCGGTTATCAAAAGGATTCTTAAGACCTGAGATCTGATTGGCTTGGCTAATAAGTGCTGGGGACATTGCGGCTAATTGAGGATAGGCAGTCATGGCCAACAAGCCACCACTCAACGAACCCAATCCTGAATCAAGTTGGCTAATGGCAGAGGAACGCATCGTGTAACTATCAACCCAGGTTCGTGATGCACGCACAGTAATGTTTGATCGAGATGCGCTAAGCGCAACCCCCATCATGTTGTTGATTTGAGCATCAGCACTAACAACCGGATTAAGATTATAAAATCGATGCTGATAGCTTGTATTGCCATAATAACCCTGCAACATGAATGCAGTATTCAAGAATGAATGTCGCCATTGCAAATCAACACCATCAATCGAAGGAAAATTGTTAGCGATACTGTATAGCGCTATCGGTGGGCGAGACATTAAATAGGCGTAACCCACTTCGTTAACATCTGAGTCAAATAGCATGGGATTACGGAATCGTCCACCACGCACTGATACTTCACTACCCAATTCTTGTCGAACGTAAGCCATACGCAACAAGGGTTCCATTCTTTGACCGGCACGAGCTACACTCTGCACCAGGAACGAAGTCTTTTCAAGAGGCTTCCATTCAAGCTGTAAGCCCAGAACAGAATCAAGGTTTAGAGAAAACCCTTGCTCAGCTGGAACCGTTTGGGAGTAATTGTAAATAGCTCCTGCTCCCCCATTATCATTATAGGTTAAGCCCAGTGTTCCGAAACCCGAAAACCGAAAATCTTTGGTTAAGGCATCAAATGTTTCATTCGCTAAAACAGAGTGTGTCGAAAAATGCGAACATATCAGGGTAACCAAGAGTTTCCTAATAAAGGCATTATTAAATTTTTTGGTTGTCAGGCGCATAAAGGTAAATATTGAACGTATTAATTAATATTTTATAAATTTAAACATTTCCGAAGAAACTGCGAATCCATCGAAAACGAATGGAACATAACAAGTGCATAACCCAATACGATAGGTATTAATATCCCTTTCTATCGCATTTACAAGACATCCTCATATGCCTGCTACAGAGAAAAATAATCAATCCAACCCTTAATACAAGGGATATAAACCTTTTCATTCTAACAACTTTATAATAGCTAAGTAAATACCCTTAAACTGAAATAACCCAGACTTCAAACTTCAACAAAAACATCAGAATAGTAACTGTAACTATTTTGTCATATTTCTAACGGTATACTATTAGCCAGCTAATTTACCTCCGACTCCTCATTAGTAAACCGTCTCCCCGTTTATAACAAGACGTAAAACATTATTATCCGACAAAAAGTAACATGGAAATTCTTATCAACATTTTAGGAGGATTGGGCCTTTTTTTTATAGGTATTGCCAGTGTCAGTCAAAGCCTTAGACAATTAACAGGCTCTACGTTTCGCCGCTTGATGGCCAGAGCGGGTAATAATTCTTTCGCTGCTGCAACCACAGGAACCATGGCCGGGGTATTACTGCAAAGCTCAAATGCAGTCACCTTTATTCTTATCGGCTTAATCAGTACTAAAGCCCTGGATGTTCGTAGAGGGCAACCCATTCTTGCTTGGGCGAACGTAGGAACGTCTGCATTAGTTTTCCTGGCGTCAATGAATTTAAGGATGGTTGCGCTATTTTTAATCGCAGCAACAGGAATCGGATTGCACTTAAGTAATGAGAAATCACGCTATCGTTACTTAATGACGGGATTAATGGGGCTGGGCTTACTGCTAATGGGCACCGATCTAATCAAGATAGGCGCCCGGCCTTTGCAGGATGTTGAAGATTTTAAGAATTTAATTGCTTTTGGCGCTCAATCTCAACTACTGTCCCTTGTTATTGGAATGGTACTAGCTGTATTTACCCAAAGCACATCAACAGTGGCTGTGGCAGCTATTGGCATGTCACAATCTGGACTCTTTGGAATTGACCAAACCTTGTTACTGGTGTTTGGAGCCAATATTGGCTCTGGCATCAGCACAGCTCTGATGGCTGCCAAATTAAGCGGAACCGGTCGACAACTGGCTTATTTTCAGTTTATCTTCAAAATCATTGGCTCTTTATTGCTGATTACCTTGTTTTATCTTGAAAACAGTTTTCACTGGCCACTACTTAAAGCCGGACTGAATGAAATTGACTCCAAGCTGGGCGCACAGATTGCATTTGTCTATTTTGCCATGCAATTGGCTGGCGTTGTTGGAGTATTACCCTTTGGCCCCGTTATAGCTAAGCTTTGCCAGCGATTTTCACCTCCCACTCAACATGAAGAATTATCAAGCCCACAATTTCTTTATGACCAGGCTTTGGAAGATCCTCAAACCGCAATCGCACTTGCAGAATGCGAAGCCAAGCTAATTGTCAGCCGTATTTCCGAACTCATACCTTACGATGGTGCAACCTTAAATAATGAGGGCCGACAAACACTGCTCACTGCCAGTTTTTCTGTCTTACGGGACATTAATGCATTTCTGGTTGAAATGCTGGACTATCAACCCGACTTAAGTGTTGTAGAGCGCAATCTAAAACTCCAAACTCAATGCGAGCTGATTAAACAACTCATGGAAATAACACTGCAGATAGGGGTTACGTTAAAGGACTTACCCGAAACCACCGGTATGAAACAAATTACTACCAGTGTGATTGAAGGCCTGCATTTTATTCTTTTGACGCTCATTGATTGTATTACTAAAGGGGACACTGAAAGCATCCCCTTATTACAAATCATGACGGATGATCGTGCAGAAATCATGCAGCGATTAAGAAGCTTATTAATGGAGGAAACAAAAGAATTGGAACAGACAAATTATCAATCATTGTTAAATGTGACTATTTATCTGGATAGATCAATTTGGCTGACTCGCCGACTTATATTGACGTTTAACTACTAAATCATCAGCTCTATGAAGCAGCAACTCAGGTGATTTATCACATGAGTTGCTGTTAACAAAGCACTAAATCAACCTCCTTAATGAATCGCTAACATATTATTCAAAGCGTGTTTAGCCAATCGGGCTTCTTCAACCGGAACACTAATACGATTAATAACATGACCTGCAGCCAGATTTTCAAGTACCCAAGCTAAATGCTGAGGATCTGTTCTAAACATGGTTGAGCACATACACAAGGTAGGCGACATAAAATGTACATTCTTACCCTGCCCTTTACATTCATCATGTAAACGATTCACCAGGTTTAATTCAGTCGCTACTAACCAACGCGTATTGGGCTCTGCTTCACGCACGGTCTTTAATATGTATTCTGTTGAGCCGACATACTCGGCTTTCTCACAGACTTCAAAACAGGCTTCCGGATGCGAAATTACTTTAGTTTCAGGAAAGCGTTCAAGAAAGTTATCAATGTGTTCTGGTTTAAACACCTGATGAACAGAACAATAACCGTTCCAGAGAATAATCCTGGCATTACGGATTTGCTCGTCAGTCAATCCACCTTTAGGCTTATTAAAATCCCAGGTGACCATTTCATCCAATGGAAGCCCCATACGATAACCCGTATTGCGCCCTAAATGTTGGTCCGGGAAAAACAATACCTTGGGTCGTTTTGCAAAGCTCCACTCTAATATCTTTTGAGCATTCGATGAGGTACAAACAATACCATCATGTTCACCACAAAATGCTTTTAGATCAGCCGCAGAGTTGATATAAGTAACTGGAGTCACTTCATTTTCAACATCAATGATTTCAGCTAACTCTTTCCAGCATTTTTGTACTTTTATAAGATTGGCCATATCAGCCATAGAACAACCCGCCGCCAAATCAGGCAAGATAGCAATTTGTTCCGGACGCGATAAGATATCAGCCACCTCTGCCATAAAATGCACACCACAAAAGACGATATACTCAGCTTCTGATTGTGCTGCATCTCTTGATAACTTTAAGGAATCGCCAGAAAAATCCGCATGTTTAAACACTTCGTCACGTTGATAATGATGTCCTAAGACCACACAACGCTTACCTAGCTTGGCTTTTGCTGAAATAATGCGGGCATCGCATTCTTCATCATCGAGTAAGGCATAATCCTGGATGGGAAAAGGAGTTGAAGTCATTTATTTACCACTCATTTAGTCTTGCTTAGGTTTTTCTTTGCCAGCTGGTTTAATTAAACGAATACCTAACTCTTTCAATTGTTCGTCAGTGACGACCGCAGGCGCACTCACTAATGGACACGCAGCCGATTGTGTTTTAGGGAACGCAATCACATCACGAATAGAAGTTGAACCGGTCATCAACATCACTAAACGATCTAAACCAAATGCCAAACCACCGTGTGGAGGCGCACCGTATTTTAAGGCGTCTAACAGGAAGCCAAATTTTTCTCTGGCTTCTTCCTCACCAATGCCTAATATCTCAAACACAGTTTGTTGCATTGAGGTACGGTTGATACGTATTGAACCACCACCCACTTCAGTGCCGTTTAAGACTAAATCGTAAGCACGTGATAAGGCAGCACCCGGATTGGCAACCAAATCCTCAACTGAACAACTAGGTGCAGTAAATGGATGGTGAATTGCATTAAAGCGACCGGCTTTTTCGTCCCAATCAAACATTGGGAAATCAACCACCCAAACGGGTTTCCATTCGCCTTGTAATAAATTGAGATCATGTCCCAATTTAACTCGCAGCGCCCCCATGGCTTCGTTAACAATGCTGGCTTTGTCAGCACCAAAGAAGATTAAATCACCGGTTTGCGCACCCGTTTTAGCTAAAACACTATCCCATACTTCTTTAGGCGCAAATTTAACAATTGGTGATTGCAAACCATCAAGACCCGCAGACAGATCATTGACCTTAATATAAGCCAAGCCTCTGGCCCCATAAATACTGACGTATTTGGTCAGATCATCAATCTCTTTACGACTTAAATCACCGGCATTAGGGACACGCATGGCGACCACACGACCTTTAGGATCATTCGCCGGTGCAGAGAAGACTTTAAAGTCAACATCTTTCATGTCCTCTGCAATATCGACTAACTCTAAAGGTACACGCAAATCAGGACGATCAATACCATAGCGAGAAATCGCTTCCTGATAACTCATGCGAGGAAACTTTGCTCCCAAATCAACGTTAATCACTTTTGCAAATAATTGACGAATCATTTCTTCCATGACGTCCATGATTTCGTTCTCATCCATAAAGGATGTTTCGATATCCAACTGGGTAAATTCAGGCTGTCTATCAGCACGCAAGTCTTCATCACGAAAACAGCGTACCACTTGATAGTAACGATCCATCCCCGCAATCATCAACATTTGTTTATACAACTGAGGAGATTGTGGTAAAGCAAAGAATGAATTCTCGTGTGTACGACTGGGTACAATGTAATCACGGGCGCCTTCGGGTGTCGCTTTAGTTAAGTACGGTGTTTCAATTTCAAAAAACTCGTTATCATCCAGGAAGTTTCTTAAAATACGGGTGACATCACGACGTACTTTCATTTTTTCTTGCATCGCAGTCCGACGCAAATCAATGTACCGATAACGTAAGCGGAGTTCTTCGTTAACTTCTATGTCACTTTCTACTGGGAAAGGCGGTGTTTCCGACTCATTTAGGACTTCAATTTCTTTAGCTAAAATCTCAATCGCACCGGAATGCATGTTTTTATTAATCGTTCCTTCTGGACGATCACGCACAATACCCGTAATTTTTAATACATATTCACTGCGGACATGCTCAGCAGTAGCAAAAGTATCTTCAACATCGGGATCAACCACAACCTGTACTAAACCAGCACGGTCTCTAAGGTCAATAAAGATAACGCCACCATGATCACGGCGTCTATGCACCCAACCACAAATTGATACAGTTTCGCCTAACTGTTGTGTATTTAATTCTCCGCACTTGTGAGTACGCATAGATATTCCCTGTATATTTAAAAAATTGTTTATTTAATCAAATGAGGCGTGTAAAGCAAGATCAATTTCCAATCCTGCTTTTACACTTTAACGTTTAATCGCTTTTGCAGCCACCCGCTGGACAGCTACTTGCTTTTGGTTTGCTAGGTACTGAAGCTTCGCCCGCTACATTTTTCTTTGCGCCACTTTTAAAATCAGTTTCATACCAGCCATTCCCTTTTAATCTAAAACCAGCGGCTGAAATCTTTTTCATTAATTCCGGCTTCGTACAAGCAGGGCAGATCACTAAAGGATCAGCACCCAGCTTTTGTAAAGCTTCATGCTCATGACCACAAGACTGACATTGATATTCGTAAATTGGCATTACCACTCCGACAACAACAACAAAAAATAATAACTACTATAAGGACTGTATTTAGTTTTTCCAAGTACTTACTATAGAATAACCGTCTATTTTACAGACTCAACGCTAACAATGAAAACATTAACACTAACTCGCCCTGATGATTGGCATTTGCATGTACGTAATAACGCTATTTTAAAAGCCGTCTTGCCTCATACAGCCAAGCAATTCGCACGTGCGATTATTATGCCTAATCTTAAGCCGCCAGTAACGACAGTTGAGCAAGCATTGGCTTATCGGGAAGAAATTTTACACGCTATCCCTAATGGTGAAAACTTTACGCCCTTAATGACGTTATACCTGACCGCTGCTACGCCACTTTCTGAGATAAAGAAAGCCGCAGAATCGGCTCATGTTTATGCTTTTAAGTTATACCCGGCCGGTGCTACGACTAACTCAGACGCCGGCGTTGCTGATATTAAAGCGATTTATCCTTTGCTGGCAGAACTCGAAAAGCAAGATATACCTTTATTGATCCACGGTGAAGTGACGCGTGAAGATTGTGATATTTTTGATAGAGAACGTGAGTTTGTTGATACCAGTTTAACTCAAATAACTACTAACTTCCCTGGCTTACGTATTGTTCTTGAACACCTAACTACTTCCGAAGCGGTAGATTTTGTTCAGGCATCAGGCAAAAACATTGCCGCAACGATTACTCCACAACATCTTTTGTATAACAGGAATGCCCTACTCGCAGGCGGTATACGCCCCCATTATTATTGCTTACCCATACTTAAACGAGAACGTCATCGTCTAGCACTCGTTGCCGCAGCAACCAGTGGTAATCCAAAGTACTTTTTAGGTACCGATAGCGCTCCTCATTTAACTTCATTAAAAGAAACAACCTGCGGTTGTGCCGGTTGTTTTAGCGCTCATGCAGCGATAGAGCTTTATGCTGAAGCCTTTGAACAAGCAGACGCACTTGATAAACTGGAAGGGTTCGCCAGCTTTTATGGTGCTGACTTTTATCGCTTACCCAGAAATACCTCAACCATAACTTTAAATAGGACAAACTGGACAGTGCCTTTAAGTTATGGAGACAGCGAAACACCGATTACCCCACTTAAAGCGGGTGAAGAACTCAATTGGAAGTTACAGTAATCAATAAAAATATTACCGCTCTTTAATCATTTTAAGCGTAAGATGCTCTACCTTTTCGATCATCCAAGGATATAAACAAACAAATGGACACACCTGCAATTCCTTTAAATCAACGCTTCAGAGGCTATCTTCCGGTCATTATTGATATAGAAACCGCCGGTTTTAATCCAAAAAAGAATGCCTTACTGGAAATTGCAGCCGTTATTGTTGAATATAATAGCCTGAATGAGCTGGAAATTACTGAACGCTACACGACTCATGTCATTCCTTTTAAAAACTCTGAGCTAGATCCTGCTGCCCTTAAATTTAATGGGATAGATCCTCACCATCCCTTCCGAATGGCCATTGAGGAGAAAGATGCGCTGGACATGCTCTTTAAACCTATTAAGCACGCTGTAAAACGAAACAATTGCACAAGAGCCATTTTGGTAGGACATAACCCAGCGTTTGACATTGCCTTTTTAAACGCAGCGATTCATAGAACCCAATCCAAACGCAGCCCGTTTCATCCGTTTAGCACTTTCGATACCGCAACACTGGGAGGATTGGCTTATCAACAAACCGTGTTAGCAAAAATCGCCCAAACGGCAGGTTTGGAATGGGATAATGAAAAAGCCCATTCAGCCTTATATGATGCAGAAAAAACGGCAGAACTATTTTGCCTGATAGTTAACCGCTGGAAAAAACTGGAAGAAATGGATAGCTGACTCTCAAAAATTTACGGATGACAAAATCAATCCCGGAATAAACAATGAAGACTCCGAAACTGGTCTGGTCATCCGAGAACGTTTAATTATTCTGCAATACCACCCACCGCAGTTAATAAACCCACTAGCTCGCCTTTTTTGTACAAATCAATAACGATATCACAACCACCAATTAACTCACCCTTAATATAAAGCTGGGGATAGGTCGGCCAGTGTGAATATGCTTTAAGTGCTTCACGTAACTCGGGATCTTCAAAAATGTTAACAGAAGCATATTTTGCGTTGCAGGCATCTAAAACCTGAACTGTTTGTCCAGAAAATCCACACTGAGGAAAATCTGGCGTTCCTTTCATGTACAAAATAACCGGGTTACTTTCAAGTTGTTCTTTAATTCTATCTATAACGCTCATATTGGATAATCACTCAATTAAATTAATTTGACTCAATTCTATCAACATTGTGTTATTTAAAAAAGTAAATCTTATCATCCATCACTTGCCTGATAGTAATTAGAATCTTATAATCAAATATTTTTTTAACGGGTAACAGATGACTACCTGTTTTATTGATTGCAGGCAAGAATCATGACTAGCCATATAATGCCAACATACGGACGTTTACCAGTCACTTTTGATCGGGGCGAAGGTGTGTGGTTATTCGATGAAAATAACAATCGGTATCTGGATGCCTTATCCGGTATCGCCGTATGTAATTTAGGGCACGCACACCCCGCTGTCCATGAAGCGATCAGCACGCAAAGCGGAAAGCTGATACATACCTCCAATCTCTATACCATACCAAATCAAGAATTACTTGCCGACAAACTGACAGAAAAAGCCGGAATGGACAATGTCTTTTTTTGTAACTCCGGTGCAGAAGCCAATGAAGCGGCCATTAAATTAGCGCGTAAATATGGCCATGAAAAAGGAATTGATGTGCCTGCGATTATCGTCATGGAAAAAAGTTTTCATGGCCGTACTTTAGCTACGTTAAGTGCGACCGGCAATACCAAAGTGCAACAAGGCTTTGCCCCCTTGGTTGAAGGATTTGTCAGAGTCCCTTACAACGATATAAACGCTATCGAACAAGCGCTTGAAAACAATAAAAACATAGTCGCTGTTTTGGTTGAGCCCATACAGGGCGAAGGGGGTGTCAATATACCTGCCCCTGATTATCTTAATAAACTAAGATTGTTATGCGATCAGCATAAAATCCTCATGATGCTCGATGAAATTCAGTCTGGCATTGGCCGGACAGGTAAGTTTCTAGCCTTTCAGCACAACGATATTATTCCTGATGTTTGCACATTGGCTAAGGCCTTGGGCAATGGTGTTCCAATTGGCGCCTGCCTTGCCCGGGGAAAAGCCGCTGCGCTTCTTACTGCCGGTGCTCATGGTTCAACCTTTGGCGGTAATCCCCTAGCCTGTAGTGCTGCTTTAGCGGTATTAGCAACCCTGGATAAAGAAAACCTGATTGAGTCTGCACAGAAAAGCGGAGATGCCATCCATACCGGATTTTCATCAAGTCTTAAAGATAATAAACATGTTGTTAATATCCGTAACAAAGGGTTAATGATAGGCATCGAGTTTGATAAACCCTGCACAGAATTAGTCAAACTAGCCCTGCAAAAACAGCTATTAATTAACGTAACCAATGAAACTACGATCCGTTTGTTACCCCCATTAATTATTGACAACGACCAAATCCACTTACTAATTGATACGTTGACAGCCATTATTAATGACTACACAGAACAAACTGCTTAAATAACACCATTATGAACCCTAGACATTTCATTAGCCTGCTTGACTTATCGAGTGAAGAATTAAGACAAATTATCAATAGAGCCATCGAACTTAAAAATAAGCGTGACCGTGATTATCAGCCCTTGAAAGGCCAAATACTGGCCATGATATTTGAAAAATCATCAACACGGACTCGCATCTCCTTTGAAGCAGGCATGGTTCATTTTGGTGGTAGCGCCTTATTCTTATCGCCCAGGGATACCCAGTTAGGTCGTGGTGAACCATTACAGGACAGCGCAAAAGTTATTTCAAGCATGGTTGATTGCATCATGCTCAGAACCAATAATCACGATACAGTTACGACTTTTGCACAATATTCCAGCGTTCCAGTTATTAATGGTTTAACCGATCAACTACACCCCTGTCAGTTACTCGCTGATATGCAAACTTTTTTTGAATATCGAGGTGACATTAAAGGCAAAACGGTTGCGTGGATCGGTGACGGTAATAACATGTGTAACTCTTATATCCATGCTGCCATGCAACTGGACTTTAAGCTACATATTGCCTGCCCCCCCGACTATCTTCCGCAACAATCTTATATTGAAGCCGGAGGTGAGCGTATTCAGTTTTTTGATACCGCATTAGAAGCCGCAAAAGATAGCTCTCTAATTGTTACCGATGTCTGGACCAGTATGGGTCAGGAAGATGAGCAAGCCATTCGTGAATTAGCATTTAGAGATTATCAAATTGACTCGACTATCATGAACGCCGCCCAAACAGATGCACTCTTTATGCACTGTCTTCCGGCTCACCGTGGCGAAGAAGTCACCTCTGAAGTTATAGATGGTCCCCAAAGTGTTGTCTTTCCTGAAGCGGAAAATCGCCTACATGCTCAAAAAGCACTCTTAGAGTTTCTTCTTTGCTAAAAGATCGTTAGAATTTGATTAACTAAACAACTATTTT
Source organism: uncultured Methylococcaceae bacterium (assembly GCA_903866825.1). GTDB lineage: Bacteria > Pseudomonadota > Gammaproteobacteria > Methylococcales > Methylomonadaceae > Methylobacter_C. The sequence goes on from CAIPPE010000064.1 coordinate 14,548, forward strand.
TAATACAAGTATCCGTGAAGAAAATACTCAGTACTTTTTTTATCCTGATATTGACATTAGGTTCAGTCAACGCTGAAACGATCTATGTTAACGATGATCAGAATGTTGCATTAAAAGCGGCACCTAATCCTGGGGGTAAAACCTTAAAGGTTCTTCCAAAAGATACGCCACTCAAGGTTATCGAAAAAAAAGCCAAATCCGACTCTATTAAAGTACGCCTTAGTGATGGTACAGAAGGCTATATCAAATCAAACTCTACTACGACTAAAGCCCCCATAAATAACGCAAAGGAAAGCTCAAGTAATACTGTAGCTCAACTGCTATCGGATAATGCCGCGCTAAGAGCGGAGTTATATAATCTTAAAGAAGCAATGGGGCCAGGATCTTCATTAGAAAAGTCCTTATCAGCTGAACGCGATCAATTGGCCAGAGAACTCAGTGAGCTTAAAAAAACTGCCGCCAGTTCAATCCAGTTAAAAAACGAACGTGATGAACTCCAAGAACGTGTAGTGAGTGTTGAGAGAGACTTACAACAGTTTAAACTTGAAAATCAAACATTGAAAAACACTGACAGCCAGGATTGGTTTTTATACGGCGGATTGTTGTCTCTTGCAGGCGTATTATTAGGAACTATCCTCCCCAAACTCGGCGGACGACGTAAAAGTAGCTGGGATTCATTTTAAGCTTACCATTCGCTGCAATGTCTTATCTTAATCAATACGTCTATTCAGTCATTGGTTCTGATGCATCTTTTATCCCAGTACGCTTCATAAAAGATACCCGCCCATTCTAACAACTTTTCAGAAGTTATTAAAAAAGATCCTGAGGCGAAAGAATAGATTTTTGAATTTGATACAGCAGACTATAGCGGCACGATCATTTAGAGCTGTTTATTGCTTGTACGCCTATTGAGCATAAAGATATTTTGAGATTTCCGGCAAAGATTAAAGCGGCGACCAGTGCTTTATATTGTGAAGGGAAAATAGGGGAATGTCGAGTGGCGACTGTTTTGAGTGTACTTAATTCTTAGGTTAGCTGGTTCAGATCAAAATATATTCTTGTGTAAACCCAAAAATCTCAATGTGATGACAGTCTAAAACGCTAACAGATCTCCATGAGAACCTATCGGTATGAGAGCCAGAACCGGTAAATCCAGGCCAGACTTTCAATAACTTGTTGTGCAAGCGCTTCGTTTTGTTCGGGTGTTTCTGTCAGTGCTTCTTCCTCTAAAGTGACATCGTCAGAACCCAATAGATAAATAGGCCGCAACACTTTGCTACCGTTAGGGTCATCAAAAAAGGGCTGCCAATCATGTCTGCACAGTTCTATGCCCCGCAAAAAACCATGAGTCCACATAATAGCATCCGTGTACTCACGCGCATCATCTGGATAAATTGATGTCACAAAAAGCGGGGCAATATCATCAGGATCATCATTAAACTCAGTGACAATTCCATTCATTAGTCTAGCGATTAGCTCAATGATATGCTGCGCTTCTTCTGGCGAATCAAAGTCTGGGGCATCATCAAGTCCCCAGATACCGGGAAACCAATGACTAAAATCCAGTCGGGTCGGCCCGATTACTATAGCGGTTAAATACCCATCCAGTTCATCAATCGTCATGGTTTCGAATGACGTAGCGCCTGACATAAGAAAGGCATCAAGTTCTTCTATCTCCTCTTCTGATAAAGGTAATAGTAGATTGGTAACAGAAGAGCTAGTCATGATGGGGGCCAATAATTAAAATAAGCCATTCTACTGATTAGGTGAATTTAATAAAAGAACCAATGCACGATCACTGATCAATTTTCATCACACTCAATCAGCATCGATAACTTAAAGGAGGTATTATTGATTGATTAACTGAGTATCGAATAAGGACAATCATGGATAGCGTATATTCCAATACAAATTGATAAATATGTTTCGATGTACAGTGAATCAATCATATTAGTTTAATCTGAGCAATTGCCGTAATTGCTGCTTTCTTAATTACTTAATATGCAAAAACAGCGATTAAGCCTATAACAGCAAATGATTAACATATAACAGCAACGATTATAACTATAACAGCAGAAGATACATTCATAACCGCTATTATTAAACGCATAACAACAGCGGTTATAGCTATAACAGCAGAAGATATTTCATAACCGTAGAGGATTAATGCATAACAGCAGCGATTATAGCTATAACAGCAGAGGATACATTCATAACCACAGCGGTTAAACGTGTAACAGTCGGATCTATCGCTTAATAACCGGGATAATACCAATATCACTCCTGGATTCCCCTAAAAAACTATCTTTATTATTAAATAGGCATATAGTCAAGGAACAGAATATTTTTAACGTTAGAAGAACGCCATAAAATGATGCAGAGAAAGCAGTTGATGAAATCTTTCGAAACCGGGCCAGTTAGGTTTAAATGCGAACAGACTCATTAACTTAATCCATTGAACCCATTATTTTGAAAATATTTGAAGCTAACATTTGATATACTAAAAAATCATTATCCGGTTGGCGTGAAAATAATCATTACCTAATAATCATGAACGAACCCAAATCTTTTGTTAGCTGGTTTAGAGATTCATCTCCCTATATCCATGCCCATAGAACCAAAACTTTTGTCATTTATTTTGGTGGTGAAGCAGTCCTGGCCGATGACTTTGAACATCATGTCCAGGATTTCGCCTTGCTCAACAGCTTGGATATCCGCCTTGTATTAGTTCATGGAATACGTCCCCAAATCGATGAACGTCTTAAGAAACTAAACACCCCTGCCCAGTTTCATAAAAACTTACGCATCACTGATGACATCGCATTGCAATGTGTAAAAGAAGCCGCCGGTTTAGTCCGGGTAGAAATTGAAGCTTTGTTATCAATGGGCTTATCCAACTCGCCTATGGCAGGCAGTGCTCTTAAAGTCGCGTCAGGAAATTTTGTCACGGCCAAGCCGATTGGTGTGATAGAAGGTGTTGATTATTGCCATACCGGTGAGGTTCGTCGCATTGATGGCTTGGCTATTCATCAGCAATTAGATCAGGACAATATCGTTTTAATCTCACCGGTTGGTTACTCACCCAGCGGAGAAGTATTTAACCTTTCTGCTGAACAAGTGGCTACAGCCGTGTCTATTGCCTTAAAGGCAGAAAAGTTAATTTTGTTAACTGAACAAAGCTGTTGTGACCCGATTCATAATGAAGATGTGATTCGTCAAATGACTACGGATGAGGCAGAAAGCTTTCTACAAAACTATCCGGCTATTTCCAATTCCATTAGACTTTCACTCAATGCTGCCATTCAAAGTAGTCGTGCCGGCATAGAACGCGTACATTTGATTAATAGAACCATTGATGGCGCGCTGTTATTAGAACTCTTCAGTCGCGATGGTATCGGCACACTCATTAGTTCAACACCCTTTGAAGACATACGACCTGCTACCCTTAATGATATTGGCGGTATCCTTGAGCTGATTAAACCCTTAGAACAACAAGGCATACTCGCTAAACGTTCCAGAGAAAAAATTGAAATGGAAATAGCCGACTATATTATTATTGAGCGCGATGGCTTAGTGATTGGCTGTACCGCCCTGCATCCTTATCAGGCAGATCAGTATGGTTGTATCGCCTGCCTTGCCGTACACCCTGATTATAGAGGCTCAGCACGGGGTGATCGATTACTTAATTATGTTTATAGCAAAGCAAAGCAATTATCTCTAAAACAATTATTTGTGTTATCAACCCAAACAATGCACTGGTTTATTGAACGAGGCTACTTATCTTCTAACGTCAATAACCTTCCTGAAGCGCTCAAGCATAGTTACAATCCACAAAGAAACTCTAAAATTTTAATTAAGACTCTTGAGTAACTGGCGATGTCCTGTTTATCGATCCTGCAAATTACAGACCTGCATATCCAGCCTAATTTAGAAGATCATTTTCTGGGCATCAATACCGAACACTATTTTCATCGTGTACTTGAGCTTGCTTTTTCTAAAGAACCGTCTATTGATCTTATTTTATTAACCGGTGATCTAGCGCAAGATCCCTGCCTTGCAAGCTATCAGCGTATTTTAAATCGCCTTAATGCGGTGAATACTCCCGGTATTTTTCTGCCCGGCAACCATGATGATTATCCACTGATGCAACAAGTCTTCAATACTCCAAAAATGACTTGTCAAAAACAGACTGTATTTGAGAATTGGCAGTTGATCTGTCTTAATAGCCAAATACTAGGGGCACCCGGTGGTCGCTTATTACCGGAAGAGCTGCAATTTTTAGAAGGCTGTCTAAAAAGCAATCCCGATCATCATGCGCTCATTGCCGTTCATCATCATTGTATAGCCACTAAGAGTACCTGGCTTGATACGATGCAGATTGAAAACAGTGCCGAACTTTTGATGACACTGGAATCGTATCCTCAGGTTAAAGCCATCACCACTGGGCATATCCATCAAGAAAAGGATGAGCTTAACAAAACAATTCGCGTGTTTGGCACACCGTCTACCTGCTTTCAGTTTACACCCAATAGCCACCACTTTAGTCTGGACAATACTATGCCGGGCTATCGTGTAATTCAGTTATATGAAACCGGGGAAATTGAATCCGAAGTAACCCGCTTACCGGGGGCACTGACTGAATTACAAACAGAATCCAGGGGGTATTAAGATAAAAAAGAGGGAAAGGGAGTCGCTTAAACCATCATTATTGATGTTCAAGCGACTCCCAAAGCGTGCACAGTTTACAGTTCGAATTCCGCAGGATTAATCGCTAATTCTTTGGCAATTTTTGCAGCGATCTTTTTTTCATCATCATCAAAGTTACCATCAGATGAAGCGATTGAAATAATCATCCGCACCAACAATCTTGACGCTTCTATATTCGATTTCATTTTTCCAATCGCTTGGTAAGCCTTAGCCTCACCGATGTCTTTATCAAACTCTAATTGGCCGACAAAGTCCTGAAACGCTTTAATAACATCACTGGTGGTAAAGATGGACAAGGCATCATTACTTTCAATGAATTTAATCATTTTTTGTTTTTCACTGGCACTGATGCTGCCATCGGCCATTGCTATTAATGCAGAGCCTGCCATCGCTGCATTTAAAAAGTCTTTGTTTTTAAACTTCAACGCTTCTGTTTTTAATTCATTGGCTTTATTCTTTAATTGACTCAGAAAACTATCAAAACTCATTGTTGCTATCCTGGATTGCTATTATAGGGTTGATCCTATTAACCAACTCGGTTGAATAGGATCACTATTTTACGTTATTAAAACACTAAAAAGACGACTCTGCACAGCCTTTAACCATTAAGGCCTCTTTAATGCCATAACATCGATGACGATTAATGATATTGGTAGCCCATTGTTGATGAGTGGCCACTTCACACATCGCATTATGCATTCTAAAGACCGCTGGAGACTCTGTATCGTTCAAACTGAATGCCATTTCGTAGTCTTCTTTATCAACGGCATAAGCCGCTTCAATAATTGGAATTTGAGTCGGATGAATGGCTGTTTTACCAATTAAACCATAGGCTAAATCCTGCCGCATTTCTTTTTGCAAAGTTTGAGTATCATCCAGATATTCAAAAACAGGGGCCGCCAATGAAAATCCATACGGTCTAAAGATCGTCAGTAATTGAGCGATAATATGACCAATCGGTGATTCATAAATAGTTGAATGGCGAGTCCGACGAATTCCTAATAAATTCATCAAGTCATTGCCCCCAATTCTTAGCATTATAATACGTTCAGCAATTTCTGCCTGTAACAATCCCTGACGTAATGCACTCATCGCATTAAAATCAAAGACCTCTTTGGTTTCAAGGGTTGGCATGACTTTAAAAGAGGTGCCTTTTAATAAATCAAAATAGGCATCAAACACGTCTTCAGTAAACTTCGGCAAGACAAAACCGTCTATCTTTTCAATCGCAGAGAGATCCAATAAGCGGGCTAATACTTCTGGACTTCTGGCACGAATAAAGCGGAATCGGTGTGATGAATCATGAAAGCCCTGTAAACACAGGCCAAGATGACGGATACAACTTTCAAGTTCGGAATCTGAAACGGCATCCTCTGTGCAAAAGATCATTGAACGCAGCATGGGAAACTTCTCACCGTTTGCTATCTCGATCAGATCTCGACGATTGCCAGGCATATAAAGGGGAGCGCCCAGCATCCAGGGGGAAAACGATTTTAATTTATTAATCATAATTGAATCTCTTTAATTAAAGCGACCGCACAATAAGGTAAATCGTTAAACACTATTATAGGGATTGATTTATCCTCAGCCAACCATCTCAAATGCAGGGTCGCTTCAGACTCCAAATCCTTTAACAGTAATAAACGCGCTTCTCTGCGCAATAAAACCCGCGTTGCTTCACCAATCCCCGGCTTAATATAATGAGTATGTCCTACCCCATAACGTTCTACTAGTGTTTGTAAAAAACGTTCGGAAACACCTTGTAATGATTGAAAACTCCCAGGAACAAAGTCTACTGTATCTTTAAAGCCAGGCCAAACTGTTTCAACCCTGGCCAATATCGTATCAATAAAATATCTCGACAAGTCCTGTTCAATAAACTGTTCATAATAAACACACCCATGAAAATCTGATGACAGGTCGGCCTGCTTATCATAGATAGAACGACTCACTAATCCGGAAATAGTTGCATTTAACACACAGGAAGGGATCAAATAATCGTCTGAAGAAGCCGCAAATTTCGCCCATCCCGATAAATCAGTCAGTACAAACAGTTCAGCAGGAATAGTCACACCATCACTGTCTTCAAAGGCTTGCAGACTCGTGGCTAATTGCCTGGATATAACGCCTTTACCCGTCCAGCCGTCTACGAAGACCAATGACTCTGGCGTATGGTTTTTTAAAATATACCGTAAGGCATTGGTGTCTATCCCTCTATCTCGAAGAATGGAAATAGAATAATGTTCGGCGTCTATTCCAAAATACCGGCTCAGGATATGCTTAAGTAACACCCCCACCGGCGTTCCTGCGCGTGCCAGAGAAACCAGCGTAATACCCTGTGCGCGGTTCGCTATAATCCCTCGTGCTAACATCAACAAATGCAATGCCATGCGATCTTGATTAAGCGTCATCGCCCGATTAAACAAGTCCACATAAGCCGCCGATGGCAAAGACTCATGGGTTAGCATTTCGGAATAATGCTTTTGGCCGGATTGTATCAAGACCTCTTTAACCTGCACAGGGGTATCTTCTAACGCTATCGGCTTTAACAAAAACTGTACTTCACCCTTACGATAACTGCCTGTAAACGGGGTCATCCTCTTCATCCTGAAACAGCCAGGGTTTTAAATAACTGGGTGTTTCTTGGAATTAACGCATAATCACATAAAGCCATAAACGGGGCATCCGTATGACTATCGCCAGCACCAAAGAAAACCAAATCGGAATGCTGTTGCCGGTAAGTCTGTATTAAATAATCCACCGCACTTTCTTTATTGATAATCCGAGGCAACACCGCAAGATTATTACCATTTAAATGCCAATACAAACTGCCATCAAGAATATGGGGGTGCTTTTTAATGACCGCACACAACACTTGTTGCAAGGTTTTCTCGGTTCGGTCTGCATGCTTAATGACGCCATACCAGGTGATATCAAAATCAACGACTAAACGCGCATTAAAGCCACTCTGCTGTTTGCAATAATCCTCAACCAGAGCCCATAATTCAAGTAACTTATCGTGATAGGCGGGCAATCGTTTCAGCATACCGGACATCCAGACCGGATCAATCTCACGCTGCTTGGTTAAAATAACTGCACCGTGATTTAATACCACCTCTTCTTGAAAAGGTAACACCACCCGCTCAAAAGCCAGCCCGTCCCGCCCCGTCACTGGCACAATTTTAAAGCCTCTTTCTAACCATTCCCACAACCATTGCTGCTTATCTGTCGCAAACGAATTGGGTGAACCATCGGGAAGATAAGCGCGTGCCACTAACCTAGGATCATCAGCATTAGCATCCGTGCCACACTTTCTTAAGGTTTGGAATAGCGTATCATCAAGGTCTAAAAAAATGTAACTTTGCATGGTTTGAGTCAGTTGATTTAAATTCTATACGTGCACTAATAGCATGCCAAGTATAAAGACGCTCTGTTAAAGAAGTGTTAAGAGGCGTCTCATGGCAGACAATAATGTCTTGATAATCATCAGGGTCTAAATTGTAAATAAAATTAGCAATCCCATCGTCATAGTTATCTTCAAACTGACACACCAACCCAATATCGTTGCCCTTGTGAATAGGCGAACGGGTGGTACTTTGTACTTTGACCTTAAAACCATTACCTTCTAATAAGCGCCCCAATAAATAAGCGGGGGCATTACATTCACCGGTTCCCAACACCAGAATGGGTTTTAAAAAAGGCGCACTGTTAGCAGTGCCAGCAGTTATAAAGACTTTTAACTGCTCAAGCACATTATCATCATCCAGACAAACGGGCGCGGCCATGCCCAGACGCCCTGGCCAAGCCAATAGGTGCTTCTTGCATTCACCGTTACCACTCACATTAACAGTAATCGAATCGATGGCTACATTTTGACTGTCTTCAAAGTGCAATACACCTTGTCTGAAGCAGACCCACTCCACTTCCACACCGGATTCTACTTCTAAGGTCTGTCTATCATCAGGATGTGCAAAATTAACTAAACTTACGATAAATACTTTACGTAAGTTTGGATTAACCTGTTGATAAGCTTTTATCAGGCGTAGAAAGGTCTTACCGGTACTGATTTCATCATCAATTAATACCAACTCGGTCGCGCTTAAAAATTGCTCTCTAAGCCTTTCATCAACCGGATAATATAAAAAGAAGTCGGTCGCATGACTATGGGCTTCTTCAAATTCAAGTCGCTCGATGCTATCTAAATGATAACGTGTCGTTTGTATAAACAAGGCATTGTTAAGTCCCTCATGACAAGCGGCTTCAAATACACCATAACCTAAACCCGTCGCGGTCTCGGCCATCCCTAACCATAACGATGATGTACCTATCCCAGACTTTAAAACTAACCTTGCCAGGCCGCGATAAGACCAGCTCATCATTTTAGGGGTGACGGGATAATGTTTGCCTAACACTTTACTGACTAATAAAAACTTACGCTTACTGCTCACTCGTGCAGCAAAGCCTAACAACCGCTGTATTGGAATATGTCCAGGCTCTATCTCTAACCGAAGTGTTCCGGTGTCTAACTCAATATTAACTGTCTGCATAAAATTACTGACGTAACACGACTGGGGTATTAACTTCTGATACTTTCAACCCGTAATGGATCTCTGCTTGTGGAATAGCATTACCTTTAACACTCTGCAACACGATATAGGGCAAGTTGACCCCCGCTAAACAAGCCATGCCCACACCACCCGAAGGACGCGGGTTAATTTCCAACAAGCGTGGTCCATTAACGCCTTCTTTAAACTGAATATTAAAGAGTCCATTAAGTCGATAGTGCGCCGTTAATCGAGTCACCATACCGTGTAATTCGGCATTATTGTCAATAACTTGCCCATGACCAGGTAGCTCTGATTTCTTTCGTTGCACGGCATACAGCAAATCGCCATGTCTTGCCGCACAGTCTACACTCCATTCATGACCACCCAAATGCTCCATAACCAACAGCGTCTTAAACACTGGGGTGTTATTCATCCCCTGACGTAACTCATGTAATGGAATTTGATATTCAATACCTTTCAGCAACTGGGTAATGCTATCGCGTCGGGTATCTAATACCCTAAAGCCCAAACCAAAAACTGACACCGCCGGTTTAACACAAAGCGTTTCATGGGTTGCTGATAGCGTCTTCACCGCATCATCAAATTCATCGCTATTATTAACGGCAATAAAATCCATGGCCTTTGCAACCTCTGGATTTAAATCAGTGTAAAAGAGTGCTTTATCATGTAATAACATGAGGGTGTCGTAATCAGCCACTGACAAAACCTGAACACCAATCGCTTGAAAATAAGTATGGTGCCGGCTAATTAAAGCCGCTTCTTTGCCCGGCCAAAACAAGGTTACATTGTGCTGGCGGCAAAAATCCACACACCATTCAAGATAAGCACCACCTTTTAATTCGGCGGGTTCCAGATAGTATTCATCCGCTGCTAAAAATGCGGAGGCCGTTGAATGGTCATGGGAACAGATCAGCGTTAATTCGCCAGAAGAATCCGCCTGGCGAAGATTATTAAGTACCGCACTGATGGTTGAAAATGTCTTATTAAACCAAATTCTCATTATAGATGAACTACAATCTGCGGCAATATATCGGCAATAGTTCGACCTCTACCATTTTCACCAATGGCATGCATTTTCCATTCACCGTTATGACGATAGAGCTTAGCCATTATTTGTGCGGTATGAGAGCCTTGAGCACTTAAGGTATAACGGGCAATTTCGTTGTTATTGCGGTTATCAACGATTCGACAATAGGCATTTTCAACCGTGTCAAACGTTTGACCGGTATAAGAACTGACCGTAAACACGAGTGATTTAACGCTTGCAGGCACTTTATCCAAATCAACGACAATTTGTTCATCATCTCCGTCACCATCACCGGTACGGTTGTCGCCAGTATGCAGGATACTGCCATCACGGCTTTTTAGTTGACCAAAATAAACGGTATCAATCAGGGTGTTTTTTTCATCAAACAGCACACACGAGGCATCAAGATCGATAGCATTATTATTACTTCCACCCCCAAACATCCCTTTCAATAAACCTACGCTGCTTTTTTTAGCATCCCAACCAAGACCCATGACAACTTTACTTAACTCACTACCTGATTCTTTAGATAAGGAGATCTTTTGTCCTTTTTGTAAATTAATAGCCATAAATATAATGTTCCTAAATATAAACTCTGTAGTACTGACTACACATCACACAACCCGGAAAGTCTTTAGGGTAAGAACAGTTAGTTACAACTCAAACCCATTCTTACCACTCAAAACTCTTACGCAAAACAATTAAACATTGACACCAAAAGAAGTTGCTAATGCGCCAAGACCGCCTGCAAATCCTTGACCAACGGCTTTAAACTTCCAGTCTGAACCTACCCGATAAATTTCACCAAAGATCATTGCGGTTTCAATTGAAGCATCTTCACTCAAATCATAACGAGCAATTTCCTGCCCGGTTTCTTCATTTACAACCCGAATATAGGCGTGATTAACCTGACCAAAATTTTGCTTACGAACATCGGCTTCATAAATGGTTACCGCAAAAACTACTTTGTCCAAATCGGCTGATACTTTAGACAATTCGACTTTAACTGTTTCATCATCACCATCACCCACACCGGTGGTATTGTCGCCCATGTGTTGAACGGCGCCATCACCGACAAGCTTATTGTTGTAAAAACAAAAATCATTGTCTGTTCTAACCTTGCCATCTGCCTTAACTAAAAATGCACTCGCATCCAAATCAAATGCTGCACCATCAGTGGCGCGTGAATCCCAGCCTAAACCCACCACGATTTTATTTAACCCCGGGGATTCTTTACTCAGATTAACGTTAGCGCCTTTGCTAAGTGATATTGCCATAATTGCCTCCTGAAAATTATTAAATTTTTATTATGTTAATGTGTAGCGAATAGTCTTTTTAACATCTACTATAAATTGACGATATAAATAACCAGAAACTTAAACTGTTAAATAATGTTATCTTCTATATCATAACCCCTAAAAGATGGCTTGCCTAGTCAGCTCACTTAATCATAACTTAACTTTACTGTATGAAATTTATACATACTTCTGATTGGCATATCGGACGGCAATTTCACAATGTGTCATTATTAGATGATCAACGCCATGTGCTTGAGCAAATTGTAGAACATATTAAAAACGAAGCCGTTGATGCGGTGATTATTGCCGGTGATATTTATGATCGTTCTGTACCGCCAGCGGCTGCAGTGAGTCTATTGGATGAAATACTCAATAACATTTGCTCTGATCTAGGCATACCCGTGATATTAATTCCGGGTAATCATGATGGAGCAGAACGCTTACGCTTTGGCTCAAACCAGCTAAGCCAGGCCGGTTTACATATTATCGGTGACTTAAATCAAATCACTCAACCTGTCATTCTCAATAAAAACGGTTGCGAAGTTTCATTTTACGGCATCCCTTATAACGACCCTGAATCCGTACGTAATCATTTCTCTGTCGATGTTTCTACCCATGACGAAGCGCATCAGTATCTGGTTGAGCACATTAATACCGTCAAAACTGATAATGCCATCAATGTGTTAATCAGTCATTGTTTTATTGATGGTGCAGAAGCCTCAGAATCAGAAAGACCTTTATCAATTGGCGGTGCAGATCGAGTGAGTGCTGAACCTTTTAAAGCCTTCAATTATGTCGCCTTGGGGCATTTACATAACCCACAGCATAAAGGTGCCGAGCATATTCGCTATTCAGGGTCCATCTTAAAATACAGTTTCTCAGAACAACGACAACAAAAAGGTGTGACACTCGTGGAGATGAATGAGAAGGGTCTTAAGTCGACCACACATTTACCATTAACACCACTACGCGACATGCGAATCCTGGAAGGTGACTTAGAGACATTACTCAAACAAGGTTCGACTGATCCTAATAATCAGGATTATCTGTTAATCCGTTTAACCGACCAAAGCGCACTGCTTGATCCGATGAGTAAGCTAAGACAAGTCTACGAAAATGTCCTGCATATTGAGAAAACCTGGTTACAAGATTCAGGTACTCTTCAGGCTAACCGTGAAAAACTTAAACGCGGTGAACTGGAGATGTTTCAGGACTTCTTTAAACAGATTTCCGGAAATGACTTAACGACTGAGCAACAAACAGCGATTAAAAACATTATCACGACTATCAGTACCCACGAAGGCGGTCTGGCATGAAGCCTTTAAAACTGACCCTGCAAGCCTTTGGCCCTTTCGCAAAAACAGAACATATTGACTTTAGTGTCTTGGGAACTAATCCCCTCTTTTTAATTAATGGACCGACAGGTGCCGGTAAAAGCTCTATATTAGATGCCATTTGTTTTGCTTTATATGGACAAACAACGGGGGCAGAACGTGATGGTGCTCAAATGCGCTGTGATAATGCCGCCGCAGAGTTACTGACTGAAGTGATTTTAGACTTTAGTTTAGGGGGTAAGATTTATCGCATTAGACGTATTCCTGCTCAAGAGCGTCCAAGAACCAGAGGCGAAGGCACGACTCAACAGACGCCAGAAGCTCAACTTTGGATACTTGATGGTTCCGCTGAAGGTGAACTTCTGGTTGCCAAAAAAGTAAATGACGCGACCACTAAAATATCCGAATTACTGGGGCTGAATGTTGAGCAATTTAGACAGGTGATTGTCTTACCCCAAGGTAAATTCCGTGAGTTACTGATGGCTAATTCTAAAGATCGTGAAGCGATCTTTAGTCAGCTTTTCCAGACACATATTTATAAACGCATTGAAGACCTATTAAAAGCTCAATCTGCCGAGATTAGAAGAGCGGTTGCGGATAATAATCAGCAAATTATTGGGGTACTGCAAACTGCAAGTGTTGGCTCTGACACTGAACTTGACAATGAAGTGTTACAACTAGCACCACAATTGACCCATGCTACCGCACTAAAAGCACAGGCTCAACAAGCACAAACACAAGCCGCATTAGCCAAACAGCAAGCAGAAGCATTAAAGCAACGCTTTGATGAGTTAACCAAAAAAGAACTTGAACTGGAAAACAAACAGGCTTCACAACCTGGTATGTTAAACCAACAAAAAGTACTGGATGACGCGATTAATGCCGACAAAATACAGCCGATTTATAAAAACTATTTAGAGAAATCCGCCGCATTAAACAAACTGACTCAAGACATTGCGGACTCTGCAAAGGCGATTGAAACAGCGACGCTAGAGAAGGCAACCGCCGAAAACCTGCTCAATACTGCAAAACAGGCCGCATTAAAAATCACCGAACTGAATAAACAGCAATTTGAATTAAATCAGTTTACTACTCAAGTCACTCAACTTGAAAGCGCCCGCACCACGTTAGCAAGCCAACAAGCAAAGGCCAAAGCAAGTCAGACCAAACTCGATGCTGAACTAAAAAAGCAAACTCAATTATCAACACAGCAATTAGAAAAAGAAACTCTTAACACAACGCTGATTCATGAGTTAACGGCTCTGTCTACTCAACAGATAACCTTGGCAGATCAACGCGGTAAACTTGAAAAACGAACGGCCTTAGAGCAACTTCGCACACATAAAATAGCGCTAGAAAAGAATGTGGCGAGTGCATTAAAGCTATTTAATACCAAACAATCTCAATGTGAGGCCAGTCAATTAAACGCCCGACAAACAGAGTTTGCCTGGCATACCGGACAAGCCGCTTTATTAGCGGCTGAACTTAAATCAGGTGAACCGTGCTTAGTTTGTGGTAGTAAAGATCACCCAGAGCCAGCTATTATAAAAGACACGACCGCTTTAGTGACCAAAGAGCATTTGGACGCAGCACGCGCCGCTGAAGAGAAAGCGCGTACTGCCCTGCAAAAAGCTGAAGCTGATTTGAACAAAGCCAACATTGACATCACAACGATTCAAAGACACCTCAGCGAACTTGAGGAGTCATTAAATGAACTGGCTCACCAAAGTCTGGAAGTAATGACCCAAACAGTTAAGGCCACTGAAACAGAGGTCAATCGATTGCTCCAAGTACAAAAAGATCAAGAAGCACTCTTACTCAGTATTACCAAGATTAAAGACAATCTGGCAACTATCACCACTAACCTTTCATCGTTGCAGACCCTGGCTAATGACGATAAATCTGCTTTAATACAAGCAACGACTGTCGTTACACAATTAGAAAATCAGATACCTGAAGCTTATCGGGATGCTAATAAATTAATCAATGAGCTGTCAGCTATTGAAGCCCGTATTAAGCAATTGAATCAGGCACTCACTACTGCCCAAGAACAATTTGAGAACAAAAGTCTAAGTTTAGAAGCAAAAACCGCCAGACATGCCCAATTACAGGCGCAAGAAAAAACGCTAATACTTGAAAACACAGAAACCACACTCAGCTGGAACACGGCTCTTGCTCACAGTAGCTTTGCAGATGTACACACTTTTCAAGCTGCGCTGTTACCGGAGACTAAGCAAAGAACCATTAAAAATATTATCGAGACATTCACTGCTGAATTAACCGGTTTACAAAGTGTAGTTGCACAACTTAAAGCGGATCTAGCGACGCAAACGTTGCCTGATTTAATCAAGATAGAACAAGCATTAATCGACCGAACCGCTGAATATAATCAGGCAGATAAAACATGGCGCCAACTTGAAGAAAGAAATAATCTGCTCACCAACATTAAAAAGCAATTAAGTGATATTAAAACTAAAACCGCCGAACTGGATGCACAGTATCAAATTGTCGGAACGCTTAGTGATGTGGCTAATGGCACTTCGGGTAAACGGATTAGTCTCCAGCGTTTTGTGTTAAGTGTGCTACTGGATGATGTACTGATTCAAGCTTCGCAACGCCTTAACCTAATGAGTAAAGGTCGTTATCGCTTACTTCGTAGAGAAGATGCCATTGGCGGTAATGCGGCCGCTGGTCTGGATCTGGAAGTTGAAGACAGTTACACGGATAAGTCTCGACCTGTCGCTACGCTTTCCGGTGGAGAGTCTTTTATGGCTGCCCTGTCATTGGCTTTAGGTTTATCCGATGTCGTACAGTCTTATGCAGGCGGCATCAAACTGGATACCTTATTTATAGATGAAGGCTTTGGTAGTCTGGACACAGAATCTTTAGATTTGGCGATAAAAACCTTGATTGACTTGCAATCTACCGGTCGCATGATAGGAATCATTTCTCATGTTAGCGAACTAAAAGAACAAATGGCTCTACGAATTGATGTTAAAAGTGCCAGAGATGGCAGTTCTATTACCACTACGGTATGACTAAACAACAGGAAAACTCCATTCATGCAATGGTAGGGGCTGTTGCCATTTTCTAATCAACATTTGAAATCGAAGTTTAATTGCCCAATTATCCAGCTTTTTTATACCGAATGGATAATCAATGTTACGACAAATGCTTACAGACGAATATTGGGCGAAGCTTAAACCGATTA
>CAIPPE010000065.1 GCA_903866825.1 uncultured Methylococcaceae bacterium
AGCCTTGGATAACCGACGCCTAACTAAAACAACTCGACGTGATTGTTTCCATGTGCTCAATTTGAGTTCGGTGGATAAAGCTTCCCAACCGCCAAGAGTGTTTTGCCAACCCGTTTCACAGTGTTTTTGCAGAATCAGTTTTTTGACGTTAGCGGATTGCCGAAGCTTAAACAGATAGTCTATGCTTCGCTGCTCGGCTTCCGTCATGATCGTATCGCTTCCCCAGTCGGAGTCACCACGAATAAATGCCGGCCAGTTTGCGCGGGGTATACGCTCCAATAATGCCCAGAGCCCGGGTGCTGAATAAGCGGATGAACTTTGGTTACCTGCCTGTACCTCGACATCAAGAATGAGGCGTAAATTCGCAATCATGTAAGTGTGAAAGGTATGCGAGGGACGGCCGGGTTTCGTGGGATTATAGCCAACAACCGCGCCTTCCTGCTGACCATACAAGGGCTTAATGGTCACATCAGTATCCAGTATCCATGACTGACTCAGTAGCGGACTGTAACAACGATATAAATGATTTTGTAACCAACTGACGCCACTGTCTTCATCAATCCTGGCCAGTGCTCTGCGAGCGCTATCATCACTGATGACCTTGGTCATGCCTAATAAGGTAGAGTTAACACTCTCTCCCATCAAACTGGTTATATGGGTATAGCGAGTATGTCCTGCCAGGATTGATAACAAAAACGATCCCAGAACATTCACTTTTTTGGGTGCGTTATGGCTGGCATAACTCAACGGACAGTCATCAACCCAAGGTTCAAATAAATGTCCCATTTTTAAAAACTGAATGAAAAATGGCAATTGCCCCAAAGGGGTCACTTGAGCTTGCGGATCCCATTCAATATGGATTTTTCCTGCAAATGTGTCGGCAACCAGTGCGCTGATTTCGCGCTTTTTAAGGTTGGATTCTGCATCACCCTTTGGGTGAGTGTCTTTAAGCGGTAATACCATGGCTCAACTCAATTAATTCGGTCGATACAGATTATAGCGCTTTGTTGAAATGATTTTTATAGGATTATCGTTGTGGTTTCGGGCTATTTCTAATTCAAAGACAAGGTTGTTATGCGGCGAAATTATCAATGGCACAAAGATGGGATTGTCGATCAACTTGAGTTAACCCGACAAACAGCTTTTCATGAAGCTGGACACGCCGCCGCAATTCACCTGGAAAACAAACAAAAGAATTTACCATCAATTTATTTCAGTATTAATTCTCGAAGACCTGAACACTCAGATGATCGGCTATATGCCAGAATCGACGATGGTCGCCTTGTTGGCAATTTGGCAAAGTCCACCTTGACTGAGATGACTGGCGATCCGGATTCCTCGGACACCTATAGCTTTCAACAGGCCTGCGAGGCCGATATTATCAATTTTTTTGCTGGGCCATTGGCAGAAGCCAAATATGTATCTATTCGGGATAACGAAATTTTTAACATCAATCTGTTAACACCTCATGCCATCATTCATTATGGCGGAAAGTCTGATATCAATGAGGTAATGTCTTACATGGATTTTCTAATTACTTCACCAAAACAACGCGAAGCTAAGCTTAACGCTTTGTTTGCAGAGGCTTTCCTATTCGTTCAAAAACCGGGAAATTGGAAAAGCATTACCGCTCTTGCTCACTATATCCTCAACAATCCTCAGGAAATTATCAATTGCGAACAAGCAATCGAAGTACTTGAAGGGCAGCATCCATATGCGAACATTCCGTGGTTGTAGATATTTTTCTTAGCCTACTGAAATGATGCAAAACGCTTGATCTTAGCCATCGCCAATGAACTCAGTCACAAGCCAACAAGACGCTCTGCTCAATCAAAATTCAAGGCCGATAGACCATTCATTTAAAACCAATTATAAGTGGTTAAATCAGTTACTCCCTTTGCCAAATGATCAAGATCGAAAGTTTAAAATACTGATCTTAATTTTTGTCTTGGTATTTTTGCTGCATTACTGTGTCTTGATCTGTTTACAACGCCCGGTCAATAAAACAAATCCTGCCAAGCCATTACCAATGGAAGTTTCGATTATCCAAGTCAAGACACCTAAACTTAGCATTGCTCCACCACCACATCCTGCAGTTGAAAAAAGGCCACTTCCTAAAAAACCGCAAACTAAACCAACGCTAAAAAAAATCCCGATTGACGAGCAAAAGCCATCAGATTTCGCACCAACCAAACAGATGATTGAGTCGGAATCATTTAAGACTATAGCACCCTTGCCAGCCACAATTGAGAGCGAATCAACTACAACTAAAATTAAGTCATTCATCCAAGCTGATATTAGCGCTAGTTATGCACACAATCCAATACCTGATTATCCCAACATAGCCAAAATTCGGGGTTGGCAAGGCGAAGTGTTGCTACGGGTAAAAGTTTCTGAACAAGGAATAAGTGACTTAGTTGAAGTTCAACGCAGCAGCGGATATGACATACTTGACGAATCTGCCATTGAGGCAGTCCAACAATGGCTATTTACCCCGGCAAAATATGGAGATGAGCCTATCGCTAGTTCGGTCATCGTGCCGATAGTTTTTAGCTTAAATGATCAAAAGCAAGTTTAATCAATACATTATGGTTACGACCCTGATAGATTAATGTCTTTATTGCTTTGTAAGCGCACAATTCTTTTTAAAAAAACCCGAAACGGTCGTTTATCCCAGATATAGCTTTTTTGAACTTTCGGTAAACTAGTGTCATTGAAAATGAGGCCAGTCTGCCATGCAAATTAACGTCATTAAATTCAGTATTAACTTATCAACAAATTGTTTTTTTAATACCGGAATCAACGAAACAGCTACAGCTAAAATCAAAAAAGCAACCTCAGTTGCATTGATTTTATGCCCAATTTTATTAAGCCAAGAATCCTTGGCTAATGGTCAAATTGATGAGGCAATTACCTTAGCTGCCAATAATCGCAAACAAGAAGTTGCTTCAACGCCAAAACTTGAAAACACACTTTGGTGGAATGTAGCCAAACATCATCATATTGACCCATATATTTTATATGCAGTTGCCCTAATAGAATCAGCCAAAAACAGTGATCCCAATCATGTGACACCGTGGCCTTGGGCGCTTAATAAAGCCGGTCATTCCATCATCCCCGCGTCTCAGCAGGAAGCTCACACCCTCTTAAACAAATCAATTGCCCAAGGTAATCGGCACATTGATATTGGATTGATGCAAATCAATCTCCACTGGCATGGTCACAGGGTCGAAAAGCCCGAACATTTGCTTAATCCTGTCACTAATGTAGAAGTTGGCGCTGGATTATTAGCTGAGGCGATCCAATCGTCACCCAATGATTTGGTTTTAGGTATCGGTCGATACCATAACTGGCAAGATATCCAGACGGCTGTAGTTTACGGACGAAGAGTTTTGGCAGTAGCCGACCAAATCAGAACAGTCCTCTAATAGGTGGGACTAAGATGAAAAAATCCATTTATGACTTGAATATGGATTATCTGATTCTCGCCCATGAATTGATCAATTCCGGTCAAGAACAGGAGGCTATGGTTTGTTTAGGATTAACCCCAGAATACGTGGCGCTCCTTCACAAATTGCCCATTCAGCAATTAAGAGAATTGGCTCGCAGTGATGTTCTCAGATTCGCCCCCCGGTTATCAGTTGACCGGAAATCAATGGATTTGACTGCTAAGCATTGCGATATAGACGGCTCGGAGCAGCATGCTCGTGAGTTACGCTCTATTGTCTCAAGACAAGGAAATAGGTCATGAACAATACAAACGTTTCATTCGAAGAAAAGCTCAGCGAATATCAACTTGCATATGAATTACTGCGCAGAAAGCTTAGAACTTCTTACGTCAGCCAAATAATCAAACACATTACTCCAGATGAGCTCAAAGAAATTTATCGAATGATTCATCAGGGAGCGAGTCCGCGTGCAGGATCAACGCCGTCAATTAATACGATTCCGTATTTCCGAGAGTCGTTTATATATCTGTCATTATTTGCATCGCTTTACCGTAATGCCAGCTTGATCGATATCAAGACAGAAATCGATGTCTCCGCAGTCTTGTTCGCATGGGATTTTTTTTGCGAAACTTTTCCAAATCATATTCGAGAAAGCAAGCCCTACGACAAGATACGTCCGGCCAATTTTAATGAGGCATGGATAATCGCACAGTCACTTAAAAACGGGCTGACAACCATCAAATACTGCAATGGCTGTATCGGCGATACCTTAATTATGCTGAACAGCTCATTTCAACCTATCTGTCAGATTTGTGATATCGATCGTAAACGGGAAAACAGTAGAAGGAAGTCATCAGAACGGACAAATCAGCTTAGCTGAAGATCACCGCCAAAGAATAAAGAAATCGCCGGTAGCGAATTCGAGTCTTTTGTGCCGCGCTTTAACATCGTGAACTGGAGACAATATAGAGCAATTTGCATGAAATTTAGACTAAAAATGACATTTCGCCAAACTTGATATATAGTAGGCTTTAGGAGGTAGGCATGCCTAAAGTAAACGAACTACAAAAACATCTTCAACCTGGACAAGTTTATCGGCGGGCCGATCTAACCAAATGGTCAAATGCCGTTGATCGACATCTACAGCAGCTTGTTAGCAGAGGGGTTATACAGAAGCTTGCAGGTGGTCTTTACTACTACCCCAAGAAAACGGCTTTTGGTGATGCTCCACCAGAGGACGAAATGCTTGTTCGTGCTTTTCTTAAAGATGACCATTTCTTTATGGCATCTCTAAATACATATAACTCATTGGGTGTTGGTACAACTCAGCTTTACAACGAGAAACTGGTTTATAACCATAAGCGAGATGGCAGATATACACTTAACGGACGACAGTTCTATTTTTTGAAAAGATCGCGTTTTCCCGAAAAAAGCAGTCAGGAATTCTTGCTAGTGGATCTTATCAATAACCTTCACTTTTTGGCAGAGGATAAAGAAAGCGTTATTAAACGCGTTGCCGAAAAAGTACGCGGCATGGATAAGGCCATACTGATGAAAGCTGTTCAAGAGTATGCAGGAGCAAGAACACAGAGTTTTTTTGAAAAACTATTTCGTTCTGACGATATAAAACATGCCGTCTAAAATTTATCTCCATGAACATCCTGACTTTACCGATCTCATCCGGGTCGTAGCAGGTGAGCGCAAGATCGATCCATATCTAGCTGAAAAAGATTATTGGCTAATGCACTGTCTTTATGGTCTCAAACTGGCCGGATACGAGTTTCAGTTGAAGGGTGGAACATCGCTTTCTAAGGGATACGGTATTATCCATCGTTTCTCAGAAGACATTGATATTCATATCGCGCCGCCGGAAGGCAGGCAAATCCGAACATCCCAAAATCATGATAAGGAAAAAGATCGTCAAGGTCGCAAGGACTATTATGATTATCTGGCCAGTAGCATCACCATTCCTGGCATCGTAAAAATTGATCGGGATACGCTGTTTGACAGTCTGCCGAAATATTTTAGTGGCGGCATTCGGCTTTACTATGAATCCAAATTTTCATCTGACGGTAGCGCTAAGGAAGGGATCTTACTAGAAGTTGGGTTTGATGATGTTATACCAAATAAGCCATTAGAGATCAGTTCATGGGCTATGGACTTTGCATTGAAAAAAAGGGTCGAAGTGATTGATAGTAGAGCGTTGCAAATTCATTGCTATGATCCCGGCTATACGCTGGTGGAAAAATTACAGGCTATTGCCACGAAATACAGACAGCACCAAAGTTCAGGCGATAAGTTTCCACCCAATTTTATGCGTCATTACTATGATGTTTTCTGCCTATTACAAAATAGCGGGGTTCAGGCATTTATTGGCACCGATCAATATATCGCGCATAAAAATCGGCGTTTTCCAGGCATTGACCGTCAGAAACCACTCATAGAAAATGAAGCCTTTGTCCTAGGGGATAATCACACGAGAGTTCTTTACCAAAAAGAATATGAAAGCCGTGCTGCCCTTTATTATCAGGGACAGCCGCCTTTTGATGAAGTGCTTGCAGTAATTCTAAAAAATTTGGCGCGATTGTAGTTGTGTGTTTACGGAAACACAAAAAACTAGCCTACTTGGTTGTGCTTTGCAAATTCTTTTGTTCGACGTAGGATTATAATAAATTGAAACGCTGGAGTTCATAAACGATGTCGTCAATTCACTCACAATCAAACCAACAGCCCAAGCTATCAAGCCGATTTCTTCATACTGAACCGGCAACGTCTATCTATAGCGGTCATCACACCACAGTCAATTGTGAATGCTGCAATCGGACGATGGTTCCCAGAGTGGTCAGTTATTACGGTCAGCCACTGAAATCTATCTGTCCGTTTTGTGGAACCACTTTTACTAAGTTTCAAAGTGGATTCCAGCGATTCTTCCAGAACTTCCATACTCGAACACTGTCATTTACAATTTTCAAACGACTTGTAATTGCGGCTTTATCCAGTGGATTATTATGGTTCGTTAGTGTATTCGGAACTTTACCTGAAAATTTTATCGTTATAACTGCAATCGGAACAACAATTTTTGGCATTATGGCTCTGGCAGAACTGATTGCACAAAGCGTTGAATTATTGGCAGCAAGACTGTCCCACGAAAGCAATTACTATTGGGCCGTAATTGTCTTGATAGCGATGATTACCGCTCATGTGCAACATGACCTTACTGATTACATCATCCTATTTTTTGGCATCATGTTTACTCGTTGGGTTATTGCCGGTCTTGCTAATGCCAGGAATGCATCCAGCTAAGGTTGAGCTAGTAATTTATCCGTCCGCGTGCCCGATTAAAGTTACCAATTTGATCAATTAGATCCATTCTATTTTGACCAGCTGCACTTCTAAGCAATTTAGCGATATTATTACCGTCAGAACTGCCTTCTTCATCTAGGAGTTGCTGTTTTGCTTCATTTAAGCTGCCCGTGTACTCTCCACCAACAGCGATTCCAGCAAATGCTTCGAACATGGCTGACCGGTAATAGGCTTGTTGGCTTGGAGTCAGTTTATCTGCAACTTCATTAACCCGTTGATCAGCCCAGGCTTGTGATGCTTCGGAAAAACCTGGATAGGATTGAGATGCAGCGTATTTAATCGCCTCCCATTTTCCGACGCCTTTTGAAATAGCCTCCTGATAGCTACCAGTAAATTTCTTGATGTTTTCATTGCCGGCAAAACCAACCGCTTCAAGAGTTTTAGCCGTATTATAAACACTTCCCCCTAAGTAGTTGTATGACGCCTCAGCCGCTGACGGCGTACTATTAGCAGCCGATGCAATCGTAGATCTAAAATGCTCAGCCTTGATTTGCCCAACTTCAGCAAAGCCCTCCTTGGACTCCTGATCTACTCCTTTCAAGTTCTGTTCATGATGCGCCGTAATGGCTTGTTCTCCAGAAGCGGTTTTACCCTTGGTGTTATGTATTTGACCTTGCGCCTTGTGACTGACGCCTGCCGCCTCATGTCTTGGATCGGCAAGATTGGCCTGTTCAATTGTAGATTTAGTGGTTCCAAAATTGGGCGCTAAGCTTTTAAGACCCTCGTGTTGACTTGGATGACTATTTGGATCGGCATGAGGTGCATTGAATGCATCCCCCAACAACTGATAACCGGCTATTTCGGCATTCTGAGATTGCTGATTATCCAGAGTACGATAACTTGGTGAAGAAAATCCAGTCAGCAATGACATACCAGCTGCGGCATAAGCCTGATCACCATTACTGATCCAGCCGGCCGCTTTCCACTGCGAAGCCAAGCGTTGTGCATCTCCGCGCAATCCATATTGATCTAAAGTTTGATCCAACCGTTCCATCATTTTGGGTTCGTTGGCAATTTTGTAGCCGGTTTCCGCAGCACCAAAGCTTGCTTGGCTTCCAAAGCGTTGTTGTGCCGATACGGTTTGCTGATAGGTTTCCGAAGCGGAAACAGCATCGGTCGCACTGTGTTGTAAGGATGACAGTGATTGATTTTGCAATCCCATTGAAGCTACATTTCGGGTGCCGGATTGTGCATCCAGCGCCATACTTTTCGCCAGCCCGGCCTGATAGCCCTGGCTGTCATTCACCGTTTGGGTAATATCAGAGGCAATCGCATCTGATTTATCTTGGCCGACTTTAAAATCATTTTGCAGCCTGCCGGAAATCGCCGCACTCAATTTATCATTCGACGTTTTCGCGCTGGCATTCGCGCTTCCAGCCACCAGCGCCGAGAAGTGATCAGCCGAGATGCCGGTATCGGCATGCCGTTTGGCAAAGGCCTCACCAAACTGCCGGTTATAAGCATCGGTATGACTGGAACTGCTGGCAATTTGTTTTCCCAGCGAGTGACTATCAAACGCATCGTTGGTAATGCTGCTGGATTTAGATGCGGTTGACGACACACTGTTCATGAAGCTGCTGGTGGCTTGTTCGGAAGCGCTGGAAGCGGAAGAGACCGCCGCGCTCATATCCTTGCCCGCGGTGAAGGTCGGTAAGACTTTATCGCTGCCGGTCTGTGTCACCCAAGACATCGGGCTGTATTGATGTTGCGGTTGAGCGTTTAACACCGGTGCCGGACTAACCACATCCGGACTGACGATTTTTTCATTGGCGTAATCGCCGCCGTCCATGCGTCCGAGAAAATGCGTGGTCGTGACAGCTCCGCGATATATCAGCATCAGTGAAATCGCCGGGGTAGAAGCCGCTAACATGCCGCCAATGGACAGCCATTGCTGTAATTCCATGTCCATCTGGTAAATACCCATCATGGATGGCAGATTGTAATTGGCGGCAGTCAGGGCCGACATTTGACCCGCTGCCGACATATTGATGAACAAATTGATTACCGCCAGGATCGGCATCCAAAGCTGTATCCAGAGCAACATGGAGAAATAACCAATATTCATTTTTAAGCCAACGCTGCCGAACATCACCACGAACGCCATAATCGGGGCTATCGAATAACTCAAACCCTCGATAAATGCCATCATCGGCCGGACGATTTTCGAGAACAAAGTCTGTTCTGCCGCCCATTGGGTATTTCGTTGTTGGATAGCTTGGCCTATCATCGCGGCGGTATTCCAGTGCATGCCATCTTCATGCCGCCCGACTACCCCCTGTTCGAACATCGGCATTATGGCTGACATCAGCATGTAATTGCTGGCATTGACCACGCCCGGTCCGGCCAAAGCGTCAAACGCCGCCTGGATTTTCGGCACGGCATCGGCAGCCGCCGGCACACCGAGGATTTGCTGTAGCTGGGTTTCGAGCGCCGTGCTGAATGCGCCGTTCGCCATCGCCCCCAAATTTGTCCAGGCATCCGTGCAAGTCAAGGTTTGCGGTTGGCCGCCTACCAGAATTTCGGTCATGTAGATGTCTGAGTCGAACCGTATAGCATTCAGCGGATCGGCATCGCGCAAAATGGCATCCAGAGTTTTTAAATTCAGATCCACCGCTGTCAAAGTGCATTCCTTGACGTAATTGGCAAACGAGGTTTCCATGTCGCTGCCAGCCACCGGCGCATTGGCGGCGCCCAGGCCAACAATGGATAACAGGTTCTTTCTGACCGCTGTCAAGGTTTGCAAGGTATCGGCAAAACCATGGCTCGTCATGGTGGGCATGGCGAAGGCCTGCTCAAACAACAGCGTGGTGCCGTAACCCATGTTCGACATCACACTGCCCACGGCAGCCGGTCCAAGCGGCACATTATCAACCACCACCACACTGCCGGTATAGGCATCCTCAATACTGACCTGGACGGTGGGTGCATATAACATCAGCCATAGAAGATACGCCATAAACACATCCTGATAGCGTATACCACGGCCATCAAATTGCATCAAAGCTCGCAGCATAACTATCAGCACGCCGATGACGCCTCCTACAGCAGCGGCAGTGCGGTAATCGCCGGTTCCGGCTATCATCGCCACCGCATTCAATACTGCTTGCAAATAGGTTGAATCACCTACAGAAAATATTTCAAACATGGACTACCTGACTCAAGCTGAAAAGTGGATAAGATTTAGGGACTGGGCCAGGCAGTTGCTGTTGCCGGTAGCTGCGTCACCGTGCCGTATTGACGAGGCTTGACGGTATTCATCAATTGCTGATAAAACGCCATCATGGTTTGCGGGTTGCCATATCGACCGGCGATAGTGACGTACTCATCCTGTACTTGTTCACGGGCATTGCGCAAATTGTCCATCAATAATTTGGCATAAGCATGATCGTTGATCTGGGCGGCGGTCTGCACGGCACTCAATACATCCTTAATGATCAATTGCGCCAGTTCCAACGCAATCACTGGAGCGGCTTCCTCGGCCCAAAGTTTGGCAATCCCGGCATCCTCACGGGCCAGATTGTGGATCATGCCACCGATCGCATCCGGTACGGTTTGCATGAAAGCTTGTTCGGTGGCTGTGATAGTGCCAGTATTGGTAGAGAATTTATAAATCAGGCCGTTTCCGGAAGTCGCTGAACCCAGCAGAATATCCATTACCCGTTGCTTTAAACCGACCAAAGCAACGCTTTGCACAACTGGTTTTAAACACTGATCGGCGCCATAACCATCAGAACAGGTGTACATATTGACGGTTTGATAGCTATTGGTGGCATCGTTGCCATACATCAAATCCCTGATGCTCAGCACCGGGGGCGGCGCACTGATTTGATTGTTTTCGCCTTTACCATCCGGAGCGGCTTGCGGGGCATCCACTATGACGGTTCCGGTAATGCTCATGACAGCTTGCAACAGGCTATTGTCGCCAAACCGAAACCAGGCTCCGGCATTTTGATAGTTCAAGGCCCGCCACACCAGATTGCCCTGGATTTTCTTTGTCAAATCGGTCGGATCGTTTTGTTTGACCTGCTGCATCGGATCGCCCAAAGTACTGCTATTGGTCCAACTCGAAAATACATCGCCGATGCCTTGCGTGAACGATGCATTGGAAAGTTTGACCTGGCTCTGCATATCAAAAGCCTTGACGGTATCATTAACCAAGCCTTGTGAAAGTCGGCAGGAATTGCTGAACATCTGGTTCATTTCCTGGATCTTCTTTTGCATGTCAGTCATCACCGAGGCGCACCAGGGACACATTGCCCCGATGGCTAGTTGGAACGCATAACCAGCTGCATTGCTGGCAACGTTTCGCAGTAATTGTACAAACTGGTTAAAATTGATGAAACTGAAGCTGCCGCCGAACAAATCAATGCCGCCGCAACCGGCGCTGAATGAGGGGGGTACAAAAGAAATCAGGTTAGTGTTGGTAATGCCGTTACGGGCTACGAGACTGCCTCCGGTAATCACCCCTCGTCGTTGACCTAGATGCGCGGTCGGTGCAGTGAAATTGGTCATGGTGCCGAACATTCCATCCATTTCCTGTTGTAAGTCGGCATAGGCTGGTACTGAACTCTGAACCAATAACACCAAGATCAAAGCGCGTTTTGTAATCTGTTTGCTCATGGGTTACTCCCAAATTGCGCACTGTTTTGCAATGCCTGGATCAAGGACAGTGGATCTTGTGCGGTGGTCGGACTGATACTGCCGGCAGTTGGCAACAACATTGGGGTGGAGCGAATACCCTGGGTGGTTTGGTACTGGGAAGGATCGATCCAGCCGGCCTCCTTGCCTGCCAGTAAAATCCGTCCGGTAATTTCCTCCAGCGACAACACACCTTGCGAAAGCGGCACGATCTGCTTGGGCGGTTTCATCAGGAACATAGCTGGTGTCTGTTCTACACCAAGTAAAGCAGCCTGACCTCTATCGAGTTTAAAATTGCCAAACAAGCCATTTGGCATCGGCAACCCATCCAGCGACACCGCATAAATTTTGAAGCCATAGGCTCTTTCTAGCATGCTCAAGATCGGTGCCTGCACATGGCAGTAAGCGCAATCCGAACGGAAGAAAAACAAGATCCCGGCCTGTCCGGCAATGTCTTTCAAGGCCTGCTCTGCCACGACACCGGCTTGATGATTGGCTTCGTTCGCGGCAAAGGTTGAGATTGGGCGGCGAACGGTTTCATCCAGCTGTGGATCTGACATCACCACATAGCGAGCGGCGTTGGTAAAGCGCTCGGCTTTGTCCATCATCACCCGTTGCAGGTAATAAAACGCCGCGACATTCTCATGAGTGGGATCGTCTATTGCTTGATTGAGATAGCTCTCCATGTTTTTACGAAGCCAGGCTGAGGATAAGGGAGCCGGTTCAGTTGGAGGAATTTGTGCTGGTTGAGTAGGCTGAGGTTCTTCAACCTTTGGCTGTTTGTCGATGGTTTCAGACTGACTTGTCGCAGGTTTTGGCAGTACAGGTTCAGGCTTCTTTTCCAAAACCGGTTCCGGTAGAACTTCGTACCAAAACCAGCCACGTTGCTTGTCGGCGAAATAAGAAACCTCAGGCTCAGCCATAGTCTCATCTCCCCAGGCGGAAGACACCTGAAGCATCCAAGTCAGTAAAATCAGCAATAGGGCGTAGTTTCGGTTCATAGCCGAATTGTCCATTATCTCCGTTACTGATTTGCCGACGCAGAAGTGCAAATTAACCCTCTACGTCATCCAAAATACTTCAAATTTATGCTAGGCAAAAATGGCTGCAAAAGGTGGCGATTTTCGCTATCTGCGTCAGCCATTTGTTCAAAGTACCGATTTAAAATCCCCAACATTCACCTCGTTTCTTAAGCGAATCAAGATCGGTGATCCCGCATAGGAATGCAGTAACCCAATCCCTATAGATGTGGGATTTGAATGGTAAAAAGCTCAGAAAACTCGAAGGCGAAATTTTTAATAGGGATTGACCAATTGCTAATTTCAATAGGGACGACAGCCTCGATAATCCGGTCGATTCCATAGTACGAATCCCTATAGGAATAGGGATTCAAGTTCCAGAAATTCCATAGGAATTAAGCAGATTGGTTTTTAGGTTTAGGCTGGAAAACACCCATTTTTTAACGTTAAAAAGACTGTAGGGATAGTTGGACTGAATCCCTATAGTTAAGTATTAGGGATTAAATATGAAAATTGAAACAGCAAATATTTTGCCACCCGAATTTACTGAAGCACAAGTTTTGGTTTGGCTTGAGTCTAAAGTTGAGCGGCTGCACTCAGAAGCCCAACTATTGGTTGATGATTATTGGTTACGCTGGAAGGCTGAACAATCAAAACACGAAACTTCTCAGCGTGGCCGCATAGGCGTACGGGTTCGACGCCGGGAGGAGAAACTCTCATTCAGCATCGAGTGGTTTCAGCTGGCAATGATACGCGAAAACGGCCAGCGTAAATCCATTGCTAAATACCTCAAAAAAGGCCCAGGCTATCGTTATCCATTGGTGCGTATTCTGCAAGGGGAGCCTGAATGGGAAGCGGAGTTGGTTGAAGAGTTGGAAACCGAATTCGTCGATATTCGAAAACAAATCGATCTCTTGGGCAAAATACGCGATGCCCTTCAAAGCTATCGTAAAGCTACGCAAAACCGTGAACCTTGAACAAAAGTGATATTGAGGGTGTCAATTGGGGAACCTAAAATTCTAATATTGTATATTTTATATCCAGTCTTTCGAAATAAAACCATAAAATCTGCTATTACCTATTTTTTGTTGACAGACTTCATAATTAGACTTATAAATCTACTATAGGAGTATTTTATGAAACGAGTCATCCCCACAAATTTTCCTGACGATCCTTTTCTGGATAGCCCTGTCACATTAGGCGCGGCCATTCGCGCTGCTCGCACGCAGGCAGGGTTGAGGCAGGAAGATGCCGCTCTGAGCATTGGGGTTGCCTTGCAGACTCTGGTGGATATCGAGGCCGGCAAAGCGGGCGTGAGTATTGGCAAAATTCTGCAAGTCGCTCAAGCCTTGGGTGTGTCACTGCTGGTCGTGCCGAATTCGCAACGCGATGTCGCCCGTCGACGCTTGGCCGACTTAACGAGTAACCCGCTATGAAACTTGAAGTCAAAGCCAACGGACAGTGTATTGGCTGGCTAAGTGTGGATAACGATAGCGGTCTTTACCAGTTCGAATATTCAGCAAACTGGTTAAGTCAGGAAAAGCGATTTCCGCTTAGCCCAGTCTTGCCCCTGGATACTGGCATAATCTCAGCAGAACAGCATAGCGCCGCCGTGAGACAGTTTTTTCAGAACCTATTACCGGAAGGCCAAGCCTTGGATGATGCGGCATTGGCCAACAAAGTTTCAAAAGCCAACTTAATGGGGTTACTGATCGCTTTAGGTCAGGAAACGGCAGGTGCTTTGACTATCAATCTGGCAGATCGCCCCACTCAAACGGAGCTTGAGCCAGTTGCGTCAAGCATGCGATTATTGTCCCAAGAGGAATTATCCGCACGTATCCGTTCTCGCCCTGATGATGCTTTCACAGTTTGGGACGGTAAAGTACGATTATCGATTGCAGGCCATCAGGACAAAATCGCCATACTCGAAAGACACGGCGATTGGTATTTAGTCGATGACGACCAGTTGGCGTCCACCCACATCCTCAAACCGGACCCTATCCAGTCACGCCTGAAAGGGATGACCATCAATGAATTTGCCTGTATGAAACTGGCAAAAGCGGTCGGTATAGCTACGGCAGAAACCAATATGCTATGGATACCGGAACCGATTGTATTGATCCAGCGCTTTGATCGAGTGATACAGGCTGATCATATCCAGCGTTTGCATTGCATTGACGGTTGCCAAGCCTTGGGTTTAGGCGTCAGTATGAAATACGAGCGTCCTTATGGTGATGGCCGCGATGTCCAGCATATAAGGGACGGCGCGTCCTTGCCCAAACTGTTTGCTTTACTGGATCAAGCCAGTTCGAAACCCGCTGTTGATCGCGTAGGCTTGTTAAGGTGGGCTATTTTCCAAGTCCTGATCGGCAATACCGACGCGCATGGCAAAAACCTGTCATTTTTCATGGATGCCGGCGGATTGAGTCTGGCCCCGGCTTATGATCTGGTTTGTTGCCTGTTGTACGCCGAGGATCGAATTGCCGATACGCTGGCTATGGCGATTGGCGATAACTTCAATCCAACAGATTTGTCTGCCTACGACTGGGCTTTGATGGCTCAAGAATGCCGGCTAAAACCCAAACTGGTTAGTCGCGAACTCAAGCAGTTGGCTAAAAAAATCTCCACTGTCTGGCCCAAATTACAGATAGAACTGATTCAAAACGGAGCCAAGCAGCCTATCTTGGACGGAATTGGAGGCATTCTGCTGCGGCAATGCGAACACGCCAATAACATCGCCGCCGAAATACCCAAAGTGTCTCCTAAGTTACTGTGAATACCAAACTCTACCCTTAAAAGTTATCCACAGGTGGCAAATCCCTATATAAAGATTAAAAAAAGATTATAAATAGATTAGCAACCATTTTTTTGCTGTTTTCAAAATCGCTGTAAGCCTTGCCTGACAAGGCCTGCGGCTATTTTAAAAAACGGGCTGAGCGTCGGTCGAATGCCGCGTCAAATGTCGGTCGAATGCCGTGCTTTGCGTCGGCCTAATGCCGTGCCTGTCGGTCGAATGCCGTTACCCCGTCGGCCGAATGCCGTGCCTGTGTCGGTCAAATGCCGTATCCCCGTCGGTCGAATGCCTTGTCGAGGGGTTAAAACAGGCACAAAATAGCGTCGGTCGAATGCCGTGCCATTTTAGTGGGGTTTACCGTCCAAATGCCTTTTCTGACAAGGGGTTGGATGTTTTTTGATCTTGACCGAATCCTCCTCCACTTCAAAACTTTCCAGTGTACCGATCGCGACCAAAGCATCGAGGGCTTTTCGTAACCGGTATTTGAAATCCCTAAGTGTTTTGGCGCTACTGCCGCTCAAACGGTGGATAGTGGTGATTTTTAAGGGGTAAGGCGCTGCGTGTGACGATAAAAATCCGTGCAGCCACAATGCCAGTGGATGTTTGCGCAGTTTTTGCCGCTGGGCAAATTCAATATACGTGTAGCCATCCTCAAATAGCCGAAGCATCGATTCCGTGAGTTCGACCACATAACGCTGAGTACGCTCATCCCGGTGATAACGCAGAAAACCTTTTTCGCCAAAGGTATCGCGGCCGTTGAAGGTCATTTCCACAAAGGCGCCGCCGAGTCTAGCCATGGATTCTTTCAGCCATTCATGCTGACTCTTACCGGTACTTCTGCCTAATGCGGTTAGCATGGCATGCGCACTGAAAGTAACATTGAATCCGGGTAATTGCTGCCTGGACAGATGCACAATATGCATCCAGACATCCAGATCGGACTGATTCAATTGCACGCCTAAATACCGCACTTCGATCCCATCGACCGCAGCCAACAATGTACGTTTCTTATAAGCAATACGTTCATTACCCTGAATGCCGGCAAACAATGCACTGCGCAAACAGGCATTCGGCGTGCCGCGCATACTGGTCGGCCAACTCGGTATCACCTTCAGGGGTTCGACGACTTTCAGTTTGGCTTTTTTGCGGTCTGCCAATTGTTGGAACCGCTCGGTAAGATTCGCTATGGAGTTGCTATCTGTGTTATCCATAACGCGCCCTTACTTCTTCAGACTGCCGGGATTGCAGCCACGGTTCAGGATATTGTGTGGAATTTGGGTATGCGCAACCAAGGTGTGCTCATCGGCTGTCATGTCGAGTTGATGGTGACAATATTTTCGCCAGGCACGCTCAGTCAGCTCCGGATCGGTGACATCGACATCAAATTTTCCAGCAGTATTAGTCTCAACCAGAGCTAGTTGTTCAATCCCAACTGTTTCGTTCGTTTTCACTGATTGAAATAGTGGCTTTGCGTTTTGCCTGACAACATGCTCAATGGACGTGGCTCGAAAAACTGCACCGCCTAACTCTCCGCCTTGCCAGGCATTATCCAGTCGCCAAGGTGTTTCAGGAAACGAAATGGATAAAATCGATTCAATCACCGATTCACCGATACTTGATCTGACAGCAAGTGTATCGGTTGGCGTGACGACTTGGGTCATATCGGCACAGGCGGTACAGATCATCGAACACAAAATAAGGCGGCAGGCCCTGGGGGACATAGATTTCATAATGACTCCTGAATAAAAGCAAGCCAACTACCCTAACCACAAAAAAACATCATTTGTCTGACGCAGAGGCCCAAAATGGCTAGCTGCGTCAGCAAAATACACGTCATTTTTTGCCATGATCATGAGTTATGACATCGATTACTACCCACTTCATGAGCCGCCTAGCCAAACGTCTGTTCGGAGACAGACCTGTACAACCGATTGTCCAGACTGTACTCGACGAAGAGATTCCGCGCTATCCGCCATTTATGAAGGGCTTACCCGCTGCTCCTGTCGATCGCATACTGACCAGTCAAGCCGAACTGATACAAGCCATTGAGCAAGCACTGGCCCTGCCGTCCAACCTCTACCAGACCATCGCCGCGCCGGTCATCGCCCGCTATGCCGCTTTTAGTCATCTGCTGCCCGCATCAGAATCTCACCATCATCGAGGGGCTGGAGGCTTGTTCCGGCATGGACTAGAAGTCGCGCATTGGGCAACATTGGCTTCTCAGGGTTGTTTGTTTGCCACGGACGCCACACCCAGAACACGTAAGGAATTAGAATTACGCTGGCGACTGTCTGTTTGTTTTGCAGGACTGTTACATGACATCGGCAAACCAGTTTCCGACATGGCGGTGGTTGACCGAGACGGCAAGCATATATGGAACCCTTGCGATGAAAACCTCAACGACTGGGCAGCCCAAAATGGCATAGACCGGTATTTTCTGCGTTGGCGGGAAAACCGGCATAAGCGCCATGAACAATTTTCTGCGTTGGTAATCGAGAGGGTCCTCACCCGCAGTTCGAGAAGCTATATCCTGGAACAAGGTCCGGAAATCATGCAAGCCATGCTGGAAGCTATTAACGGTCTGGATCGTGGCGCCAAACTTTATGAACTCGTGATTTCCGCAGATTGCAGAAGTGTGGAGCGGGATTTGAAATCCCATTACCATAGCGTGGATTCGGCGATGGGTATGCCCATTGAAAAATACCTGTTCGATGCCATGCGCCGGCTGATCAAATCAGGGCAATGGCTTGCCAACGAAAAAGGCGCCCGCCTCTGGCGTTTCAAGGAAGGACTGCATATCGTCTGGCGTACCGGCGCTCAGGATATTGTCGATATCCTGGCCAAAGATAAAGTCCCAGGTATACCAAGAGATGAAGATACCTTGGCCGATATTTTGATCGAGCGCGGCCTGGCAATTCCTAAAATCTATGCGGATGGCAGACAGTATCGTTACTGGCGCATGCAACCGAAGGGTTTAAATAACACACTCTTCATGTTACGACTGGCGTCGCTGGAATTGATATTCAGCAATGAACCGCCCGTCGTCATTGAAGGCATCGAAATAACTGACGATGATGTTGCCTCGGAAGTTTCAACAACGGAAACAGCCAAACTATCGTCTCAAGCAGACAAGAAAAAGTCATCTATTGCTAAAGTAACAAACAGTATCGCCAAATCAACTGTGATAATTCCTATCGAGATACTGAATAGTCAGTTGGAAAACGCGGAGAATCAAGTTCTCCTCAATCCAAAGTCCAATCAAAACAATCAGGAACAGTTGCTTATCTCTGAGGCTAATCTTGCTGTAGAGCCGCCTTTACCTGACAGTGAATCATCCATCACTGCCCCCAGCCAACGCGACCAGCCTCCGTTAAACTCAGCCAAGTTGAATGAGATGCCGAATACTCTCCAAAAACTTAGGAAAGAGGTAGAAAACGGTAAAGCCGGTGAAGTTTTGGAAAACCCAGCATTTACTGAGAAAAATACAGTTTCGGCCCAAAAATGGCTCTCCAATCAAGGTGTGGCGGGCGAATGGCTGATAAGAATTTCCCAGGAGATAAATGGCGGTCAATGGCAAGTCGGCGTAGATTTGTTAGAGACACAAAACAAATGGTTACTTTCATTCCCTGGCGTAGCGCAGAAAATCGGTGTTGATCTCAATCTGTTCATCAAAACCCTAGATGATCAGGGCTGGATCATCACCGACATCCTGTCGCCGATGCGAAAAGTCCAAGTTATTCAAGAAGTGCGAGGTGTGCTTTTAGCTGCGGAACCTAGTGCAATGTTGAAACGGCTACTGATCTCAACTCAGCCAAAATCACAAACAACTGTTCAGAAAGCTAAAGAAACCGCACCAAAATCGACCAAGCCTCTTAAAACCAATCCAGCGCCTAAAACAATCGAAACATCTGCCGAACAGCAGAATCAAAAGACGTTGGCGAAAGACCAGGAAGGTCAGCCGGAGTTCCAAAATAGTGGCCAACCATCCACGCTCGCCAAGATTACAAATGGAACTGGTAGCAATGACGGCAAAAATTCAACACAGAAAGAATCAAGTGCTCCACTCCCAAACGCTGAGCAGCTTTACCCTAAAGATCACCCCGACCAATTAGCATCCGATCGACCGATAGATTTTAATACATCGTCATACAGCTTAGCGGCGACGGCAGTAATCGAACAAATACGAAAATCACTGCCAGTAACAGCTCAGACTTCAGATGAAGAAAATTGGCATGAGATAGACAACGCTACTATTTCTGAATATGCCAAATTTTATACCAATTTGAAACGATCTCTATTACTGAGGGAAATCCACAATCACCCTGACTGCCGACACGTCGACGGTCTTTTGCTATTACACATAAAGCCATGAAGTCCGATTACGACTACCAATTTCCTTGGCGGCCAATCTTTGAAGTCACTGCTATTGCTGGATGGATAGTCGGTGCCGGACTTGCCTTTTTGACCAGCCGCTGGTCGGGTTTGCCGCGCGAGCCCTTTAACTGGTTAATGATTGCCTGCGGTGTGATGGTTTTATGGCGTTTGCCACCAGCCATTAATCTTTGGTATCGGAAACGTCGATTGAGTCAGTTTAAATTCCAATATCTCAATGCTGAAAAACTGATAAAAACTGTCAAACGTCACCCAGATGAATTATGGTTCGGCTGGGGATTCGATTGGGTGCAAAAGCATGCGCAATTGGCGTATGAAATTTTGAAACGTGATGTTTCTACGCTGATTCCGACCGATCATCAGCGCATGGGAGCGTCCTGGATACATGGCCTGGAAATATCTGAAAACGATATCCGGCAACCAATTCAGCATACTGCAGGCCACACCTTACTGGTCGGCACCACCGGCGCAGGTAAAACGAGGGCATTCGATGTGCTGGTCACTCAGGCGGTATTGCGCGGTGAAGCGGTGATCATTATCGATCCCAAAGGCGATAAGGATTTAATGGCCTCTGCCAAACGTGCCTGTGAGTTGGCTCAAAGGCCAGACCGGTTTGTGTATTTCCATCCGGCCTTTCCGGAAGACAGCGTACGTCTCGATCCCCTTTACAATTTTAATCGGGCTTCGGAAATTGCTAGCCGTATTACCGCCATATTGCCAAGCGAAAGCACCAATGATCCCTTCAAGGCTTTTGGTCAGAAATCCTTGGATAACGTGATTCAAGGATTGATGGTGATTGAAGAACGACCCACGTTAGCGAAATTGCGCCGTTATCTGGAAGGCGGGCCATCGACCTTGGTGATACAGGCGCTGGAGCGTTATTACGACAAAGCGTTGGGCGATTGGCGGCAGGAAGCCAAGCCATTTCTAAAGTCAGCCAAGGATATCGATTCCAAGGCTGCTGGTTTAGTGCGCTTTTATCGAGAGGTTGCACAGTATCAGGCGGCCAATCTGGACCTGGAAGGTTTGTTGTCCTTGTTCGAACATGATCGTACCCACTTCAGCAAGATGGTTGCCTCTCTGATTCCAATTATGAACATGCTGACCTCAGGGCCTTTGGGGCCTTTGTTGTCACCGAATCCGAATGATGCCGATGATCTGCGTCCAATCACTAATACCGGCCATATCATCGAGAAAGCCCAAGTGGCCTATATCGGTCTGGATTCACTGTCCGATGGCTTAGTCGGTAGCGCCATCGGTTCGATTTTGCTGGCCGATCTAGCTGCGGTTGCCGGCGACCGTTACAACTACGGCGTCTCGGACAGACCTGTGAATGTGTTTGTCGACGAAGCCGCTGAAGTCATCAACGATCCTTTTATTCAGGTTTTGAACAAAGGTCGGGGCGCCAAAATACGATTGTTCATCGCTACCCAGACCTTTGCCGACTTCGCAGCCCGCACGGGTTCCCAGGACAAAGCCCGGCAAGTGCTGGGCAACGTCAATAACCTGATTGCTCTGCGCATCATGGACAGTGAGACCCAGCAATACATTACCGATAATCTGCCGAAAACTAGGCTGAAATACATTATGCGCACTCAAGGTGTCGCCACCAGCGCCACTAATCCTACGGTATTTTCCGGCAATGTCGGTGAAAGACTGATGGAAGAAGAAGGTGATTTGTTTGCGCCACAGTTATTGGGACAATTACCTGACTTACATTACATCGCCAAATTATCCGGTGGCCGAATCGTAAAGGGGCGATTGCCGGTATTACGATCCAGTCTGGACAAGACAAAGGCTTAAACATGCAGCGTAATATTCTTGTCAGTCTACTAATATGGCTTTTGGAAATTGTGTTGGTGGCCAGCTTTGTATCTGATCAATGGGCAATCGAAATTCAGACTGTTGAAGATAAAATGCTAATCGATTATTTTGGCGTGGAAAAAGATGCCGAAATCAGAAAAACAGCCCAACATTGGTTCGACCAGTTGTTTGTCAAAACAGGCATCCGGGACAGTGTTTACCATTACTTCATACCGACAGAGCGTGAGCGACAAATGTCTATTGGTTTTGAAGATGTCGGTCGGCATGATCTGTTTCCTTTTATCGAAAGCCGACTCAATGTACTTTGGGATACCTTTTACCAGATGATTAAGCGATTTATCATGGCTTGTGTTTGGCTACCCTTTTTGGCAGTTGCTTTAGTACCCTTTATCATTGATGGCATGATAAGGCGCAAGATCAGCCAAACCAATTTTGATTACCCAAGCCCCATGGCGCACCGCTACAGTCTATATGCCATACTGGGTTCTTTGTATTTGGTATTCATGGGCTTAACATTGCCATTTCCGGTGCCGCCGCAATCAATTCCAATCGGCGTCTTTATTGTTGCGTACGCCATGAATGTATTATTGGCAAATACCCAAAAAAGAGTTTGATCAGCGAATTGTGTCTGTAATTGTTTACACTGTTTCATCTGATAGTGGAAAAAATGTTGAAACGATTAAAAAATTCAGAGGGTTTTGGCTAGAAAACCTATTAGTACTCATCCCGGACTGGGCAACGAGCGTGAGATTTTGTTATGACTTACGAGGGTAGTATTTTAATGTTAATGGAAAAAGTGTTATGACAAATTGATGATTCATATATTTTGGTTCGACATTCTCTTGCTTTAACCCAATTAATTACTTTGTTTTTATCCTCTAATGAAATTTTAGCCCCTAGGATTATGCCAGTAAGCGCTTCTGGTTGAAACTTGTATAAGTCGTCTTTTTTGCATATTCGCCATTCTTTTTCATATTTCCAATCTTTGGATTTAGTTAAGAATGTTTTTATTATCCGGATTTCATTGCTATCATTTTCAGTGATAATTGGACGTTCGCGACTATATCTAACAAAATTAGATTCGGCGAATAAAGAAGAGTCCCGTTTGAATTCTAAACATATTCCTTGATGTGAGTTTGCATAGTGCGCCCACATTAAAATATTACGTTTCGATGTAGTTAGACAAATAATATTTACTTTTTTAAGAGTCTCTTCATAGTATATTTCTGTCCCTTCATTTGAATCGTTAAGTTGTTTATATTTACTTCGCAACTCTAACTCTGAATATAAGTTTGGATATTTATTTTTAGCCATTGAGCAAAAATTTTCATATGAGATATCAGGTTTGTATATTGCACGACAATCAAATGGATCATTGAACGAAGAAGGCTTTGAAAAAAATAGCTCATTGTGACAAATCATCCGCTCAACATATTTATCTGCCCCATTAGCCAAGCTTCTATATCTATATAAATATTTAGGTTTTAAATTTTCCATATATCTTAACGGGTTATACTAAAAATAAATAATTATAGCTTTTGCCTTTATTAAATCTATTTTGCATGATCACAATGCAAAACCATTCGCGTTATATTATTGATCATTACTTAACAAGTAATTTCCTTCACGGACTCTAAAGCAAGACTGTTAACTTCAAGTGGCGCATCTCCTTCATGAGATTTTTACTGAATTCCTATATTCCGGTAATTCATGCTATTTTTCAATAGTAGCCCACTAATATCTCGATATTAAACTGGATGCTGATACAAACAGGTCATGGTTTGATAACCTTGCCGAAACATGCATTGTTATATTTATCAGCCGAGAATCATCGGATCTTAAGGAAAAGATGTTCTTGCAGTGTATTGCAAATCATCAGAATGTAGTAAGGGGAACAGCTTGAATGCCGGTAAAACTCTGGTAGTGAGGGTGTTTTTAGCCCATTTCGCAAGTTCTTCGTCAGCAGATGTCTTTATCTGCAATAAAGCAATGTGAATGCGTCCCAACAACGGCATCGACTCTGCTGAAATCGCCGAGTCGATCCAGTCGTTGGCATTGACGCTTTCGCTCATCAAGAATCGAAAAATTGAGAGCGTTATCGGTTCGATGATCCCGGCCTCGTGGCAAACCATGGAACCAATTCCTGGAAGGTCGTGGGTTGGAGCCGCTCTCATCTCATGGCTCCCACCAGGATTGCGCAGAACGATGTTAGCAGTTCCAACTTTCAGTAGGATTGCAGGATCAACGCGTTGTAGACCTTCAGCAGTCTCCATCGCAAACGGTAAGGCCGCGAGATGGGAAAGAATCAGCCACTGGTGAATATTAGTATAGGTATCTGATTGTCCGTCGTCGCCCAGGTCAATGGTATGCAACTGCCCGTCGATGTCTACGACAGCTGAGCCATTTTCTTTGAATACCAATTCGATCAGCCCTACTCCCGGGAAGTGAGTGGCGACACGAGTTCCAGGGGAGAGTGGTTCTCGTTTTGGTGAAGTTTCCAGCAGTTCTGTGATGAGTTGGATGGAAATACTTCCTGGTCGGTGAACGGCATCATAGATGGCTTGCGCCGCAATCACATCGCCTATCGGCAAATTGCTCGCTGCGCCTGCAATCCAACTAGCGGCAAGCTGCGGATCTGCGCTAATGAGCGGGACAAGTTCGTCAGCCAACAGCTGTGCTAATTCGCTGGCCAATAATTCTGGTAACCGAACGAACAGTATTGGTAAACCAGATGCATTTATAGCGGGTTTGAGGAAGCCTCGATCGATCAACTCATTCAGTTCGGTTACATCAAGGTAGCGATTGAGTGTTTCGCGGCGCACGACATTGACTTCGAGTGATTCCAGCATCAGCGAAATATCACGGTTTTGATCTTTGGTATCGGCCAACAGAGCCGCCGCAATCGCCTTGAATAGCCGTCGTAACTCAGGATCAGTGAAACGTTTCCGAGCATATCGAATCAAATCAATGCTGAGCAAGGGTGGCAACGCGACAGAAAAATGTGCTGGTGCCTGCTCGACACGTTCAAACAATGGTGCGCAGATAGCACGTAGAACCCATGGTTGTCTGAATTCGGGAGTGGAACTGGCACCATGCATGAAGCCAATCCGATGCTTAGAAAGCACTTTCCGAGCGATCTTGAACTCTTGATCATCCAAAGAGCCTAAAGAAACGTGTAATGCACGCCTCCCAATGACGGAGTCGCTAAGTCGATTGGGAGTTGATGAAAGCTTGTCGGAGGTGACATCGTCCAATGCGGCGATTAGGGAAAGTCCAGGCCCAAATAAGGCAGAGGAGAGATCTTCGATATCCCGACGTGTATTGTTATCAGTTGGGTCAATGCCATCAATCAACAACAGCAGTTTGTATTCGGTACCCTCGGATACTCGTACTAACCAGTTGCGAGCTTCTTCGCGAGTCACCGGCCAAGCTAGTGAGCGCGATAGGGCATCGGCTAACGACTGTAGAATACCATACCCCACTCCACCTTCAACGTACAGCGTGGCAAGGGTCTTATCCATCATGGTGTGCAAGCTGATCTCGCGTAGGACGTTGCTCTTACCTGCAAGTGGAGCACCTTCAAGCAGGACTAGTTTGATGCCGCTCGATACCTGTCGGAGGACTTGAGAAGTCGCCCTGCGTGGAATCAGCAAATCCCGAGCGAATGGGCGTGCAGGTTCATTCCAGGACGCGGTGAGCGCCTCTATTGTTTCCATCGTGACATGCCGTACAGCTTGCATCCATACCGTAGCATTCGTTCCCATTAACGTCTCGATTGCTTGTTTCATGTCGGCGGTCGCAACCCGCGAGGCACTTGTTACAAGAGATTGAAAGACTGGCTTCCAATTTAAGCCGGGACAGTTTTCAAAAACAATGGGTTACGAATAGCGTGTTCTCTGCCTTTTCTTGGCAGCGGAAGTGCGCCCATTTCATCAGCCA
Source organism: uncultured Methylococcaceae bacterium (assembly GCA_903866825.1). Classification (GTDB taxonomy): domain Bacteria; phylum Pseudomonadota; class Gammaproteobacteria; order Methylococcales; family Methylomonadaceae; genus Methylobacter_C. Next base: position 25,419 of record CAIPPE010000065.1, read on the forward strand.
ACCATGAAAACAGATCAGGGAAATCCCTGCCAAACAAG
>CAIPPE010000066.1 GCA_903866825.1 uncultured Methylococcaceae bacterium
AAAGCAACACCAATAACTCAGAATGCAATAAGCCAACCAATAAATTAGCCCGATACTGCCCTTCTGATGACAAGTTCATCGCGACTAAACGCTTCAACTCATTGATAGACACCTCGCGCCACTCTGACATGCCCAAGCGTCTTGCAAAACTGCGTGCGGCTAACTTTTGCATGGACAAATACCAGTTATCATAACGTTGCTTACCATCCGCTCTGGACAACAAATCCACCAAGCGTTGAGTTAACGATTGTCTTTCACTGCCTGTACCCAACCAACGTGCCCTCACCTCCCCATTTTTATGCAAAAACAATAAATTGATACCAGCATCTGCACAGGCTAACAAAGCTGACATTGACCACTCAACCACGCCTTTACAGACTACACGAGAAATGCGTGATAACGGAAACAACTGGTCTGCCGATTCAGGTACAACAATACGCAAGGCGGGTTCATCTAACACCACCCGACAACCTGACACGCCATCAATATACAAAGGCCGCATATAATCACACTCCTTAAGTTGTTACACCGGCACAAGCCTGATACCGCTTTGCCAGGGTATAACCATAACGACGTAACAAGCGTCTGGCTGGCCCCACCTGAGACTCATAAAAGCCATAAAATGACTGCCGCCCCACTTTATTCATCTGGCAACGACCGCCCACATCGATGGTAAAATGTTCGGGTCTTAAACGCCGTTCTTTAAATAACTCCCAAACCCACCGTTCCATCAACGGTCTTAACGGCTCCATTAAATCACAGGCCAATGACTCCCGACCAAAGCTCACATCATGATAAAAACCCAACATACTATCCAATCCCACAATATGACAGGCCCTGACTGCATCATAATGCAGCAAGGTATAACCTAAGGACAAGCAGACATTGACCGGGTCTGGTGGCGGACGTTTCTTTCGACCGGTAAAGTTAAGCGAGTCGGCAAATAAATGCACATAAGCCCCAAAATGCGCCGCAGCGGCTGCACCTTCATAGCCTCGTAAACTGGCTAATGTCATCGGGAATGAATCCTCTCTTAATTGTCCGATAATGCCATTCAAGGTTTCTAACGCTGAGGTGATTGGATACCTTAAATCCGCCCGTGCCGCTAAAGCATCACGTAACAAACGCTGTTGTGCCCTTACCTTAACCAACACCAACCAACGCGCCAAAGGTTGACGTAAGGCTTGATCCAGACTGACTTGATACTGGCCCAAGCGACGAATCGAATCGCCATGCGAATGTGCGGCTAACATGGCAGTGGCTTCGGTGTTTCTACCGGATAACACCAACAAGCCAATTTTACGTTCTGATAAGGCGCCCAATACTCTGCTTTCTAACTGAACATTACCTCTTAACACCACCCGCTCTAATAGATGTAACGGCACAGTGCCCTTTTTTACGCCGTCTTCATACAAGGCCAATGTTTGACCATCCAACTTTAAGCCTAAATTCTTTCGATCTAAATACAAGCTACTCATTTGTCATCCTATGTAAAAAAATGAACCATCTTGAGGAAGAACTGCCTTGCCCAGGGTGCGAATATGTTTGGCACCCAGTAACCTTAATAAAATAAATCGATCTTCAATGGGGTCAATCACTGAAGCGATTTCATCCAGTAAGCAGGCTTTTTCTGCTGGGGTTAAATAACATTCAAAGACTGACTTTTGACCACCCGAAGCAAAGCCACGCAACACATAAAGTGCTTTGCGTAAACGTCGCGGACAAGAAACATCGTAAGCTGCCAGATAAAGTTGTCGGTTTTTCATGACACACTTAACCGTCTTACGTTATTTGTTTTTAACATGGCTGATTCTTCCCTTCTTTGTTGCCTGACTTAATGGCTGTCAGTTGATGGGGAATAGAATATCAAGATGAGGCGTTTTTAAACGTATTGACAAGCTTGTCAGTGTCAGTGTGATTGGGATTGGGATTGGGATTATGTCGAGTGGTATTTTATTTTTTGCGAGTTACCTAAGCTAAAATCACACTCGAAACATTTTTATTATTCTTGTAAGCCAAACGGCATCAATAGGAAAAAAGCTAATGACTATCGCTTTCTGAACGAAAGCAATAGTCAAAAAGTTGAAAGCGTTTGCTTTTGAAGCGAAAGCAACAGGAAAATGGTTGGAAGCGTTTGCTTTCAAACCGGAGGCAATAGTAAAAAGGTTGGAAGCGTTTGCTTTCAAACCGGAGGCAATAGTAAAAAGGTTGGAAGCGTTTGCTTTCAAACCGGAGGCAATAGTAAAAAGGTTTAAAGCGTTTGCTTTCAAACCGGAGGCAATAGTAAAAAGGTTTAGAGCGTTTGCTTTCAAACCGGAGGCAATAGTAAAAAGGTTTAGAGCGTTTGCTTTCAAACCGAAAGCACCAGCATTGAGTTTTTATCATTCCTAAACCAGGGCGTTTGTTCAATGCTCACTGCTATTTACGAGTATATCGACTTCCTCAGGTCTTAATCCCTAAAGTGGACCCCATTGTCCAGACAAATAATTCTATAGTTTAAGATAGAGTCCTGTTTACATTCCAGCTGAATGGCGCTGTCCCATATTCGTTACACATGAACCTATGTTTCTGTCGATCCATATTTATCTATAATTTTTGCTCCACCTCCTATAGCGGTTCGATAAACCCTATCAGGAGTTTTATAGCCTAATGATTGATGGTAACGTTCCTGGTTATAAAACACGAAGTAGTCAGTCAAACCCATTAATAAGCTCTGTACGGTGTCATGCTGCTTCAAATAGACCTCTTCATATTTTACAGTTCTCCATAGCCGTTCGACAAAAATATTGTCCAGTGCTCGACCACGACCATCCATACTTATGGTGATGTCGTTGTTGATCAATACGCCAGTGAAAGCATCGCTGGTAAATTGCGACCCTTGGTCGCTATTAAATATCTCCGGTGTACCGTAAGTCTTGATGGCTTCTTCCAAACAGTCCACACAAAACCCAGTATCCAGGGTGTTTGATAAACGCCATGACAATATTTTTCGACTATACCAATCAATGATGGCTACTAAGTAAACGAAGCCACGTGGTAAGCGGATATACGTGATGTCTGTACTCCATACCTGATTGGGACGAATGATATCAACGCCTCTTAACAGGTATGGATAAATCTTGTGTTGAGGATGCGCTTTACTGGTATTGGGGCCAGGAGCCATGCCCGCTAAGCCTAATATTTGCATCAGACGCTGAACTCGCTTGCGATTAACCTGATATCCTTGTTCAACCAGATATTTAGTCATCCGCCTCGATCCAAAAAAAGGATGTCGTGTATACTTTTCATCAAGCAACTGTAGCAATTTGGACTCATCTTTATCAACCGCTTTTAACAGACGTTTGTTCTGTGCATGCGCGACCGAGCGCGTGACATTAAGTGGCTTACATTGTTTGGAGACAGTCAGTTCATCAGCTGGCTTTATCCATGATTGTCGCTCTTTTACAGGTTGATCCCAGACTTTTTTTTAAGCCAATCCAGTTCCATATTCAATTGCCCGATTTTTGCATACAACCGATCTGGATCGCTTTGCTCATTAGTCGGTTTCGGTCCTCGTTTACTTTCAAATAGACTACCGGCATTCTCCATCAATTCCTTTTTCCATTGATTCACTTGCGTTGGATGTACGTTGTACTCCTGCGCAATCTCATTGATGGTCTTCAACCCCTTAACCGCTGCTAAAGCAACCTTGGCCTTTTGTGCCCCAGTAAATACTTTACGTTTACTCTCACTCATTTTCTGACCTTTTTTCACCACAGGGTATATCTTAATCTATTGTCCTGATTTCGGGGTCCACTATACCCTTCTTAATCAGGGCGTTTGTTCAATCCCTGCATAACTCTTACGTTTCCTTCTAAAAAAAAGTCTTAATCCCTTCTTAATCAGGGCGTTTGTTCAATCCTCTTACAGTGGCTATACCTGGGA
>CAIPPE010000067.1 GCA_903866825.1 uncultured Methylococcaceae bacterium
ACACCTACACCTACACCTACACCTACACCTACACCTACACCTACACCTACACCTACACCTACACCTACACCTACACCTACACCTACACCTACACCTATAATACCGCCCTCATCAGGGACACCACTACCTTTAGCGCCACCATTGCTGATAGCACCCCTCTTTCAAACCTGGATGGTTAATATAGTTCCTGCTGAACTACCATCACAATTAATGACGTTTGTACCGCCTGAACTAGCTGCACCAGAAATACTATACATTCCTCCATTCCATATACTCAAACCGGAACGTAATTAACAAATGCTGATGGAACGCACACAACGACCACGCTACTCACTTGCTGGGAACGGTTTTATTTGCGCTGTTTTATTAGCCGCCCACTTAACAACTGCGGCAGCTAATGACGTGGATAGTCAGGTACAAAAGCAGTTAGATGCTCATGCACCCAGGCAGGTAGATTTTCAAAAGGAGCTTGCATCGCAAATCGCACGCGATATAGCAGAGTGGGTTGTTAATTCAAATGATAATCGTGGTATGCCGTTTGTGATTATCGATAAGCTGGATGCCAAAGTCTTTGTATTTAAAGCCAATGGTCAGCTTCGCGGTGCTGCGCCTGCATTGCTTGGAATAGCACACGGAGATGATTCAGTGGCAGGTGTTGGTGAGCAAAAATTATCCAATATTCCGACCAATGAGCGTACCACACCCGCAGGTCGCTTTGTTGCTTCACTGGATCATAATCTTCATGGAGAGGAAATACTTTGGGTGGATTACGCAACCGGAATATCCATGCATAGAGTACACACCACCAATCTTAAAGAACAGCGTGGACAACGTTTATCTTCGCCAACAACACTCGATAATCGTATTACTTTTGGATGTATCAATGTACCCGTGGATTTTTATAAAACCGTAGTGAGCCCCGCATTTACAGGGACGAATGGCATTGTTTATGTATTACCAGAAATCCATTCACTTCATGAAGTCTTTATGTCTTATGGCTCGGAACATTTAACTGAAATAAGCCCTAGCAGATAATAATACACATCGATCGCTCCTAAGGGGAATCCATCCCAGTGATAAGTTATTGGATAGATTAACTGATTAATCCTGATCGTGTGTATGTAATTGGGTTAAAGTCGCCATGGTAGCGGTTATAAACAATCCAAATAAGATAACAATCATATTGATTGAAAACCCATTATCAATCATTAAAGCATAAGCGCCCAACATCAACAGAATACTGAGATTTTCATTAAAGTTTTGCACCGCGATAGAATGACCAGACCCCATCAGCTTATGACCTCTAAACTGTAGTAATGCATTCATAGGTATCAAAAAACAGCCCGCCAAAATACCAACTAATATCAGCAAAGCGACAGATATTCGCCAATCAGTTACCCACACCATGGATAAAACGACCAGCCCCATGCCAATACCTAAAGGTAACACTTTGACTGCATGATCCAGAGGCACTGCTTTTGCTGCCACCACAGCCCCCATTGCCAGGCCAACAGCGAGCACTGCAGTTAATTGGGTCGCCTGTTCCAAATCAAATTTTAAAGCCACCGCAGACCAGGCAATAATAATAAACCTCAGACTGGTTCCGGCGCCCCAAAATAAAGACGTTACAGCAAGCGAAACCTGCCCCAGCGGGTCTTTCCACAACGACAAAAAGCTTTGCCAAAAATCTACTATCAGAAAACCAAAACTTCGTTTGCTTAAACTATGTTCTACCGGTAATTTGGGTATATAACAATTGATTATCGCCGCGACAAAATACAGAATAAAAACCACTGCAATCGCAAACTCTGGGGCCGTATCAATCCCGCCATTAAATTTAAGTGCGCTTAGTTGCTTAACAACTTCATCCTCAACCCGGTGACCAATCAAAAATCCACCAAAGATAGCCCCTAAAATAATAGATCCAACCGTTAAACCTTCCATCCAGCTATTAGCCCAGACTAAACGATTCGAGGGCAGAAACTCTGTTAAAATGCCATACTTTGCTGGCGAATACAACGCAGCTCCTATACCTACAAGCCCATAGGCAAGCAAAGGATGTGACCCCAATAACATGGCGAAGCAGCCGACCACTTTGATGCCATTACTAATGAACATAACTCTGCCTTTAGGAAGAGCATCAGAAAAAGCGCCTACAAAGGGTGCTAAAATAATAAATGCAAAAACAAAAAATTGCTGCAACACTGGCGTTTGCCAAGCAGGTGCATTTAGATCTTTCAATAACGCAATAGCCGCAAACAGGAGTGCGTTATCAGCCAATGAAGAAAAAAACTGTGCAGCAAGAATAATATAAAAACTTCGATTCATCCGTTCGTTTACCTGATTATTCTACTAAATAAACCATTAACACCGACCCCAATCAATTGAAAATAAATTCACGCATATTACATGCATAATATATCAATTGGCCACAGCGTCATATTTTTCATCTTCAATGACTACCGTTTCAATCTTTTGCCACCTTAACAGTTCCAGTTCACCATTAAAATGCTCGACTATAGCCGTACAACTCTCTACGAAATCCCCGGTATTGACATATAGAAAGCCATTGATATCCTTTATTTCAGCATGATGGATATGACCGCAAATGACACCATCCAGGCTTTGATCCTGAAGCGTGCTAACGATACTTTCTTCATAATCAGAAATAAATTGCACCACATTCTTGACTTTAAACTTAACAAATGCAGCTAAAGAGAAATTGGACTTTAATCCAAACCAACGCCTTACTATCCGAAAAAAACGATTAAACCAAATCAAAAAGTCGTAGCCCTCGCTACCAATTTTGGCTAGCCATTTATGACATTTGGCAATCGTGTCATATTCATCACCATGAACAATCAAAAATTTTTTACCGTCTACTGTCGTATGCACATCGGATTTTCTTACAATAATGTCACCAAAAACATAATTGTCATAATCTCTAACATTTTCGTCATGATTACCTGGCACATAAATCACTTGAGTACCATGCCGAGCCTTTCTTAAAACTTTTTGAATAACAGTATTATGGTCTCTAGGCCAATACATTTTCTTGGATAGTGACCAAAAATCAATAATGTCACCCACCAGATACAGCTTTTCACTGTCGTTATACTTTAAGAAATCCAGTAAAACGTCACCTTGACATTGAGTAGACCCCAAATGCAAATCTGAAATCCAGATAGTTCGATAGGTTTTATTCATAATCAAACTTTAACCTTAGGTTACGAGCAACAAATAATTTGAGCAATGGTTTAACTGTGTCTTATCAGAATTTTTTACAGAACCAAAGCTATACTAACTCATAAACCCAAAGTAGATAGCGCCTTTGTAAAATAAGCTTAAAGAAGACCCGTGAAATAAAATAGTAACAGACGAACGTGAAGATAATGTTACAAGCGGGTAAAACCCCAAAATGGCGATTTTATATTACATTAAGACCTTAACATAAAAGTGACCGGACCATCATTAAGCAATGATACTTTCATATCGGCACCAAACCGGCCAAACTCTACTTTCTCATAGGAGTTCTTGGCTATGCTTTGCAGGTAGCTAAATAGCTGCAGACCTTTTTCCGGCGGCGCTGCCGAAATAAAACTGGGCCGATTCCCCTTTTGAGTATCTGCTGCCAAGGTAAATTGAGGAATCAATAGCAATTCCCCCTTAATATCCCTCAAGCTCAAATTCATCCGGTCATTCTCATCAGCAAAAATCCGGTAATTAAGAATGCGTTCTAATAAGCGCTCTGCCTCTTTCTGGGTATCAGCCTTCTCTACCGCTACCAAGGCAACAATACCCGCATTTATCTGTCCGACAAGCTCATTATCAATAACCACATTGGCGTGAATAACCCGTTGAACAACTGTAATCATAAATAAAGTTAACTGGATTATTGTAGCTCTGGATGTTGCATGAGTTCCCTCCATAGTTCGCTATACGCCTCCATAGAGCGACTTTTATTGGCAAACCCACCCAAGGGCATGCGTTCCATTCCCATACGCTCTATATCACTCGCATAGGGAATCGGCGTTTTTAACATCTCAGGGTCGCTCTTCACTAACGTATCTATAAATTCCTTATGCATTTTCTTTCGGCGATCAACCATCGAAAAAAAGGGAATTAACGCAAGATGATGCAACTCATGCTCTTTTATAAACGCTTTCAATTGTTCCAGCGTTCTTAATGACAGCGTTGTTGGAATGATAGGCGATAGTAAAACATCAGAGGCTTCAAACACGGCCTCGGATAATAAAGAAATATTCGGAGGGCAATCCAGAAAAATAAAATCGTATTCTTCCACCAGGGGCTTGAGTAATTTTTTAAGTTGCTGGGTCGGTTTCTTTTTTGTATCCAGAATTAAATCCAGGTTTCTGAATGAGAAATCCGAGGGTAACAAATCAAGGTTCTCAAAATCAGTCCCTTTAATTAAACCATCCAGTTCACGCTTACCTGCAATTAAATCTTTACTGCCTCCTTTTAACTTGGGCTTGATACGAAAATAATAACTACTAGCTCCCTGAGGATCCAAATCCCAGACTAAAGTACGATACCCTTTACTAGCCGCAATAAAAGCCAGATTCACTGCACTTGAAGTTTTGCCAACACCCCCTTTGATACTATATAAAGCTACAATCTTCATCAACTACTCCGGTGAAATGAATCTGTTTTTAAACCTTAGACGCATTATAATATACAACATGGAATATATTTCTAAGCGTTAATGCACTTACAAATATAAGTATCTAAAATAAAAGATTGAATTTTTCACTTAAATTCCCTATTCTTTCCTAGTTTGCCGGTTTGAGCTTTAACCGGGTTACAATTTTTCCACCAAGAGAACCCCGTTCTCTTTTTTTAACCCAAAGAGGTCACTATGAAAAAAACACTTGCTACAGCAACTGGTATCGTTCTAATCGCGTTAAGCGGCTCAGCTTTCGCTAATGAACAACTTGAAGTTGGTCAAAAAATCTATGATCGCGCTTTCGGTCGTGGCTGTGGTACTTGTCATGATATCAAGACAAACCCACAGTTGACTGAAAACATCAAAGCAGGCACTTTAACAAGAGCTAGCTTTGAAAAAATCCTGAAAGAAGGCAAAGGCGGCATGCCAAAAGCGATCGAAGAAATCCTGAAAAACAAAGCAGTAGAAAAAGCGGGTTACGGTGAAGATCAAGCGGTTGACGCTTTATTCGCTTACATCAGCAGCAAATAATAATAAAAAACACAGATCAGACACAAAAAAGCCGCCTCATCCTTACGGAGGGGCGGCTTTTTAATTCATGGTTACGTAATTATTCTTTCTTAGTCAAATACCGAATAACGGCTTCTTTATAAGGCAAACGAAAACGACTTCTGAGCCAAACACCCCCAATCGCAGCCAGCATTAAACCACAAGATGCCAACGTCAAATAGACTAGACGCTTTAAATGGGACATCTCCTGAATTAATTGCTCATTCGGAACCACAACCGCTACTTCTTTTTTAACAGGCTCTGTATATGATTTAAGCACCTGAACATCATTCTTCAAATCTTCAAGCGTACCCAGCGAATTTGATACCGTTCCTAACCGGATACTCTCTTCCAGAACACGTAACTTACTTTCAATCGATCCACTAACCAACCCAACAAACTGACCTTTTAAGGTATTAACCTCAGCAGACAGCGCAGGGTTAATTTCGGCATTATTAACTTCAGTGTTTTTAAGCTTATTAGAAGGAACAATGAAAAAGCCGGCAATAATAATCACAGCCATCAGAAAAACAACCATGGCCGTTAGCCATCGATTAACTTTCACCAAATTTTGATGGGAAGGGATTCTTTCTAGAATCACAATCTCGGTTTTCTGCTCATGCAACTCACTCATCACTCAGTTCCCCTCAAACCAGGCATCGAAAAGCACCCCAGCAGGACAATGTTATTATTATAGTTGTGGTAATTATTCCACTCGAAGAGATAATTATACTTGTTAAATAACAATTGTCCTGAGTTTTTATTCAGCTTATTTACGTAATTGTTTCGCAGCAGCGATACGCATTCTTAACGCATTTAACTTAATAAAGCCTTCGGCATCTTTTTGATTATAAGCACCACCATCATCTTCAAATGTAGCGATACTTTCATCAAACAAACTATCCGTTTTAGAATCCCTACCCACAACAATTACGTTACCTTTGTAAAGCTTAAGACGTACTTTACCGTTAACTGACACCTGTGAAGCGTCAATCATGGTTTGTAACAGTTTACGTTCGGGACTCCACCAATAACCGTTATAAATTAACGACGCATAACGAGGCATTAACTCGTCTTTTAAATGCGCGACCTCTCTATCCAGGGTTAAAGACTCAATTGCACGATGCGCTTTTAACAGAATAGTCCCGGCAGGAGTTTCATAACAGCCGCGAGACTTCATGCCTACATAACGATTTTCAACTATATCCAGACGACCGATACCATTTTCACCGGCGACTTTGTTCAATTGCTCAAGAACAGTGGCGGGAGAGACGGGTACATCATCAATCGCGACAATATCACCCTTCTCATAAGTCAATTCAATATAAGTGGCTTTATCAGGAGCCGCTTCAGGTGATACCGTCCAGCGCCACATATCTTCTTCTGGCTCGGTCCAGGGATCTTCAAGGATACGGCCCTCATAGGAGATATGCAGCAAATTGGCATCCATTGAATAAGGCGATGATTTACCTTTTTTCTCAACTGAAATACCGTGCTTTTCAGCATAATCCAATAAGGCTTGTCTAGAGGTTAAATCCCACTCACGCCAGGGGGCAATCACTTGAATATCAGGGCGCAATGCATAAGCACCCAGCTCAAAACGCACTTGATCGTTACCTTTGCCCGTCGCGCCATGAGATATAGCATCAGCACCCGTTTCATTGGCAATCTCAATTAAACGCTTAGCAATTAATGGCCGCGCAATAGAAGTACCTAATAAATATTCGCCTTCATAAATGGTATTGGCGCGAAACATTGGAAACACATAATCACGCGCAAATTCTTCGCGTAAGTCTTCAATAAAAATATCTTTAATGCCGGCTGCCTGCGCTTTAGCACGTGCGGGTTCTACTTCTTCTCCTTGCCCTAAATCAGCTGTAAACGTGACTACTTCACACTGATAAACATCCTGCAACCATCTAAGTATAATGGAAGTGTCTAAGCCCCCAGAATAAGCCAATACAACTTTATTGATTTTTGACATAATGCGTTCTTACTCAAAGTTAAAAAATTCCGTAAATTATACCCGAAAACTAATTGAACCATACAAAACGGAACCTTAATAACTTCGGCGCTTACTGAACCTTAAAAAGTGAATCAGCTATGACTTCTCAATCAACATTGAAATTTCTTTCCTTAATCAGCGAGGATTTTAACATTCAACGAGGTCATGCCTTACCCTTTGGAGCCACAATAGAAAGAGGAGGTATTAATTTTTCAATTTATGCCCGTCATGCCACAAGCGTAGTTTTAGTGTTTTTTCTCCCGGGTGAAGAGGATGAGATCGCCGCTTTTGCACTGGATAATAAGACTAATCGCACTGGGCATGTATGGCACACGTTTGTGACGGGTTTAAACCCCGGCATTGAATATGCCTATAGAATTGCCGGCCCGCAATATCCGCCACACCGATACGACGCCAGGCAAATATTAGCAGACCCTTATGCAACTGCGTTAAATGGGCGTTCTAACTGGGCGGGGCAAACAAATTGTAAAACACCCTTTCGGAGAGCCATTCTAGTTAGCCATGATTACGACTGGGAGTTTGATCAACCAATCAATCGCCCCCTGGCTGATTCTGTTATCTATGAATTACATGTGCGTAGCTTTACACAAGATAATTCTTCAAATGTTAAACATCCTGGAACCTTTCGTGGCTTGATTGAAAAAATACCTTATTTGCTTGAATTAGGTATCACCGCTGTTGAATTGCTACCGATTACTGAATTTGATGAGCTTGATAGTGAGCGCATTAACCCGAAAACAGGCGCCTCACTTCGTAACTTATGGGGTTACCATCCGTTATCTTTTTTCGCTATTAAATCCAGTTATTCAACCAGTCAACAACTGGGCGGCGAGATCAATGAATTTAAGGATATGGTCAAGGCTTTTCATAAAGCAGGTATTGAAGTCATTCTTGATGTTGTTTATAACCACAGCGGCGAAGGCGATCATAGAGGCCCCTCTTATTCTTTAAAAGGTATTGATAACAGCACTTACTATATGCTGGCTAACGACCATAGCTACATGAACTTTTCGGGCTGTGGTAATACAATCAACTGTAACCAGCCTTATGTGCGGCACTTTATTATGGATAGCTTGCGTTACTGGGTTATGGAGATGCATGTTGATGGATTTCGCTTTGATTTAGCATCCATACTGGGACGTGATCAACAGGGAAGAGTTTTGGATAGCCCACCCTTATTGGAACAAATTGCGGGAGATCCCGTGCTTGCCAGTACCAAATTAATAGCAGAAGCCTGGGATGCTGCCGGCCTTTATCAAGTTGGAAGTTTTCCTAACTGGGGAAGATGGGCGGAATGGAATGGACATTTCCGTGATGATGTCAGACGCTTTGTTAAAAGCGAACCCGGCATGGTTGGCAGATTGGCTAGCCGTCTTTCAGGAAGCTCCGATCTTTATCAATCAGGTAGAGATCCCTATCATGGGGTTAATTTTATTACCAGTCATGATGGCTTTACCTTATATGATCTAGTCAGCTATAACGACAAAAATAACTGGGCTAATGGCGAAGGTAATCGTGATGGGGATAATAATAATCTGAGTTGGAACTGTGGTGCAGAAGGTGAAACTGATGACCTGCATGTTAATCTGTTACGTGAGCGTCAGACTCTAAACTTAGTGACACTATTATTAATGTCGCGTGGAGTACCGATGATTTTAGCGGGTGATGAACTTGGCAGAACCCAGCAGGGAAATAATAATTCATATTGTCAAGACAATAGGATCAGTTGGTTGGACTGGAATGGTTTATCCAAAAACAAACCTCTATTTCGTTTCTTTCGATTACTGATCGCTTTTAGAAAATCCCATGAGTTATTGCGTTACGATAGTTTTACTATCAAGCACGGCCAAGGGCTACAAATAGAATGGCATGGCACTTATTTAGGCGCTCCAGACTGGAGCTTTGATTCTCGTAGTATAGCGGCACATCTGTTTGGTTGTGCAGCAAATGGGCATTTTTCAAATATCTATCTTATAGCCAATGCCTATTGGGAAGCCTTGACATTTCAATTGCCCAAACTAGACAATCAAAAATGGTATCGTTTTATTGACACCAGTTTATTGGGTGAGCAAGCTATCATGGACAGTGAAAACCTTGAACTTTTATGCACACAGGATTATTACCTAACTCAAACCAGAACCGTTGTTGTGCTGATCAGTGGTTAATATCGGGATTAGAGTAAACCATATGTTCCAACATAAAGCGATATGACGGGAACTATATAATTTTCATGATTGCCTGATCATTGGTTTCTGATAAACGACGGCCCTACACAATCTCCTTGCGGCGAAATAATCGGAACCAGAATATGCTCTCAAAGACAGCGCCCACTATAAAGAAAATCAATGCTCCCAATGCACTACCCGCGAGATAGACTGCAACAGCCGCAACTAAACTGGAAAATGTAATAACACGCTTCATTTTAAAAACCCTCCCTTTAGAAAAGCTTAATATAATGTAGATGACATCACCTGTCCAATATTCCCATATATTTTTCATATAACGCAATGGTTTATGCTTGATTAATTGAGCCCCCCTCCCCCTTCATAGCATACTGCTTACACAAGGCATAAAGCGCAGGAATAACAATCAACGTCAACAAAGTCGATGACACCATGCCGCCCACCATTGGAGCAGCAATGCGGCGCATCACTTCTGAACCCGTGCCTGTACTCCATAATATAGGTAACAGACCCGCCATAATCGCAGTGACTGTCATTATCTTGGGTCGCAACCGCTCCGCTGCACCGGTCATTAATGCTTTATATAAATCAATCTCCCTAAACTGCCGCTGTTCATCAAAACAATGGCGACGCTGTTCCTGATACGCTTGATCTAAATAAATCAGCATCACCACCCCGGTTTCAGCCGCCACACCCGCTAAAGCGATAAACCCGACCCCCACCGCCACACTGACATTATAGTCCAGCATCCAGACCAGCCATATCCCGCCCACCAAGGCAAAAGGCACCGACAACATCACAATTAATGTCTCAGTCAAGCGCCCGAAATTAAGATACAGCAACACAAATATAATACACAAGGTCAACGGCACTACTAATTCCAAACGCTGCTTGGCTCGTTCCATATATTCAAACTGCCCACTCCAGGCGATATAGTAACCAGCCGGAAACTTAACCGCCTGCTCAACGGCCTGTTTAGCGTCACGCACATAGCCATCGATATCCCGCCCCCGCATATCTACATAGATATAAGCCGATAACGAAGCGTTTTCAGTGCGTATCGACGGTGAGCCTTTAGTCAAACTCAGATGCGCTAATTGACCCAAGGGAATCATCGCGCCGCTAGCCGTTGGCACCAGAATATGCTCAGCCATGGCTTGCGGGCTGTCCCGCAACTCCCGAGGATACCTGACAATCACCGCAAATCGTTCACGACCTTCGACCATCATGGTAATGGTTTCCCCACCTACCGCCGTGGCGATAATATCCTGAATATCGCCCATTAGCAGACCGTAACGCGATAACGCTTCATAATCAGGATTGATATTTAGATAAAAGCCGCCAGTGAGTCGTTCCGCATAAGCACTGGTCGTACCCGGCACCTTTTTAACCGCTTGCTCAATCGCCTGTGCCAGACGTTCCATTTCGGTTAAATCCTTCCCAAACAATTTTATCCCAATCGGGGTACGAATCCCGGTCGCCAACATATCAATCCGGTTTTTAATCGGCATCGTCCAGGCATTACTGACACCGGGAATTTGTAGCGCAGTATCCATTTCAGCAATCAACTTATCAACCGTTATCCCTGCCCGCCAAGTGGCTTCTGGCTTGAGATTAATGATGGTTTCGGACATTTCCAGGGGCGCGGAATCGGTCGCTGTCAGTGCCCGACCGGCTTTAGCAAACACCGATTCAACTTCAGGAAAGGTCTTAATAATACGATCTTGTGTTTGCAGCAATTCAGCCGCTTTAGTCGGTGATAAGCCCGGCAGGGTTTGAGGCATAAATAACAAAGTGCCTTCATTGAGCGTCGGCATAAACTCACCGCCCAACTTTGACGCCGGATACCAGGAAGCCCCCAGTATCAATAATGCCAGCACCAAAGTCATTTTCTTATAACGCAACGCCGCCGCAATCACAGGACGATACACCCATAACAGAAACTGGTTAATAGGATTACGTTGTTCTGGCAAGATCTTGCCCCGAACAAATAAGGACATCAATACCGGCACCAAGGTCACGGATAATAATGCCGCCCCTGCCATGGCAAAGGTCTTGGTAAATGCCAGCGGATGAAACAACCGCCCTTCCTGTGCCTCTAAAGCAAACACGGGTAAAAATGACACAGTAATAATCAACAGACTAAAAAACAGCGGAGGGCCCACCTCTGTGCAAGCATTCAACAAAATCTCTGCGCGAGGTAAGCGCCCTGAGTCCCGTTCGAGGTGCTTGTGGGTATTTTCAATCATCACAATGGCCGCATCCACCATCGCACCAATGGCAATCGCAATGCCGCCCAGACTCATAATATTAGAGTTCATCCCCAGCGCCTGCATCACAATAAATGCAATCAACACGCCCACCGGTAACATTAAAATAGCTACCAAAGCACTGCGTAAATGCAATAAGAACAACACACAAACACCGGCAACCACCGCATTTTCTTCTAACAAGGTTGAGGTCAGATTCTCAATAGCCCGATGAATCAGCTCAGAGCGATCATAAACTGTTTGCACTTGCACACCCGGTGGCAGACCGGTGCTAATCTCCTGTAAACGCTGCTTCACGTTACTAATCACTTCCAATGCGTTTTGACCAAACCTCGCCAGTGCAATACCTGAAACCGCTTCCCCTTCCCCATTCCATTCTGTGACACCGCGACGCTCATCAGGCACTAACTCCACGCGCGCCACATCACGTATTAAAACCGGAACCCCTTTCTCGGCTTTTAATACCAAACGTTCTAAATCCGCACGGCCTTTTAAATAGCCGCGTCCCCGCACCATGTATTCGGTTTCTGATAACTCAATAACCCGCCCACCGACATCCCGGTTTCCATTACGAATCGCATCACTCAGCACTTTCAAAGACACCCCGTAAGCCTGTAGTTTATGTGGGTCAACGGTGACTTGATATTGCTGCACAAAGCCACCGATACTGGCGACCTCGGCTACGCCTTTGGCTTTGGTTAATTGATAGCGCACAAACCAGTCTTGCAAAGTGCGCAACTCCGCTAAGGAATAATCTTTTGCCAACAGGGCATATTGATAAACCCAGCCTACCCCAGTAGCATCAGGCCCTAGCTTAGGCGTTACCGAACTGGGTAAGGTGCCATTCAGTGTGGTCAGATATTCCAGAACCCGTGAACGTGCCCAATAAATATCGGTACCGTCTTCAAAGATAACGTACACAAACGAAGCGCCGAAAAAAGAAAAACCACGCACCACTTTTGATCTGGGCACACTTAACATGGCCGAAGTTAAAGGATAAGTGATCTGATCCTCAACCACTTGGGGCGCCTGCCCTGGATACTCGGTATAAACAATTACCTGAGCATCCGATAAATCAGGCAACGCATCCAGGGGCATCTTCGATAAGGCATAGCCGCCACCGATAATAATAGCCAAGGTTGCCAGCATGACCATAAACACGTTACGCAATGACCAGGCAATAACATGGGTTAGCATGACTAATGATCTCCGCGATTTACTTCTGTCGAAGTCTGCTCATTCTCTTGCCTGGCATCCGTCATCCCATCCAGGGCAGACTTAAGATTACTTTCCGCATCGATCAAAAAGTTGGCATGAGTCACGACCTCATCACCGTCAGTCAGGCCCTCCTGAACCGGATAATAACCGTCCGACAATAAACCGACTTTCACCACTCGTGGCTCAAATCGCCCTTCACCTTTCCTTAATAGCACGATTTGGCGAGTGCCACTATCGATCACCGCCGAATCGGGCACCGCTAAATGATTCATCGCCGCAGCGGTGGTCACTAAGGTTAAGTTTCCATATAAACCCGGCTTTAACAGTCCTTGTTGATTAGATAACTCGACTCGGACTTTAACAGTTCGGGTTTCGGTGCTTAAGGTGGGATAGATAAAACTGACTTTGCCGATAAACAGTCTTTCAGGATACGCATTAATACGCACTTGTACCGACTGCCCCAATTGCACACTCGCAACATCCAGCTCAAAGACATCCGCTAACAGCCATACGTTACTTAAATCAGCAATCCTAAAGAGTAGTTCACCCGGCATAAAACGAATGCCTTCTTGTGCCGGCTTATCGACCACCACCCCGTTAACCGGTGACAGAAACGGCAGTGTGTCCATCGGCTTTTGTAAAGTCTCTAAGCGTTTAAGCTGTGCCGGTGCAATATCCCAATAATGTAACCGCTGCAAGGCATTTGCCGCCAACTGTTCCGCCGTATGTAGCGCCTGCGCACTGCCCTTTTTAAGCACCTGTTCACCGACACGCGCAATAAGGTATTCCTGCTGGGCAGTTAATAAATCAGGACTATAAACATCAAACAGCGGTTGACCTAGTTTCACGGCTTGGCCCAGGGTATTGACATGCAAGCGCTGAACCCAGCCTTCAAACTTTGGCGCCACCGTATGCACCCGACTTTCATCCACCTGAATACTTCCAAGGGCTCGAATGGTACGATTCAAATTACGATGACTTACCTTGACCGTTCTTACCCCCAGTTTCTGCACTTTTTCAGGGCTAATCTGAATCTGTCCAGGAGAGAATTGCTCACCCTCATAGACAGGCAAATAATCCATCCCCATTTCATCTTTCTTAGGCACCAGCGACGTATCAGCCGCGCCCATCGGATGACGATAATATAAAATCTTACCGGTCTTCGGTGCCGATAACGGCGCTGACTTTTCATCATAAACAGCCACATAATCCATGCCCATTTCATCTTTGGCGGGCACTGGAGAGGTGACTTGTGGATTCATTGGATGCCGATAATACAAAGGCTTTCTTTCGGTAGGCTTAGCGTCCTCGGTTGCTACCATCAAGTCTTGATGTCGGCCTAACCAAAAGCCCAGCCCTAAGCCCAGTATCAAAATAACCAGTAATGGCAGCCCTTTGAACTTACTCATGGCTTAACTCCTCACCTACCTCTGCCGATAACTCTGCTAATAGTTGCTGCGTATTCGTTAACGCCTGCCAATACTGAATTTGATATTGAAAATAACCAAGTTGAGTACGCAATAGGTCAGAGAAACCTTTTTGGCTCACCTGATAACCCGACAATAGCGAGTTAACCGCTTGCTGAGCCTGAGGAAGTATTTCGTGCTCCAGCAATAAGAGCTTTTTTTTCGTCTGTTGATATTCGGCGGCTTTAGCTTCTATCTCGGCCTGTATCTTATGATGCTCGTCCTTTAAAGCATACTGTTCCTGTAACAGCTCACTTTTACGCTGATCGACGGCTTTAGCCTGTTTATGATTCGCATAAATAGGCACATTCATGCTCAACTGCACACTCGCAAAATCACTGCGTCCTTGTCCGGTGGGAGTATTCTGACGGAAGGCATACCCCCCACCGACGGTAAAGTCTGGATAAAAATCACTCTGAGCTAACTCAACCTTGGCTTTTGCCGCTTCCAACATCCTACCGTGTTGCGCAAATAATGGCCTGGCCAGTAATGCCTTGTTCTGCAACTTTGCCCCAAGCAGCTCTGGCAATTTAAACGACGTCTCCCCCGGAATGATTAAGGGTGTTTCTACATACCTATCTAACAGTGCATTGAGTTTGGCAGTTTCAGAACCTCGTTGCCCCTGAAAATCAAGCGTCTCACTTTTAAGTTTTGATAACTCAAGCTGAGCCATCATGACTTCCTGCTGCGCCCCTTTACCGACTTTATAGTTTGCCTGGGCAATATCAATCAACTGTTGAAAGAATCCCTCCGCTTCATTTAATAATTTTAAAGTTCGATCGTAATAAAATAACCGCCACCAGTTTAACTTTACATCCCGCGTCAAACGCAAGCGTGCCTCTTCTACAGATTCAGCAGAAGCCATTGCTTCATGCTCGGCCACCTTCTCACGCAGGGCGCGTTTGCCTGGAAACGGAATGGTTTGGCTAACTCCCATTTCCATCATGGTCATATCTTCCTGATGTAAATTAAAACTGCTCGTAGGTACATTCAATAAGCCAACGTTGATGGTTGGATCAGGCAAGGCCCCCGCCTGTTCCGGGATAGCGGCAAGCGCCTCAGCACGGGCCTTTATTTCTGCTAAACCCGGATTACCTGCCAAGGCTTTGGTAATAGCTGTTTCAAGTGTTAACGCTGAAGCTTCAGGGTTGGGTTTCGTATCAGAAACCGCCGTTGCACAATATACCGATGTACAAAATACTGACATCAAAATAACTATTAAGTAGGGCAAATAGACCCCACCCCATAATCGTGAAAAGAAACTCAAAGACATTCTATATTCCTTATTAAACTGGAGCCAACGCTTCCCCTAATCGTCTAATAGCCATTGGCTATTTAATTACGTCGATTTTAAGTGAGTTTACTTCAAGAGACTATAGAATTGATAGATAAACCAGATTCTCATTACTTGCAAAGGTCGAATGTTGAGTATGCATTATTAGCTTGCTTGCATATCAACAACAAATGTTGGATACCTGCTGCATTTGCAATAGTTATTTTTCAATGGCACCCAAAACGCTGATAAATTTTAGTGGCATAAATCATGCTGATTGGAAATAAGACATTTAGGCCTTAGGCTTAACCAACAACTCTACCTTACAGACAAAGAGAGAAGAATATCGTGGTCAAACCAATTTTCTACACTTTTCCAATCGCTTATTGTTTCTCAGGCATTTAGCATGAACACAAAAACGCTGAATACCCTAGCCTTGCTCCTGGTTGTTCTCTCGATAGCGCTAGTGGGATACAAAAACATCAGGCACGACAAAGGACATCCTCTGCTCAACGTTTCCTATGATCCGACCCGAGAACTTTATAATGAAATTAATAGTAAGTTTATCGCCAAATATGAAGATGAAACGGGCTCCTGGGTGGGTGTCGTTCAATCTCATGGTGGCTCATCCAGTCAGGCGAGGGCTGTTGTCGGCGGCCTTGCTGCGGATGTGGTGACGCTGGCGCTACCTTCTGATATCGACAGCCTGGTAAAACATGGTCTAGTTGGAACCGATTGGCAAATCCGTTTACCTAACAACTCGCGACCTTACACATCAACCATTGTATTTGTGGTACGTAAAAACAATCCCAAGAATATCAGGGATTGGCCAGATTTGATTAAACCCGATGTTAGCATTATTACCCCAGACCCAAAAACCTCAGGAAATGGCAAACTAAGTTTGCTTGCAGCTTGGGGTGCGGTGCTTAAGCAGGGCGGAGACGAGACCCAGGCGACCGACTTTATCAAACGCCTTTATACAAATGTACCGGTATTGGGACAAGGGGCACGGGATTCGACGACAACCTTTGCGCTAGAAGGTGTTGGCGACGTACATCTGACCTGGGAGAACGAAGCCTTGCGCGAAACACTGGAGTCCAAAGGTGATCTAGAAGTTGTTTACCCGCCCGTTAGCATTCTCGCTGAACCTAGTGTAGCTTGGGTTGATACTCAACTGGCGGAGCATCATTCCGAAGACGCAGCCAAGGCCTATTTAAAATTCCTGTTTACTGATCAGGCTCAAGAGGTTTTCGCCAAACTCGGCTACCGGCCAAGTAACCCGGCTATTTTGAACAAATATAAGAAACAGTTACCTGACATCGATCTATTCCCGATTACGTTTATCGCCAAAGACTGGAACGACGCCCAAATCAAATTTTTCGGCGAGAACGGTGTGTTCGAATCGATCCGTCAACAGGTATCACCTTCCCTTTCTACTACCCCTCAACCCCGCAGAAGCGACTTATGAGCTCATTGTTAAACTTTAATTTTGATTATAACGGTGATGCCGCGCGCCGCGATCTGGTCGCCGGTGCCACGGTTGCAGCTATCGCCATACCTCAGGCTATGGCTTACGCCTTAATCGCCGGCGTTGATCCACGTTTTGGCCTGTACTCGGCTATCGTGGTCACAGTAATAGCCTCCATTTTTGGGTCATCATCACATTTAATCAACGGCCCGACCAATGCCATCTCCCTGCTGGTTTTTGGTGCCCTGGCCGCCTTTGATGAACGCTTCGAGACTTATCAGGCCATGTTTCTGTTGGCTATCATGGTCGGTACTCTGCAAATTCTGATTGCAGTCTTTAAACTGGGCGACTTAACCCGCTATGTCTCCGAATCGGTAATACTTGGCTTTATGGCCGGTGCCGGTGTATTGGTGGGCGTAGGACAGGTTGGCAATTTCCTGGGTGTGGCAAAGAAAGGCAGTGGTGATCAATCAGTGCTAGTACAACTCTGGGAAACACTTACCAAAGGTGGGGCTTACAATCCGCATGCCATTGGCCTCGGTATTGCAACCATTGTTCTGGTATTGTTATTGCGGCGTGTCATTAATAAATACAAACTACCACAAATGGATATGTTGCTGGCCTTAATCGCCGCGACAGTTGTCGCCGCATCCTTACAGTGGTCAATACCAACGGAAGATGGCAAGACGATTGTTTCAGTAGTGGGTAAAGTGCCTGCGGCCCTACCCTCATTCCATATACCGGAAATCGATTTCGAGTGGTTATCCAAACTATTCAGTGGTGCCGTTGCTATTTCCTTGCTGGGTCTTCTGGAAGCACTGGCCGTAGCCAAATCCATTGCCTGCTACACACGTCAACCTTTAGATTATAATCGCCAGTGTTTAGCTGAAGGAGTTGCTAATCTTGCAGGCGGTTTTTTTCAATGTTTACCCGGCTCAGGTTCGCTAACCCGCTCTTCTATTAACTATCAGGCAGGCGGTGTTACCCGCATGTCCGGTATTTATTCGGGCATTATTATCGCCATTGTTGTCCTGCTGTTTGGTCCTTATGCACGCTTTATTCCTAAATCAGCCTTGGCCGGTCTACTGTTTATCACTGCCGCCCGACTGATCGACTGGAAACGGTTGGGCTATGCGTTTCGCGCCTCCTGGTTTGATGCCGCACTCATATTGATAACATCCTTGTCGGCGATATTTATCAGTGTCGATGAATCCATTCTGATCGGCGTAGCCGTGTCTGTTATTATTTTTGTACCACGCGCTTCGAAGATGACCATCCGGGAACTGGTTGTTACTCCCGAACGAGTGGTTCGCGAACGTCAGCCGCAGGACCCTCCAGCCGATTCGGTGTTAATCTATGATATAGAAGGTGAACTGTTTTTCGGCGCTGCTCCAGAACTCGATCGCTATCTGGAAGAACTTAAAGAAAAAACGGCGCATGCTAAAATTAACTATCTGGTCATTCGTTTAAGACGGACCCGTAACCCTGATGTGGTTGCCATTGAACATCTCGAGCGCTTTTTACGTGATGCCGAGAAAAATGGCCTGACGGTACTTCTGGCTGGAGTCCGCCCTGATCTCGCCAAAATCCTCGTTAACGCCGGATTTTTAAACTGGCTACCTATCGAACAGATTTTCCTGGAAGAAGATGAGCAATACTCTGCAACAATTAAAGCGGTTAGGTATGCCTACGAAATATCCGGTCAACGCAAAAAGGAAAACCCCACTGCCTCCGAGCTGGATGAAAGCTGGTATTATTTGATTTGAAATTAGCTTAAGAATAACTCAAGAGCCTGACTGTGTCTGTTTATTTAATGCCGTTAAATAAGGAACATAAGCAATGAAAACATCCTATACGAAGATGAGGCTGGTTATTGCTTGCAGTATTTTACTTTCTGCTTGCGTGAGTCGGCCTACTGATCTGAACAAATATGTGCCAGGATTAGGTGAAATTATGGGGCAAATCGCGATGAGGCATACTAAATTGTGGTTTGCAGGAGCTGCACAAAATTGGGAATTGGCAGAGTACGAAATAAAAGAACTCGAAGAAGGCTTTAAGGATGCCGGAGAGCTTCATCCGAAGCTTGAAAACATTACAGAAAGTGTTCCTGTCTTGTTTGTCGGTAATATACAAAGACCACTAAAAAATCTCGAACAGGCCGTAAAAGAGCGTAATCTGGCTCAGTTTACGCAAAACTACGAATTGCTAACGAAAGGCTGCAACACGTGTCATCGGGCTACTGAATTTAAATTCAACAAAATTAAACAACCAGACTTTAATCCTTATAGTAACCAGGATTTTGAGGCCGTGGATTAAAATAGCCCGTAAATCCTGAAAGCTAACATCATATATTACTTTATGATATATAGATCAAGGGGATAATATAAGAGCAAGGTAATCTTACAGGTCATTATTTTAGTGAAAGCAAAGCCCTCAAAAACTGAACAATGCCACTTCAGTCCGTAAGAGAGAAGACAATAACTAGGCAACAGAGAGATCATCAACAGATTCTTAGAAAAACAGGGTTAATTTGTTGACTCAGGTGAGAGTGAGTTATTTAGCGTTAACTAAATAACTCACTAAGCAGAGGTTGTTCATTGGCTTTAAGTTTTGACTCTATTGGCTTGATAAAGCCAATGTTTGATTACGTGATAATGGGTTGATGTGAATCGAACCTACCCCTTTAATACCCAGTTCTTTTGCCGCAGCGTAAGATAAATCCATCGCTCTTCTACCACGAAAGGGGCCTCTGTCGTTAATTCGAACAATAACGGAACGATGGTTTTCCAGGTTAGTAACTTGTGCATAAGATGACAGCGGCAGTGTTTTATGTGCAGCGGTCATTGCATACATATTAAATCTTTCACCGTTTGCTGTTCTTTTACCATGAAACTCGGCACCGTACCAAGAGGCTCTTTGATGATTACTTGCATGATGCCTTACGTGATGCGTTTTTTTTGCAGCTTCTGCTGATGAAATAGGGTTAGAAAAATAACTACATATAATTAGATAAGAAACCGCTAGCAATGGCTTATTCATAAATAAAAACCTTTTCAAATTAGAATCCGTGACTTATTTCGTAGGTAGCCACTTAAAAGAACTTAACGGCTTGGATTGTGTCCAAAGTTCCTCAGCTCTTTGTCTCGACGTATTCAGGCAATTGTTTTACCCAGTACGATTCACGTTAATTGTTTTAACGTGAGTCTAGTTTAACTGACTAAATCTTAAGAAAACATTAAATGGACTTATTGAATACCTAAAAAGCAGGCTAACATAATCAGTAGGTTAGGATTTTTTACCCATAAAAAAAGCCTTACATGGCTGTAAGACCTTTGTTTATCGGGCGGCCAGCAAGGGCAACTTTAGTTGGTTAACAAGAATTAATTTTTGTGCCTATTGATAAATTTCTTTATTCCTCTATAGTCACATTAATCCTTTTTGGCTTAAGTGCTTCACGTTTTGGAATGATTATTTCTAAAACTCCATGTTTGCATTTTGCATTAATTGCATCTCCATCTGCGGTATCAGGAAGACTAAAGCGACGATAAAAAGAGCCATGAGTCCTCTCAACCCGTTTATAGCCCTCTTTTTCAGTTTTCGCTTCGGTTTCTTTATGTCCTTTTACGGTTAATACACCCGCTTCCATACTCACGTCTATTGCCTCTGGTTTGACACCTGGAATATCGGCATGAATGACGAACTTATCCGACTCTTCTTTGATGTCAACCGCAGGTGCCCATTCTGCAGTCGCAACGGCACCTTCGCCTGACTTATCGTCCCGTGTGCGTTCCAATTCTTGTTGTAATTGATTTAATAGGCTCCAAGGTTCGTAACGTATAACGGCCATGACACTTTCCCCTTTACTTTAAATAGTTGACAAAAATTTAACTTCGGCAACAAAAATAGAGTCTCTAATTTAAAATTCAAGTCTATCAAACAATTTTTTTCTCCTTGGATAAAGCATCAATTAAGGCATAATTACTATAAACATGGCATAATACTCATCTTTAATACTCACTATTTTATCGATCATCCAAGTACATCATGTTTTTGTCACGTTCTTTAACCTTCACATACGATTGTAGCTCTGACAAAGCATGAAATTAAATAACCAAAAACTTCGTGAACTTGGCTTGGCAGTAATTCAAGTTGAGGCCGATGCAATTAGTGCACTTGCAAAGCAAATTAATGATGAATTTGTAAACGCCTGCAAGGTATTATTCAGTTGTACGGGGCGAGTTATCGTCATCGGTATGGGTAAATCTGGACATATAGCCGGTAAAATTGCTGCAACCTTAGCAAGCACAGGCACTCCAGCTTTTTTTGTTCATCCCGGCGAAGCGAGTCACGGTGATCTTGGAATGATTACCAAACAGGATGTTATTCTTGCTTTGTCCAACTCTGGCGAAACCGAAGAAATTCTGAAAATATTACCCCTTATTAAGCGCTTAGGGATTCCCTTAATCGCTATGACTGGCAATCCTTTTTCTACACTTGCTCAGGATGCAACAGTTCATATCAACGTTTCAGTTGCACAGGAAGCCTGCCCTTTAGGACTTGCACCGACTTCTAGCACCACAGCTGCTTTAGTCATGGGCGATGCTTTAGCCATCTCATTACTTGAAGCTAAAGGCTTTACTCGCGATGATTTTGCCTTATCACATCCAGGCGGGAGTTTGGGCAGACGCCTATTATTAAGAGTGAGCGATATCATGCATATAGGCTCAAATATTCCCTCCGTTTCCGAGACCGCTAGTATCAGGGATGCCTTACTGGAAATGACTGAGAAAAAACTCGGTATGACGGCGATTGTTAATGCGGATAATAAAGTCATTGGTATTTTTACTGATGGTGATTTAAGACGCACCCTAGCAAAAAGCGCTGACCTGCATCAGACCGCAATTAGTGAAGTAATGACGACCCATTGTTCGGTTATTTCTGCTGATATTCTTGCTGCTGAAGCCATGCAAATAATGGAAAAAAAGAAAATCAATGCCCTTATTGTAGTTTCCGATCAGAAACAGGCAATCGGTGCCTTAAATATGCATGATTTGATTCGCGCAGGTATTGTTTAATGATTAACTGTTCTCTGACTACCTTATTTAGCATTTCTGAAAAAGCCAAAAAACTAAAGCTGTTAATTCTTGACGTGGATGGAGTATTAACAGATGGCAAGCTGTTTTTCGATCATCAAGGTAATGAGTACAAATCTTTTCATGCCCGTGATGGTCATGGCATAAAGTTATTGCGTCAAACAGGCGTTGAGGTTGCAGTGATTTCTGGCAGAAAATCTCCGTCTGTTGAACTGCGTATGAAAAATCTCGGTATTGAACATGTATACCAGGGACATGAAAACAAATTAACCGCTTTTAACGAAATAATTGAGAAAACAGGTATCACCGCTGATCAAGCAGCGCATGTAGGAGATGACTTACTCGATTTACCCCTTATGATTAGAGTTGGTTTGGCAATTGCCGTTGCTGATGCTAACTTTGCAGTGACTCAAAGAGCTCATTGGCGTACTTCTTTGCCTGGCGGACAAGGTGCCGTGCGTGAAGTATGCGATTTAATTATGCAAGCTCAAGGCACTTTTGACGAAGTGTTAAACACTTATTTAAAATGACCTTCAAAGCAGCCCTAAGAGATAGTAAACTCTATATTTACCTAGGTGTTATCGCCCTGCTTAGCAGTTGGTTAGTAAACTTTACTGATCTGGTTATGCCTTTTCAGCCCACTGCCCTGCCCCATAGCCCGGATTATTTTAGTACAGGCTATACCAAGTGGGAAATGAATGAACTGGGTTCCTTAAAAAATAAATTATTAGCTGATAAAATCATACACTATAGCGATGATGGTACTACCCATACATACAAGCCGACCATGTTTTTTTATAATGCTAAAACACCGCCCTGGGTGATAACCTCAGAAACCAGTATTCTCTCAACGGACGGTAAGGACTTACTATTAAATGGGCAGGTAACCATTAACCGGGAAAAAGCTAAAGGTATTACTCCTCTGACAATTAACACAAGCATGTTAAAAGTAAAGCCCGATATCAGTTATGCAGAAACAGATCAATGGGCTGAACTGATTAGCCCACCTAATAAAACAACAGGGACGGGTATGAAAATGACCTATATAGAGCCAATTCATTTGCAGTTACTCGCTAATGTAAAGGGGAGTTATGAATCAAAAAAACAATAAAAAACCTTTTTTCTATGGCTGTGTACTATTATTTGCCTTAATCAGCGCAAATGTTTCGGCACTAGAAAGCGATTCGAAACAACCCATAGTGATTGACTCAAATACCGCAACTTACGATGATGCAGCTGCTACAAGCACCTACGTGGGTAATGTTATTTCAGTTCAAGGCAGTATAGTTGTTCATTCTGATAAGCTTGTTGTTTATTTTGTCAATGGCGATGCTGAAAAACTGGTTTTTACCGGCAACAAAGCGAAGTTTAAGCAAACCCCTAACGAGGGTGAAAAAGATATAACAGGCGAAGCAGCAACTGGCGAGTTTTATCCCAAAAAGGACCTGTTAATTCTAATTAAAGATGCAACGGTTTGGAAAGATAATGGCACCTATTCCAGTGAATTGATTGAATATAATATTAAAACTTCGCTGGTTAAAGCGGGTGAAAAAACTTCTGATAACAAACGTGTTCATGTTGTTATTGAGCCTAAGAATGAATCGTCCAATGCTGCTCAACCTTCTGCCATTAAAAAATGATAAAGACTTTAAAGTGCAAGAAAACAGATACCAGCGTAAGATCGTGACATTAAAACAGCTCTACTTTTACATTTTATCCTTTACACTGTAAATAATGGCAACTCTAGAAGCTCATCAGCTAATTAAGACCTACAACAAACGAAATGTTGTTAACGGCGTATCATTATCTGTGAATACTAATGAGATCGTTGGGTTATTAGGCCCTAATGGTGCAGGTAAAACAACAAGTTTTTACATGATAGTTGGCTTAGTTAAAGCCGATGCAGGTAAAATAACACTGGACTCAAAAGATATAACGCTTGACCCTATGCATGTACGGGCACTAAAAGGTATTGGTTATTTACCTCAAGAGCCATCGGTTTTTAGAAAATTAAGTGTCGCCGATAACTTACGTGCCGTTATGGAAATCCGCTCTGACTTATCAGAAGGACAAATAGAATTAACTATTGAGGAATTGTTACAAGAGTTTCACATTGAGCATTTACGCCATCAAATTGCATTAGGGCTATCTGGCGGCGAACGACGTCGAGTCGAAATTGCCAGATCATTGGCAACTAATCCTCAATTTATATTATTAGATGAACCCTTTGCAGGTGTTGATCCTATATCAGTAGAGGATATCAAGAAAATTATCGAACATTTGAAACAGCGCGGAATTGGCATCTTAATTACTGAGCACAATGTCAGAGAAACTCTAGGAATTTGTGATCGCGCCTATATAGTTAACGCAGGCAAAGTAATTGCCGAAGGTACTGCCGAGACTATCGTTGCCAATAAAGAAGTACGTGAAGTTTACTTAGGTAAAAACTTTAGTCTTTAAAGTGTTGCAACCTTATCGCGGCTGCCTAACCAGAAACAGGGTAACCTTAAAATATTACTCATCCATAATAGTGAGCATATGAAACAGTCCTTAAATCTTAGGCTAGGCCAACAATTAACAATGACACCCCAATTGCAGCAGGCTATTAAACTGTTGCAAATGTCTACGTTAGATTTACAACAAGAAATTCAGCAAGCGCTTGAGTCCAATATCATGCTGGAAATTACTGATGACGAGGGAGGCCCGCGAGAAGGCATTCCGACCTCCGAAAAAAAGCTTGAGAATACAGACTCCTTTACTAGCGAAGGTTCACAAACTAATATTCCTGACGAATTGCCAGTTGATTCGTCCTGGGATGATATTTATGAGAGCTCGGCAGCGCCCAGCTCTGGAAATAACGAGACGATCGAGTTTGAAAGCCAACGTAGTAATAGCTCAACATTACTGGATCATTTGTTATGGCAACTGGAGTTAACACCTTTTTCAGAGCGTGATCATGCGATTGCCATGGCCGTCATTGATTCGGTAAATGAAGATGGCTATTTAAGTAGCTCACCAGCCGACATTTATGAAGGTTTGCAAAGTCAATTTGAAGACCTTGATTTTGATGAAGTTATTGCCGTACTCCATAGAGTACAGCAATTTGATCCTGCGGGTGTCGCAGCAATCGATTTAAGTGATTGCTTACGTTTGCAGTTAATGCAATTACCTGAGACTACACCTTATATAAAGGAAGCCTTGCTGGTCGTCACGCGCTATTTGAAGCTACTTGCAACCCATGAACAGGCAAAATTACTTAAAAAACTGGATGTTAGCGAACGAGAATTAACAGAAATCGTTAGTTTAATTCGAACATTAGACCCTAAACCCGGCGCACAGATACAAGAATCGGACTCTGAGTATGTTATCCCTGACGTGTATGTTATAAAGCATAACGATCAGTGGGTAGTCAACTTAAATCCAGACATTGCACCTAAATTACGCATCAATCCATTTTATTCAACACTCATAAAAAGAGCCGATAACAGCAAAGACAATGTTTGCATGAAAGATCATTTACAAGAAGCTAAATGGTTTATCAAAAACCTTCACAACCGTAACGACACTTTATTGCGTGTTGCCCGAAGCATCGTTGAAAAACAAACAGCCTTTCTTGATCACGGATCCATTGCAATGAAACCGATGGTATTGAGAGATATTGCCGAGGAATTAAAGCTCCATGAATCGACAATCTCAAGAGTGACGACACATAAATTCATGCATACTCCCAATGGTATCATTGAATTTAAATATTTCTTTTCGAGTCACGTTTCAACAAAAGACGGGGGGGAATGCTCCTCAACGGCTATAAGATCCTTTATAAAGGAATTAATCGACAATGAGAATCAGGGAAGACCCTTAAGCGATAGTAAAATTGCCGATTTTTTACAAGCAAAAGGCATTAATGTTGCGCGAAGAACCATTGCAAAATACCGTGAAGCAATGTTTATTTCTTCATCCAGTCAACGAAAACGCATTTTGTAACGCAAATAGATAGTACCAACCAACCATGATTTATAATAAAAAGGAGTTCATCCCATGCAAGTAATAGTAACAGGCCACCATCTAGAAGTCACTGAAGCTTTAAA
This sequence comes from uncultured Methylococcaceae bacterium, assembly GCA_903866825.1. Classification (GTDB taxonomy): domain Bacteria; phylum Pseudomonadota; class Gammaproteobacteria; order Methylococcales; family Methylomonadaceae; genus Methylobacter_C. The sequence goes on from CAIPPE010000067.1 coordinate 26,319, forward strand.
AGCTCATGTAGACTCAAAATTTGAAAAATTAGCCCGTCATTTTGACAATGTTACCGATGTACACGTTATTTTAAGTGTAGAAAAATTAGTTCAAAAAGCAGAAGCCACTCTGCAATTAAGTGGCGCAAAATTATTCGCTGAAGACCATCAAGAAGATATGTATTCAGCAATTGATGCATTAGTTGACAAATTAGATCGTCAAATCATCAAACATAAAGAAAAAACCAGCAACCACAGATAAGCTAATCACAAGGTGCAAGGAACACTATCTATAATTTAAAAATTTTCCTTGTACCTTGATCAACGCGAGCCTACTTTATGAGACTATTAATTGTTAGTGCATTATCGGGTTCAGGTAAAAGTATCGCCTTAGACACCCTGGAAGATTGCGGTTATTACTGTATCGATAATCTGCCTTTGAATTTACTGCAAGATTTCATTAATCATGTCATGCTCGCTGATCAAAAAGCCTATGCAAAAACAGCAATAGGAATTGATGCCAGAAACCAGTTTGAAAGCCTGGGAAGCTTTTCAGAAAGCTTAAAACTTATCAGGGAAAAAGGCATTGATTGTGAAGTCATCTTTATGCAGGCTGAAGAATCGACCTTATTAAAACGTTATAGCGAGACCCGTCGAAAGCATCCGCTTACTGACTATAATATCCCCCTTAAGGAAGCACTAAAAATCGAAAAGGAAATGCTCACAGAATTCGCCCGCCATGCCAACGTCATCATTGACACCAGTCGTACCCAATACCATCAGTTACGTGAACTCATCAGAGATCAAATCGGAGAACGCGATGTCAAACACATTTCTATGCAGTTCCAATCATTTGGCTTTAAACATGGCGTACCTTTAGATGCTGACTTTGTGTTTGATGCTCGCACCTTACCCAATCCCTACTGGATTCCAGAATTACGTCCTTTTACAGGAAAGGATCAGCCCGTTATTAGTTTTCTTAAAAATGAACCGCTAGTCGATGAGTTTTTTAATGAAATTAAAGGCTTTCTTGAACGCTGGATCCCCCGCTTTGAAGCGGAAGGTCGTAGCTACTTAACTATTGCCATTGGCTGTACAGGAGGGCAACACCGTTCTGTTTATCTAGCTGATTTGTTAATCGAACATTTTCGACAGCCTCTTGTCAATGTCATAGTTCGGCACAGAGAGTTACATTAAAGCACCGAAATACTCTACAACAGTCTACCATTGAGATTTACGCACCATAAAATTACGACCTTTAATCTTTCCGTTCTTTAAACAACTTAAGGCTTTATCTACACTTGCTTGTTTAATCGCGACGTAAGCATGGGCATCAAAGATATCTATTTTGCCTACTTCACTGCCAGTAATTCCGCCAGCACCTGTCAAGGCGCCTAAAATATCACCGGGACGAACTTTATTTTTCCGCCCCCCATCAATCCATAATGTCACCATCGGCGGCTCAAAACGCTGCTCGTATTTTAATTGAAATGGCGAGGTATCATCCCATTTTACAGAGGTATTCTGATACTCTTCAATTGCTTTAACTCTGTTAAGCTCTTGCTCTGTACACAAACTCAACGCTAGGCCTTTTTTTCCTGCACGCCCTGTACGACCAATTCGATGCACATAAATTTCTGGGTCCCAAGGCAGATCATAGTTGATAACAGCTTGCAGCTCTTTAATATCAAGTCCACGCGCCGCAACATCAGTCGCTACGAGAACCGAACAACTGTTATTAGCAAAACGAACCAAGACTTGATCTCGATGTTTTTGATCTAAATCACCGTGTAAAGCTTGCACGGAAAACCCACAGTTACTCAGGGCATTGGCTATATCCTGACACTCTCTTTTTGTGTTACAAAACACTACGGTTGATTCCGGGCGGTGATAAGCTAATAAATAACCCAAGGCATTAATCCGCTCGGCTTTTTCTATTTGATAAAAGCGCTGCTCAATCACGCTGTCATGATGACTACTATCAATAGTCACTGAGAGTGGTTTGTACTGAAACTTCTGGCTAATCTCTCGAATAGGGTCCGTATAAGTCGCCGAAAAAAGCAAAGTTTGTCTATGCGTGGGCGCATAAGAAATAACATCAGTCATCACCTCTTCGAAGCCCATATCGAGCATACGATCGGCTTCATCTAATACCAGCGTTTTTAAATTGCTTAAGCGCAGACTACGTTTACGTAAATGCTCTTGTAATCGCCCGGGTGTACCGACTACTACATGCACACCATGTTCTAAAGAATCAACTTGAGGGCCAAACGGCACCCCACCACACAAAGATAACACCTTAATGTTTTGGGTAAATCTTGCAAGCGTACGAATTTCTTTACAAACCTGATCGGCTAGTTCTCGCGTTGGGCAAATAACTAACGCCTGTACTCTGAAGCTACTAAAGTCTAAACGTGACAACAAGCCAATACCAAAGGCTGCCGTTTTACCACTACCCGTCTTTGCTTGCGCAATTACATCCTTACCCTCCAAAATATGCGGCAAAGTTTCTGCCTGGATAGGCGTTAAGTGGGTATAGCCTATCGACTCAATATTTTCAAGTAAGGCAGGTTTTAAGGGTAAAGAAGAAAATTCAACAGTATTCACAAAGACTCTTTTTATCAAACGCGAGTGGCGGCGAACTGCCGCCATTTAATGGCTTATAATAACAGATAATGTTTGTTGCTCACGCTAAAACCCACTAAATAACTCTAGATACAATTCCCTTAAATCTAAAAAAAGCGTAGTATATAATCTTAAACAAGCTTTCTTATTTACAACCACCTTAAGCCATTACAGTCGTCTTAAGTAAATCCATTTTAAATTGAGCATAAATGACATTTAAATCAAAATCTGCTCCAGATAACACTTTAGATGTTAATCCGTTAATTTTTTCGATCTCGCCTCTCCAACTTACAGTGGCTTTAACTTTACTGATTGCAGGCTGTACTTTAGGCCCTGATTTTAAAAGCCCTGAACCCCCGAATACGGATAGCTACACAGTTGATAAGTCATCAAATCATTTATCAACAACAACTTCAAAATCGGGAGCCGCTCAATCCATCAGTATTGGAAAAGAGCTAGAGGGCCAATGGTGGACTTTATTTAATTCTCCAGCGTTAACTCAGTTAATTGCTCAAGCGTTAGAAAAAAATCCAAATCTTCAAGCGGCTTCTTACGCATTGACTCAAGCGCAGGAAAACACCATTGCCATGCAAGGTTCTTTATTTCCGGCCCTGGATTTAGTCACTAGAAGCACTCAACAAAAAATATCGGGAGCTCAATTTGGCAACCCTAACTTTGCAGGATCTACCTACACACTAAACAGTGGGTCTGTCCAAGTGGCTTATACCTTAGATGTGTTTGGCGGAATTAGACGGCAAATTGAAACCCTGGAAGCAGACGAAAACTACCAACGCTTTCAATTGGAAGCCGCCTTTTTAACACTGGCCTCGAATGTCGCCAGTAGTGCGATTCAGGAAGCCTCGTTAAAAGCACAAATTAAAGCAACTGAAGAAATCATTGCATCGCAAACGCATCAATTAGAACTCGTTAAACGCCAATATGAGTTAGGTGGCGTTTCAAAGATTAATGTCGTAGCTCTACAAGCAACTTTAGAACAAACACGTACAGCCCTGCCGCCATTACAACTGCAACTGGCTAAAACACGGCATAGTTTAACAGCACTGGTAGGCGAATTGCCTAGTACGAAACTGAGCGCTGAATTCAATCTGTCTGAGTTGCATCTGCCTGAAGCGTTGCCGTTGAGTCTGCCGTCTCAATTGGTGCAACAAAGACCGGATATTAAAGCCCAAGAAGCGCTATTACATGATGCTTGCGCTCAAATTGGTGTGGCTACCGCTAACTTATTACCCAACTTTACTATCAGTGCTAATGTTGGCACCATCGCCACTCGATTAGCCGACTTATTTGTTCCAGGCAGCTTAATCTGGAGCATTGGTGGAAATATGTTGCAACCAGTTTTTCATGGCGGAACCCTGCTTCATAAACGTCGTGCAGCAATAGCGAACTATGAGCAATCAGCCGCTCAATACAAAAATACCGTATTACAAGCTTTTCAAAATGTTGCAGACACCTTGAGTGCGCTGGAGCTTGATGCAACTGCTTTAAAAACACAAGATGCCGCGTTACAGGCTGCCTTGGATAACCTGGAACTGACCCGACAACAATATCAGATCGGTGCGGTCAGCTATCTGGCTTTATTGGTCGCTGAACAAAACTATCAAAAAGCTCAAATGGGTCAAATTATTGCCCAAGCCAATCGCTACACAGATACCGTTACTTTGTTTCAGGCATTAGGGGGGGGGTGGTGGAAACGCCCAGACTTATCGACTCATTTAATTTCCGAGCAACAAAAAAAATCAGCACCCTAGAAAGGGATTTTTATTTTAAATTCATGTTTGCGCAAAACTCCGACAGGACACTGAAATGATTAAACGTATGATCATTATGCTTAGCATAGTAGGCATAATACTCACCGGAATTTTTGGCTTCATTAGCTTTAAGGGGCGCATGATCAAACAATTTATGTCCGCTCAAGGTGAACCGCTGCAAACGGTATCAACAACAACTGCTACGTTTTTAGAATGGTCGCCTAAACTCCAGGCGATAGGTAATATTCAAGCGATTCAGGGTATTAATATCAGCGCTGAAGTTGCGGGTATTGTCGATGAAATCTACTTTAAACAGGGTGAAACCGTTAAAACGGGTACACCTTTGTTACAGTTACGTGCTTATGATGATAAAGCGAAACTTGAATCACTCAAAGCGGCTGTGCAGCTTGCCCAAGTGACATACCTAAGAGATCAGGCGCAATACGAAGTTAATGCCATTAGCAAGCAAACCCTGGATATTGATAAAGCGAACCTTGATATAGCGAATGCTAACGTTGGGCAACAGCAAGCACTACTCAACAAGAAATTAATCCGCGCACCTTTTACCGGTCAACTCGGTATTCGACAGGTTAACGTCGGACAATATCTTGAAGCAGGAACAGCAATCAGCACCTTGCAAGCACTTGAAACTGTATTTGTGGATTTTTATTTACCTCAGCAACTTCTCGGCTCGCTTAAACTTGGTCAACTAGTCAACCTCAAATCAGATACCTACCCGAACCAGACATTTACCGGAGAAATGACCGTCATTAATCCTAAAGTTGAAATTAATACCCGTAACGTTCAATTGAGAGCCACTTTAAAAAACCCTCATAACAAGCTACTACCCGGTATGTATGTCACTATAAGCATAACCACAGGGGCTGCTGAAAGTTTTATTACGCTGCCACGAACGGCGCTGACGTTTAATACTTTTGGCTCTAGCGTTTATCGTCTTGAAAGCAACGGCGTTAATGAAAAGGGCCAACCTAAACTAATCGCCAAACAAAGTATCGTAGTGACGGGAGAAACGCGTGGCGATCAGGTTGCAATACTCAGCGGTATTAATGCAGGTGACACTATCGTCACTGCGGGTCAAATTAAGCTACATAATGGTTCTCCTGTTACGGTTGATAACTCCATTCAACCCAGTAACGAAGCTAACCCTCAACCTATCGACCAATAATCCGCTATGAAATTTACTGATATTTTTATCCGTAGACCTATTCTGGCGACTGTCGTCAGCATGATGTTGTTAGTATTAGGCCTACGCTCACTCAGTGAGTTACCTATATTACAATATCCTCGAACAGAGAATGCAGTGGTCACTGTCACAACGGCTTACTATGGCGCTGATCCCGACCTGGTTGCGGGATTTATTACAACGCCCCTGGAAAATAGTATTGCCCAAGCGAATGGCATCGATTACATAACGTCAACCAGTCAAAACAGTATTAGTACAATAACGGCTAATTTAAGACTCAATTTCGATCCAAACAAAGCCTTGACTGAAATCAATGCCAAGGTCAACGCCGTCCACAATCAATTACCACCAGAGGCACAAACCCCGGTATTAAGTGTAAAAATTGGTCAAACCATTGATGCCATGTATATTGGCTTTTCCAGTGACCAATTACCGGCCAATAACATCACCGATTATCTGATCCGCTCAGTTCAACCCAGACTACAAGCGGTTGAAGGCATTCAAACAGCTGAATTGTTAGGAGGTAAAAACTTTTCTCTACGCGCCTGGTTAGATCCCAATAAACTGGCGGCTTATTCATTGACCGCCACTGACATTAGCGCTGCCTTAGCTAAAAATAACTATAATGCAGGCTTGGGTACTACTAAAGGCCAAATGGTTCAGGTCAATTTGGCAGCATCAACAAGTTTACATTCTGTCGCCGAGTTCGAAGACCTGGTTATCAAACAACAAGATGGCGCAATCATTCGACTTAAGGATGTTGCTAAAGTCACCCTGGGTTCTGATGATTATGAAACCAGCGTCTCTTTTGATGGCGATAAGGCCGTTTATATTGGTCTGCAAGTCGCTTCCAATGCAAACCTGCTTGAAGTTATTGATAGAGTTCGTAAAGCATTTCCGGGCATTCAAGCCCAGTTACCAGCAGGTATTAGCGGAAAAATCGTTTACGATTCAACAAAATTTGTGGATAGCTCTATTGATGAAGTAATCCATACGCTTATCGAAGCCTTACTGATCGTTACATTGGTAGTATTCGCCTTTTTGGGCTCGCCCCGCTCAGTACTTATACCCGTTATTGCAATACCACTTTCTTTGGTGGGTACATTCACCATCATGTTGGCATTAGGATTCTCGATTAATTTACTGACTTTGTTAGCGCTAGTCCTTGCGATTGGCCTGGTAGTCGATGACGCTATTATTGTGGTCGAAAATGTTAACCGGCATCTTGAGGAGGGATTACAACCTGTACAGGCGTCTTTGCTTGCGGCTAGAGAACTCACTGGCCCCATTATCGCGATGACCATTGTATTGATAGCTGTTTATGTTCCCGTTGGTTTCCAGGGTGGACTCACGGGAGCACTCTTCTCTGAATTTGCTTTTACAGTGGTCGGTGCAGTCACCGTTTCTGCTGTTATCGCGCTGACCTTGTCTCCCATGATGAGCTCTAAACTGTTAAAAGCTCATACAGGAGATCGCAGTGGCTGGGAAGAACGTATCGTCGACTTTATTGATCGCCAAGTCTCGGCAATGCAACGCGCCTATTCTAGAACACTCCATGGCTCGCTTAACTATTTACCAGTCACGAGCGTCTTTGCGTTAATTATATTAGTCAGCATCTACTTTCTTTATAACAGTGCCAATAGAGAACTCGCTCCCCAAGAGGATGAAGGGGTAGTCATCACTATGGCGACAGCAGCACCCGATGCAACTTTACAGCAACGCCTGCTCTATGCCGAACAGGTTTACAAAAAATTTGTTTCACATCCTGAAACAGATCATGTTTTCCAGCTTAATGTGCCGGGCCAATCGATTGCCGGGATGGTACTTAAACCTTGGCATGAACGTAACGTAAACTCTAATCAGTTACAGCCCATCATTCAAGAAGAAATGAATCAAATTTCAGGGGTACGTGTTGCTGCATTTCAACCACCGCCATTACCAGGCAGTAGTGGCCTTCCTGTGCAGTTTGTGATTGGCTCAACAGATTCATTCGAGCAATTAAACACGATTGCACAGCAGTTTATGCAAGAAGCCCAAAAAAGCGGCATGTTTATATTTCTGGATAGCGACTTAAAGTTTGATCAACCACAAACCCAAGTTGACATTGATCGTAATAAAACAGCGCTATTAGGACTGAGTATGCAAGACGTTGGTTCGTCATTAGCCTCTATTCTAGGCGGTGGATATGTCAATTATTTCAGCATGACGGGACGCTCTTATAAGGTTATTCCACAAGCTCAGCAAACCTCCCGACTGAATGCAGATCAGTTACTTAACTATCATATTCGTACCGCTGATGGTAGTACGGTTCCGCTATCCACTATTGCGTCTATCAGTACTAAAACCGTTCCACAATCATTAAATCGCTTTCAGCAATTAAATTCAGCCGTGATATCAGGTGTCCCCTTCCCTGGGGTGACAGTGGGTGATGCAGTTAGTTCTTTACAAAAACTGGCAACCCAACTATTACCCCCCAGTTATTCAGTGGATTATGCCGGTCAATCACGGCAAATGATTCAAGAATCCAGTAGCTTTATTTTTACTTTTGCTTTTGCCTTAATCATTATTTTCCTGGCACTTGCCGCACAGTTTGAAAGCTTCAGAGATCCGCTGATTATTCTGGTATCAGTGCCGATGTCAATTGCTGGGGCGCTCATTTTTATCTCCTTAGGCATTGGCGGCGCTACCCTCAATATTTATACCGAAGTCGGCCTGGTCACTTTAATGGGCTTAATCAGTAAGCATGGCATCTTGATTGTTGAATTTGCAAATATCAAACAGAAAGAAGGTCTTTCGAAAAGAGCCGCTATTGAAAGTGCCGCTAGCATTCGGTTAAGACCGATTGTGATGACGACAGCCGCCATGGTATTAGGTGTATTACCGCTTATTTTTGCTTCGGGTGCAGGTGCCGTTTCACGCTTTAATATAGGCCTGGTTATAGCAACAGGGATTGCTATTGGCACGTTGTTTACGCTCTTTGTGGTTCCAGCCGTGTATCTTTTAATTGGCCAAAATCATTCTGTAACAATTGATGAGCATTATCCATAACACAAACCTCAGGGACTTACGAGTTTAAGACACTTTTCTTAAGTTTTTTAAGATCTCGGCTAATGGAACCAGATTCATCTTGACCCTAAATAAGACCTCATTATTTTGCAACAAGCCATAACAATGATAGGTTCGTTGCCTGATATTAGTTTGATTTAGGGTATTGTCACTGGATTCTGGCAATTGTTTTACTAAAATATGCAACGTATCATTATTCTTAAGCTGACTCACATAGTGCCTGTCTACCGAGATTTCATGGGACGTGTATACCATCGGATTCAGTTTAAAATCATGATGTTCTAACTGTGCCTTCTCAAGTAAAGCCCCCGAAGTAAGACTACAGGGATATATTTCTGGATAGTTTGCAATATGCATTAACTCATCAAAATAGTCCGACTGCTCGGCTAAAGAACCCGATAAGAAATTTTTAACTGAACCATTATTCATAAATTTACGTTTAAAAAAATAATCAGTCCCAAGAATCGTTGTTAAATCTTCTACTTCATTAAGATCGGGTAAGTTTTCAAACGTTGTATCTGGCAAAAAAAGAGGCGTTTGAGTTTCTTTCTTAAACCCCAATAAAACCGTTTTCCCATCTGACTTCATGGCGATACGATTGCCTAAGGTCAAATGTGGAATAGTGGTAATGAGCGTCTTTTTGATCTCCAGATAAACCGGAGTTCTGGGCCGAACTGCATTTACAAAAGTGATTTGGTAATTACTAAAACGAAGATCGTTTTCAGCAATAATACGGTTTTCATGATGTGCGGCCCGATAAAGCAGCATTTGATATTCAATCAGGGTATTGAGTTGATAACCCAATACGATAGGCCCTCTAAAGGGATTGTGAGTTATCTGTAACCATTTATGCTTATCATGAAATAAATTAAAATCATCTGTCGCATTACGCGCTACTTCAATATGAATCTGATCGAATATGAATGACTCTTCTTTCATGACGACTCTTTCCTTAAGAAGGCTTATATTTATCAATTACCTCAAGTTTAGCCAAGGCAGCTTTTATGTCTGCTTCAGTATCAGCATTCAGTTCATTATTTTTATAAACTTTTTCAAGCAAGCCTTCGGTCACTAAAGCCTCTTTAATCCAACGTTTAGTAAAGCGATAATTATTATAAGTGGTAGCGACCTCTCCCGTTATTGGATTTAACAAACCTTTCTTTGCAATAGACTTATCGGCTTCCTTACTAACAGCAACTTTAGGAATACTTTTTTTCAACGGGGTTGGTTTAATGGTACTAGGCTTTTTAGTGGGTTTAACCGATTCTGTTACCGGCTGAGGCACTATTGCATTTTGAATTGTTTCCTTTGCTTTTGGTACTTCAGCTTTTGGCGTTTTTTTGTCCTCATTAACGGCCTGATAAACAACATAAGCCACAAAAATGATAATTAATGTAAATAGCCCTTCAAACATAACACCCTCGACTTGTTTATTATTTTTATATTTTTGTCTTGAAGTCTTCTCGTGAACAAAACAATAAATTGATGATAATGTTACACAATATACCAGAATCAATAAATCCAGTTAAGATTTAAATCTATACGTTAATCAGTCCATTCGTTTGCTTATTGCTCGTTCATAAAGTGTTTCGGGAGATACGTCAAAACCGCAACTCCAAACCACAGTAGACCATTCATCTAATTGAAAGGATTTAAAATCATCAATATTACGCAAAGGTGCTGCGGCTTTGTATTTAAAAATAAGGTCTTGCAAATCAACTTGCCCTGATTCACCCGTGTTAAATAATAAATGTAGTCGATAACCATCAAGGTAATGAGCTTTTTTTACAGTGATAATCATAATTCCTCACACTAAGGGCTTAATTCTATTAAAGTCTTTCGTATTATCGTTTTGTTTTGCGCGATAGTCTGCTAATAACTGATGCAATTGCTTATCGACCTGCTCTAAAGCAGATGCAGAATCAATCCACCAATCCGTAGACCATATACGCATGACTTCCCAGCCTAAGTCTCTTAAAATCTGTTCTCTTAAAAAATCACGATCTCTTGCGGTTGCAGAACTATGATAAGTTGCACCATCACATTCAACAGCACTCAAGTAAATGCCAGGCGCATCCGGATTAACAACACCCAAATCTATCCTATACCCCGACACCCCCACTTGAGAATGCGTTACCCATCCTTTTGCATGTAACTTTTCAGCAACGGCCTGTTCAAAAGGTGAATCAAAAAATCCACCGGGTGCACCCATTGGCGCAATAAGTGCCGAACTGCCTCGTTGTGCATATTCAAGAAAATGCTTTAAATCTCTAATCCCTTCAGCACTGGTACGTGACAAATCTATTTGCTCCGGTCTTAAGGATGCAAACACATGCATTTCTTCCTTTGCTCTGGTCACAGCAACATTTAATCGACGAGTCCCACCTGCCTGATTCATAGGACCAAAATTCATACTCAACTTACCCGCCGCATCTTTACCAAACGTAATCGAAAAATAAATTTGATCCCGCTCATCACCTTGTACGTTTTCTAAATTCTTTACAAAAATAGCGTCAAACTTATCTTCAGCAAAGTGTGGCTCTATTTCTGGATATTCTCGACGCTTGTTTTCAAACAGATCATTGATTAATTTCTGCTGATCCGTATTAAAAGTCACAATACCAATTGATTTATTAAAAGTGGGCTGACGTAATTTAGTAACAATATCTTCAACAATCGCTTCGGCTTCACCGCGATTAATCCGATTTTGACCTTCCTTATAAATAGACTCTACCGGATGATAATGTACGGACATACCCCCAGTATCATTATTGGGAAAGGTAATTAATTTTC
>CAIPPE010000068.1 GCA_903866825.1 uncultured Methylococcaceae bacterium
AGTACTACGGGTTGGCGTGATTAAATCCACGCCAACCTTTGTTTAGCTGTAAAACATGCATTACCCATCTGATTGACTTGCCCGATAGGATATCTAAGCTTGAGCCCCGAGGAGTAAACAGTGATCAGATCCAAACACCCAGTAAACGCCGCCCTCTCATGGGCCTAGCCGTTATCTTTAGCCGGGGCCGGGCTGGAATTGAAGCACCGCTGGTCATGGTTGAAGTACATGTTGCTAATGGCCTGCCCGCACTCAATATTGTCGGCTTACCCGAAACCGCTGTTAAAGAAAGTAAAGACCGCGTCCGTGGTGCTTTATTAAACTCAAAGTTTGAATTTCCCGCCCAGCGTATCACCGTTAATTTAGCCCCAGCCGATTTGCCCAAGGAAGGAGGCCGCTTTGATTTAGCCATTGCCTTAGGTATTCTCGCTGCTTCCGGTCAGATTCCCATGACCCATCTAAAAGAATACGAATGTATAGGTGAGTTATCCTTAGGCGGTGAATTACGCCCTATAAAAGGGGTGCTACCTATTGCTATACAAACCCGAAATCACAAATGCAAACTCATTTTACCTAAAGAAAACATTGCTGAAGCATCGCTCGTCAAAGGGATCGAAATTGTTCCAGCCGCTCATTTACTGGAAGTGTGCGCTCACCTCAGCGGACAAACATTGATACCCTGCGAATATCAACAGCCGGAACAACACTTACCCACTTATGACCTGGATTTCTCTGATGTGCATGGTCAATTTCATGTTAAACGGGCTTTTGAAATTGCCGCAGCGGGTTCTCATAATTTAATTATGCTCGGTCCACCAGGCACGGGTAAATCGATGATTGCCTCCCGTTTACCCACCATTTTACCGTTACTGACCGAGCAACAGGCGCAGGAAACTGCAGCCATCGCATCAATTAGTGATCAAGGTCTTAATGTGCAAAACTGGCTCATTCCGCCCTATCGCGCACCTCATCACACTGCATCTGCCGCTGCTCTTGTGGGTGGTGGAGGTAATCCCAAGCCAGGAGAAATATCTCTGGCACACAATGGCACTTTATTTTTAGATGAATTACCCGAATTTAATCGGAAAGTCCTGGAAGTCCTCCGTGAACCTTTAGAAACCGGTCATATAACCATTTCCCGTGCAGCTAGACAAGTCGACTTTCCAGCGCGCTTTCAACTAATAGCTGCCATGAACCCCTGTCCTTGCGGCTATTTAGGGGATGCATCAAACCGCTGTCATTGCTCCTCAGAACAAATCATCCGCTATCGGGCAAAAATATCAGGCCCCTTATTGGACAGAATAGATATGCACCTGGAAGTACCACGCATTTCACATGAAGTATTACGAAAAGGGATGCCCAGTGGAGAAGAAACCAGCGCCACCATTAGAGCACGTGTAGTCGCTGCACGTAATATTGCCTTAGCCCGCAGCGGTAAAGCAAATTCGGCGTTGACAGCAAAAGAAGTCAAACAGCTCTGCCTTTTATCAGAACCCAGTCATCAACTATTAGAACAAGCCATGGAGAAATTTGGCTTATCACACAGGGCTTACCATCGAATATTGAAACTGGCACTCACAATTTCTGATTTATCTCAATCTGCGAACATAGAAATTAATCATTTAAGCGAAGCCATCAGCTACCGCAAGCTGGATCGAAGAGTTTGAATACAGGCCATGAAGTTGTTGAATAAATTCAATATGTCAGTGTTAGTTTTTCTTCAACAACAATTCAAATTGATCAATGGGTAGTGGCTGACTGAATAAATGACCTTGATAGAGCTGACAGCCGTTAAGTTCTAAAAATTTACGCTGCGCTTCTGTCTCCACACCCTCGGCGATAACTTCAATATTAAGTTTGTTAGCCATGGCTATAACACTCTCTACAATAATAGCGTAATCTACGTCTATAGAGAGGTCGCGTATAAAACTTTGGTCAATCTTAAGTTGATCCAGGGGGAGTTTTTTAAGACTGGATAGTGACGAATAGCCAGTACCAAAGTCATCCATTGAAAATTGCACACCGATCTTTCTAAGCGCATTCATTTTGAATATCGTGTCTTCAATATCATCAAGGACTATCGTTTCGGTGAGTTCAAGCTTAAGCATTCCTGGATTAATACCGTAAAATCCCAAAGTCTGGCACACTTGTTCGATAAAATCAGTCTGATGAAACTGGCGTGCACTGACATTAACGGCTAATTGCAAGGAGCGGGTATACTCAGAACCCTCCCATATTTTAAGTTGAGAACAAGCAGCCTTTAGCGTCCATTCACCGATGGGTAAAATTAACCGGGTCTCCTCAGCTAATGGGATAAATTCTAAAGGAGAAACTAGACCATTTTCTGGATGTTGCCAGCGAATGAGTACTTCTGCACCAATAATCTTGCCATTATGTTGAACCTGAGGCTGAAAATAAATGACAAACTGTTGCTCTTTGATGGCCAGGCGCAAGTTCTCTTCCAAAACGGCGCGGGCATTGATAGAGGTTTGCATTTTTGGGTCGAAAAAGCAAACAGCATTACGGCCTAAGTTCTTGGCTTGGTACATGGCAATATCAGCCTGTTTCAATAGCTCCTCACATGATTGTTTCTGTCCAGTAAATAAGGTGACGCCAATACTGGGTGTACTGTAGTAGTTATGACCGTTAAGCTGGTAAGGCTGATTAAGAATAGCCATAATTTTATCGCCAATAATTTTAGTTTGCGTTGCAGTATCAAGAGTATATTCACTCAGATTTTCCAGCATGACTACAAACTCATCACCGCCAAGACGGGCAACGGTATCCCTTCTTCGTACACAAGATTCTAGACGCTGTGCAACCTGTTGCAGCAATAAATCTCCCATATCATGACCAAGGGTATCATTAAGTGTCTTGAAATTATCCATATCAATAAACAGTAACGCTCCTTGTAGGCCAAGGCGATGACTTGATGTTAAGGCAGAAGTTAGTCGGTCTTGAAGTAGTTGCCTATTAGGTAGTCCGGTCAGCGAGTCATAGAAGGCCAGACGTTGAATTTTATCCAACGCCTCCTTGCGTAAAGTAATGTCAGTGAGTGTAGCAACGTAATTGGATACAATACCGTTAGGGTCTTTTACGGCGGTAATGGCGAGTTGCTCTAGAAATACTTCACCATTCTTGCGTCGGTTCCAGATTTCACCTTGCCAAGCCCCCGTCTTATGGATGCTTTTCCACATGGCGGCATAGAAAGCTGAATCCTGTTTACCCGATTGCAGTACTCTGGGTGTCTTACCGACCACATCTTCTGCCAGATAACCCGTAATCGTAGTGAAGGCGCTATTAACCCGGAGAATAGTTTTATTGGCGTCTGTGACGATTATGCCTTCCTGAGATTCAAAGGCAGTGGCAGCTATACGGAGTTCGTTTTCGTTCTGTTTACGCTCAATAGCCAGACTGGCTAATCGGGCGGCTTGTTCAATGAGTCGAATATCTGATGCTGTAGGCTTGTGTTTCGTACGATGATAAATAGCAAAAGTCCCCAGCACCTGATTATGTGAGGAGAAGATAGGCTGAGACCAACTGGCCCTTAATCCAGCACTGGCGACTAGTTCTTTTATTGGTGCAAAATAGGGGTGTGCCGCAATATCCTCGACCATAACAGGTTTTCCTGTAAAGGCGGCAGTCCCACAGGAACCAACGCCAAAACCAATTTCTACGCCGTTGATGGCTTCGTTATAGAAGTCTGGCAAGCTAGGTGCTATACCCTTAAGAAAACGATTACCGTCAGCGTCCAGCAATAAGATACTGCAAAGAATAGGTGAGTAAATCTGCTCAACACCGAGCGCCAAGGATTCAAGAATGGTGTTGAGGGGAGTATTTGACGTTAGTTGTTCAAGAATACGGCTACGAAATTGTTCAAAGTCGTCCGCTTTTTTGCGCTCTGTAATGTCACGAACATAGATACTAAAGAAATAGCTTTCATGCTGCTCTACGACCGAAATTGAAAGTTCCATAGGAAACTCTGTTTCATCGGAGCGTAAGCCCTTCACTTCAATTCGAGAGTTGATTATTGAAGAAAAGCCGGTATTTTTATATTCAACCAAGCTGTGTCGAAAGTCCTTCTGGTGTTCATGCAATATAATGAAGTCTAGAAAATCACGGTCTGAAGCCTCTTGAATTGAATAACCGAAAATGTGTGCAGCTTGTGGATTCCAACTGATTATCCTGCCATCCTGATCAATGCAGATTACACCATCCAATGCTGAGTCCACCAGAGACTGGGCATAGACTGCGCTCTCGCGTAACGCTATTTCAGTCAAAATCAGCTTAGTCACATCACTCAGCGTAATTTGTAAGATTGGACTATCACCCTCATCCATAGCAACGATAGCCTCTAAATGTGCCCAGAATTGGCTGCCATCGTTTCTCAGCATCCGCACATCGAGCACCTGCTGTTCTCCTGAGTTAACAAGCAGTTTATAGAAGGGGTAATAATGAGCTAGATCAGCATTGAGAATGAATTTTGAGAACGGCTGATTCAGCAGCTTACGTTGTGATATCCCCAGTAGGGTCGCTGCTGCAAGATTAGTTTGTTTAATCAAACCCTTATTGGTAATGGTAAGATAAGCGACTGGCGCTAGATCATAAAGTTTAAAATAACGTGTCTTAGCAATATCAAGTTCAATCTGTGTTTGGCGCAGCTCCTCATTCTGTAACTCCAATTCGATTTGGTACACATGTAACTCATGTAAGAGTTCGGCTAATGCTTCGGGTGACAAAGCTTTCAATTGTTCCGAAAACGACCCAGCCTTTCCTTGAAGAATGGACTCTGCCTTTTGGTGTAAATCTGTTTCCCCGCTTGTATCCCTAGAACTGCTCATTGATGTTCTCCAGCGCCTTGATAGCCAGGTATTTCACTCCCACGTTTTATAGTGGTAACGGCCAACAAAATAGTAACAAGACTTAGCTCATCCATTTTGTCCAATTTATAGTTGCGCAGGTTATTTGGAATTCTATCGCTGATAATCATCAGTAAAGCTTCTATACCAACGATAGCGACCTTTGTTTGTAATAATACCCGTAATAATAGGTAATTACAAAATAAAACTAGGGGATTAAATATAAAGGTAAGGCGGTTAAACTTTATTGAATGCTATGACAATAACGATTAAAAGCTGATTCAGTATTTGCAAAGCCCTTGTCTTTAGCCAACTCCCAAGGGCGTTCACAGTGTTTTTCTCGTTCACACCAACTATAACCGGCTGAAGCAATACAGCCATGTACATCTCGGTCGCTACCGGTCATCGCAGGCAATGGAGTATTTGGGACTAATGCACAGGCGTTCATTAGCAATAAGGTGATTAAACCGATGCATAAAAGAAATAGAGGTAGATTTTTCAAAGCAGTTACTCTTTAAAGTTATTCGATTTCACAACAAGTCTGGCTGCTATATTCAGCTATAAATTCCAATACTACTCCCTCGCAGCCCCCACAGCCTGAACAAACCCCGGTTTTTCTCGAAATGCCTTCAAGGTCAGTCAGTTTGTTTTCAACCAACTCTTTAATTTTCTGTTTAGTCGTGCCGCTACAGTGGCACACAATCTCTGGACTTATAGTGGGCTTACTCTTATTCATAACAGTAGTCGATACTCGATTCAAAATACTCGCTTTGATCATACCATTTTCATAGCGATGATTGTAAGCTCAAAATGACCTGACCCCACCACAGACTGCTGACCCACAAACAACCAACCAACACCCACTGTTTATAAACCAGCACATCCAACTCAATAACAAAATAGACTACTTTAAAAACAATGAGTTATTTATCTGGCATTATTAATGCGTAAGATATAGAGCCAAGCCACTTTCGATGGCTTTCTGATATTCGGACAACAACATACGCCACACAGAACGTCTAAGTTGATTGTAGATATTATTTTTAACAAATGAAGGTTATTTAAATCAATGAACAGATCAAAACTCAGTACAATTTTTACTCCAACTCGAATTACACTGGCGTTAATAACTTCTTTAGCGGCCTCTCACAGCTATGCGGATGCAGTAACCGACTGGAATTTTTATACGGCACTTGCAACCAAAGGTGCAATTTCGCAAACATCGGGTAATGCCTCTGCGGCACTTAACTCTAATGTTTCTACACGGATTGCCGCTATCGAAGCCAGAGCGGTATTTGATGCGATTAATACGATCCAGCCCTTTAGCTCAAAAAACTACTATTACTCTGGCGTCGTTTCGGGAACACTAACACCAAATTCGGCCTCGGCAGCTGCGGCACAAGCAGCTCATGACGTATTACACGCATTACAAACCAATGCAAACACCCGTGCTTGGCTAGATATCCAATTAAGCTCAGACTTGCTTGCTTTAAATGTAAACCCGGCAAACGATCCAGGCGTCATTGCTGGGCAAGCCGCAGCAGCTGCAGCTCTAGCTGCGAGAACCGGCGATAATGCGGCAATCAGAACAGGTTACATACCGACCAGCAATATTTCTGGTACAGGCACGCCAACCGCTACAGGAAATCCAGGGATTGGTTTATGGAGACCTAGCAATGGTGGCGTAGGTATCGTTGACTCTAATGTAGGTGTACCTACTGGCTTTGATGGTACGGGCGCTATCATCCCTACAGCGGGAATTGACTTCAACTGGAAAACAGTGCCCCCCTTTAGTTTAACAACTCGTGAAAAACAAGAATTAGTCGCTACAGTACCTCATGAATTAAAAGTAGGCAGTAATGAATACACCGCTGAACTAGAGTTTGTGAAAACTCACGGCCAAGATTCTTCTAATCCCGGCAGCCGTACCGACGATGAGTTATTACAAGCACTTTTCTATAAGTCTGATGCAGAGTTATTCACAAATGAGGTCGCGCGTATTGCTTCACTGGATCGTCACCTGACCTTAACACAAAATGCTAAATTATTTGCCGCTCTGGATAGTACCCTGGCAGATGCCCGTATTGCTGCGTTCCAATCTAAATATGACCTTACCTTTTGGCGTCCGGTCACCGCATTAAATGCTGACGCCTCAGGAGCGGCAACCACCTATAACTGGAAACCACTGGGCACAACACCAGCACACCCTTCCAATACCAGTGGACACAGTACCACTGTATCAGCAGGTGTTGAAATTCTTAGAGCCTTCTTTCATTCAGATGACATCGTTAGATCAAACACACCTCAAACCCTGACCTCATTGCCTTGGTTATGGAGCACCAACAATGGTACGGGTAAATTACAATCGCCTATTAATAACCAGGATGGCACTTCCCGTAAGGTATCAACCTTTACTCAACTACAGTTAGAGAATGGTCGCAGCCGCATTTATCTCGGTGTTCATTATGGAAATGACGATTTTCAAGGCCAAAGCCTGGGATTAGCGGTAGCAGATGAAATTATTGAAGACCAAAAAGACCCAGCAGTACGTGGCTTAACGATTTATAGAGGAAACGCAAATGTAGCGAGCGCAAAAAATTTGCACCGCATTTTTGTTGCAAACTCTGATTTGTCTGGTTTCTATGGCCTGGATGCTCAGGATACCGAAGAAGAACATGAGTAGGCATTACCTTTTAATCCCCAGATAACGCCTTATAACCCTAAATTAGTCTAGGGAGTATTATCCTTTTAGTGATCCGCGCACATGTGTGGATCACTTTTTCAAACTTGATTGAACCTTAAATATAAGGCATGATCTAATTGCCATCCCAGAAAGATAACTTTACACTTAACCATCGAATATAAAAAATTATCCGTTGAAGGAGGATAGTATGAAAATTAAAACATTTTTTATTTCGGTCAGCCTTCTAATCCTTACTTTATGTTTAGTCGGCTGTGTTGTTCCGCCTCCTCATTATGGCTACGGCGCCCCCGCTTATACGCCTGCTACGCCCTATTATGGATACCAAACGCCTTATGTTGCGCCAGTTGCTCCCCCTATTGGAGTACGTATACTACCTCCCGTTGGAGTCGCCCCCGGTCCTCTTTGGAACTGGGCTTATCATCCCTATAATGGTTGGGGCTGGCATCATCCCGGATTTGGCTGGAGACATCGCTAATGGCTTATCAGCCAGCTTAAGCGATTACCAGCAACCGTTTATTAAGCGCTAGTTGATAGCAATCAAAACCTGCTTATCCCAATTAGCGCTGACGGAATTCCACATCACCAAATAACAATTTCAATCCCCGTGGCTGACAACGCAAGTATTGTGGAGGCGCTACAACTTGAGCACCTAATTTAGCCGCTGCATGCCAAGGCCAGCGAGGATCATAGAGTATGCCTCTCGCAAGACCAACCAAATCGGCCTGACCTTCAACGATAATCGCTTCCGCGGCTTCTGGCTCGGTAATCAAGCCAACCGTAATCGTGGGTAGACCCGTTTCTGAGCGAATAGCCTTAGCGAAAGGAACTTGATACTGCGGACCCAACGGAATTTTTTGCTGGGGTGAAAGCCCACCACTGGAAACATGTATAAACGAGCAGTCTCGGTCTTTTAAGGCTTTTGCAAAAACAAGACTCTGTTCCAAATCCCAGCCACCATCAACCCAGTCGGTTGCAGAAATCCGAATGCCAATGGGCATTTCAGCGGGTACTGCTGCCCGCATCGCATCGAATATTGCCAAAGGGAATCTCATACGATTTTCCAGGGAGCCGCCATAACTATCGGTTCGGCTATTTGAAAGCGGCGATAAAAACTCATGCAACAGATAACCGTGCGCCGCATGAATTTCAATGGCATCAATGCCCAAACGATACGCACGTTGAGCAGCAGAAACAAAGGCCGTCAGGATACGTTGCAAACCTGCTTCATTAAGTTCAATAGGTGCTGGATCTTCCGGCAAATACGACAGTGCCGAGGGCGCAACAACAGGCCACCCGCCTTGTTCAGGTGAAACCAACTGCCCACCCTCCCAAGGCACAGCAGTTGATGCTTTTCGCCCGGCATGACCTAATTGAATAGCAATTGGCATGTCTGAGTATTTGCGAACAACCTTCAACACCTTACCTAATGCAGCTTCTGTGACATCAGACCAAATCCCTAAATCAGCGGGTGAAATACGCCCTTCTGGCTCCACCGCAGTGGCTTCGATAATCAGCAAACCCGCACCCGACAGCGCTAAATTACCCAAGTGCAGCAAATGCCAGTCAGTGGCTTCACCATCAATGGCTGAGTACTGACACATAGGCGCAATAACGATACGGTTGGGTAAGGTAAGTTGCCCTAGCTGATAAGGTTTAAAAAGCTGACTCATTAATAATTCCTTATAAAACGGGTAGCGAAACTATTTTTCAACAATAGCTAACCTATCTGATTCAATCCCTAACAAGAACTGGCCTTTTAACAATCCGACCAATTCTTTACCTGCCATGGTGTAACGCCAACCATGTAGCAAAGGAGATTCATCGTTGATATTAAAAAGCAGTTCTTCAAGGTCTTTTCGTGTCGCCAGAATACTAGGATTCAAGGCATTTTCTTCTGCTCGAATTCTTACCAATGCCGTTAAGATATCCAGGATAGCCTCTTCTTGTTGAGTCTTTTTAGCTGAACGATCTTTCTCATTCAGTGGCAAAGGCGGACGATTCTTGGCGACAGTAATTAATTGACACAGCTCTCTGCCATAACGGTTAACAGAGCGTTCATTAATCCCACGTACATTAGCCAGTTCCTGAACTGATTCTGGCTGTAATTTAGCAAGATCAAATAACAGCTCATCACGTAATAACCAACTCTTGGGCCGATCTTCAGCCTGTGCAGTTTTTTCTCGCCATTGCGCCAGCGTTTGAATAATGGATAACTGTTTGCCTGTCAGCTTGTTTTTGCCTTTTATTCTAAACCATGCATTATCAGGATCAACCTTGTACAGCTCTGGATTCGTCAATTCAGCAAAATCATGTTTTAACCAGTCAATTCTGCCTAAGTCTGTCAGTTTCTTTACCATGATCTGATAAATCTGACATAAATAAATCACATCATCCGCAGCATATTCCAGCTCCGCTTCAGTTAAGGGACGTTTACTCCAATCTGCACGCGTGTGCGCCTTGTTTAGATTAATACTCAATAAACTGGACACCAACATGGCATAACCCGGGTTATCCTGAAAACCTAATAAGGGTGCTGCTATTTGAGTATCAAAAATGGGTGAAGGTAATTTACCAGTAGCTTGAAAGAAGATCTCTAAATCTTGTCGACACGAGTGAAAAACTTTAACGATGGCAGGCTCATACAAAACGTCAAACAAGATATCCAGATTCGGTAAGGCAATCGGATCTACACAGGCCACCCATTCCGGTGTTGCAATTTGTAAGAGGCAAAACTTCGGATAATAGGTTTTTTCACGCAGGAACTCAGTATCCAGCGCCACCCATGATTCTTTCTTTATCTGTTCACACAGTTGAGCTAACTGTGCAGGGGTGTCAATATATTGTAGGGTTGTCATAGGGTAAACGAGCAATAATTTCTAAGTTATCCAAAAACCAAAGGGATGCTCATCACAAATGAACAAGGGCAATCAGGCATTTCGGTTAGGCTAAAAGGTTTATATCCGGAGGGTATCCGCAATACAATGAAGTGTATCACCACTACAGGGCTAATACATCTAAACCGGCATCCTCTGAGAAAGAGACGGCTTCTCCCGTAGGCAATTCTTGCATCAAACCGGCAAAATCAAATAATTGCCGGTCAGCTAACTGGGATGGCGCAACATTCTGCAAGCTGGTAAATATCGTTTCAAGTCGTCCAGGAAATTGTTTATCCCAACTCTTCAACATGACTTTCATGGCCTGTCTTTGCAGATTTACTTGAGACCCACAGAGATTACAAGGAATAATAGGAAAATCTTTAAACGCAGCAAAACGCTCGATGTCTTTCTCCCGGGTATAGGCCAGAGGCCTGATTACTATATTCTTTTTATCATCACTTAATAACTTAGGTGGCATCGCCTTAAGCTTGCCCCCATAAAAAATGTTCAGAAAAAAGGTTTCGAGAATATCATCACGATGATGCCCCAAGGCTATTTTTGTAACTCCATTGGCCTCGGCATAACCGTATAAAGTCCCGCGACGTAACCGCGAACACAAACCACAGGTCGTATTACCTTCGGGAATAACACGCTTTACGATACTGTAAGTATCTTTTTCGATAATATGATAAGGAACACCCAAGGATTCCAAATAATTGGGCAACACATGCTCAGGAAAACCGGGTTGCTTTTGATCGAGATTAACCGCCACTAATTCAAAATGGACGGGCGCAGTCTTTTGCAAGTTCATTAAGATATCCAGTAAGGTATAAGAATCCTTACCTCCTGATAAGCAGACCATAACCTTGTCGCCATCTTCGATCATGTTATAGTCCGCAATTGCATCACCGACGGTGTGCCGTAATCGCTTTTGTAATTTATTAAACTGGTATCTGGATTTTTGTGTCGAATCTGACATGGTCAGAAGAATATTGAATGATAAAGTGAGGGAAATTCGGGGCTCATTGTTCACTGAGCCCCGACAAGAAAAATCTTAACCGTTATAGCGTTGGAAAATTAATGTAGCGTTTGTTCCACCAAACCCGAAGCTATTAGACATAATCGTATTTAAGGTGATGCCATCCTGACGCTCAAGCACAATAGGAATGCCTTCAGCACCTGGGTCAAGCTGAGTAATATTCGCTGAAGCACTCAAGAAATTTTCTTGCTGCATCAACAACGAATAAATGGCTTCATTAACCCCTGCTGCACCTAAGGCATGACCGGTCAATGATTTGGTTGAACTAACCCAAGGCACGTTACCTTCTCCAAACACAACACGCAACGCTTCTAATTCTTTGGTGTCACCCACTGGGGTACTGGTGCCATGGGCATTGATATAATCAATCTCTCCATCGACTGTGGCCATCGCTTGTTGCATACAACGAACTGCACCTTCTCCAGAAGGTTGAACCATATCATATCCATCAGACGTCGCACCGTAACCGACTAACTCAGCATATATTTTAGCTCCACGTGCTTTAGCGTGTTCCAGTTCTTCAATGACTAAAACACCACCGCCACCGGAAATAACAAAACCATCACGGGTTACGTCATAAGCCCTTGATGCAGTGGTAGGGGTATCGTTATATTTTGATGATAATGCCCCCATCGCATCAAATAATACTGACATGGTCCAGTGTAACTCTTCACCACCGCCAGCAAAAACCACATCCTGCTTACCCATTTGTATTAACTCCATGGCATGACCAATACAATGAGCGCTGGTCGCACAGGCAGAACTAATGGAGTAATTTACCCCTTTTATTTTGAAGGGTGTAGCAAGACAGGCTGTATTAGTGCTAGACATGGTTCTAGGTACCATGTAAGGGCCTACTTTTTTGACACCTTTTTCACGGAGAATATCGGCGGCTTCAACAATGTTAGACGTTGAAGGACCACCCGAACCCATCACTAGGCCTGTTCTGAAATTGGATATTTCTGACTCTTCAAGACCTGAATCAGTAATGGCCTGTTGCATGGCAATATAATTGAAAGCAGCACCATCGCCCATAAAGCGCTTAACCTTACGATCGATAAATTCATCTAAATCGATGTTAATAGCGCCATGCACGTGGCTACGAAAACCCAAGTCTGAGTAGACTTGCGCGAAGCTAATACCTGAACGACCCTGCTTAAGAGATTCAACAACTTCTTCCGAGTTGTTACCTATGCTGGAAACAATGCCTAAACCGGTTACCACGACTCTTTTCATTGCCCTAGCCTCTAAAAATCTGCTGTAGATGTAAATAAACCGACCCGTAAATCAGTCGCTTCATAGATGACCTTTCCATCAACTTCCATTGTTGCATCGGCGATACCCATCACAAGTTTACGCATAATTAAGCGCTTTAAATTAATTCGGTAGATTACTTTCTTGGCAGTAGGTAAGACCTGACCGGTGAATTTAACTTCACCTACACCCAGTGCCCGACCTTTTCCTGGACCACCCATCCAGCATAAGTAAAAGCCCACTAATTGCCACATGGCATCCAAGCCCAAGCAACCCGGCATAACAGGATCGCCTTGAAAATGACAAGCGAAAAACCACAAGTCTGGAGTAACGTCTAACTCTGCGATAATCTCACCTTTTCCATAAGTGCCGCCCTCATCAGAGATATACGTGATTCGATCCATCATCAGCATATTAGGTAAAGGCAATTGCGCATTTTTTGGCCCGTAAAGTTCACCTCTACCAGACATTAATAGTTCTTCGCGCGTAAAACTATGCTGTTTTTCCATGCTATTCGTATACCTTGTAATTATTATTATAAATATAATTCTGTATTATCTAACAGACACTAAAAAAAATCAGCTCAATTTTTAACGGGAACGCACATCAAATAAAAATCCGCTGATTTTTAATGCCTCTTTCTGCATTCTTTGTTGATAAATTGAGGCATAACTTAAGACTGACATGACATATTTTCTGGTTTCTTTATAAGGTATGGTTTCAATCCATATATCCGCTGGAATTGATCCCTGAGTAGGTAGCCATTTAATCACTTTGTTAGGCCCCGCATTATATGCAGCAGTCGCTAAGGCAAAATGTCCATCAAATTGACCCAGTAATTGTTTGTAATAGAAAGTGCCGTATTTTATATTGACTTCTGGCTTTAACAACCCATTGTCTGAATACCCGGTTTCATTTAAGTTGCGTGCTATCTGCTTCCCAGTTTCAGGCATAATTTGCATTAAACCCAATGCCCCCACTGCTGACCTGGCATGCTCATCCAGCATACTTTCCTGACGAATTAATCCAAATATAACCGCAGGATTAAGCTCCTGCCATTCCGCATTATCCTGGACTTGCTGCAAGTAGTTTAAAGGAAATCGAATGTCTAAATCATCCCAATAGTCAGCCTTAACCAGAGTAATAATGGCTAATTGATACCATTCCCACTGCTGGGCTAATTTTGCGGCTATTTTTAACTGGTCTTTTGAAAGTTTTTTTATAATAAAAGCCCAGTGTCTCTTTGCCTCAGCATCACGGCCTAATAACTTAAACTCTTGAACAACCTTAAAGTCAGGCGTTTCAGCTAAGGAATCCAGTTTGCTCCCATCCATATTGACTGGATTATTTGAAAAAGCATACGGTTTATAAATTTGGTCTGCCGCCATAAAACCATAATAGCTTCTGTCTTCAGCAAGTTGATTATAGACAACTAGCCCCTGCACAATACTTCCTGTTGCCATTAAAGATCGAGCTTGCCAGTATTGCCATTGAGGTGTTTTTTGCTCTTCAGAAGGTGCCCCTGCTAATGCTTCTGCGACATGTTGCCAGTTTTGTTCTAACAATGCGGCTCTAAGACTCCACTCCCTAACATCTACATCGATTGTTATTAACGGCTTCAACCGCTCATAAGCTCTTGCGTCACGCTCATAAGCTAAAGCCAGGGCTAATTTTCGCTCAAGTTTTTGCACTGTTTCATTATCTATGGCAAAACCCGATTTTTTGCTATCCCATATCAGTAAGGCCGTGTTTAGATCAGACTTTGCTAAGCGATCAACACCATGCGCAAAAATATGCCCCTGTAACTCGTTGCCCGATAGAAATTCATTGCTCTGAATTACCAGAGGATCTTTATGAACCTGTAACCAACGATCTGCAATAGGCTGATCCGGCTCACTCAATAATTGCCGAACCGCTCCAGCCAATCCGGTATTATTTTCTTTCAATGCCAGCTCAAAACGCTTCCAAACCAAATCAGTTGTTAATAACGGAGTATGCATAAAAATTGAAAACAGTTTCTCACATTCTTTTGGCTGCTCATGACCCACCAACCATAGCCGTTTTGCCTCAGTCAGCGCTACTTGCTCATTACCTGTTTTATAATTCGCCCAATAATACTGACACTCAAGGGCAGTGCTATCAGTCCCTTGATAATTATTAATATAATCTGACCAGCGTTCATTTTTTGCGAGATACGGTAACCATTTAGCCCGAAGTAACTCGGCAAAACGTGAGTCTTTATAAGCCAATAAAAAGCCTTGAACTTTATCAGTTTGCTGTAAATTATCTTTTAACCACAGGTACTTTAGATAAGGATAAAGTGGATAATCAGTCAGTGTTTCAGTTAGCTTTAAAAATGCCGACTCGTTCCCCTGCTCAAGCAATCGCTCAGCCGAAACAAAATCCTTTCTTTGCTGATTTAAGCCATTAATAGCAAACGAATTTGAATAACAAACAATAACAAACAATAAAAGGAATTTAGACATAGCCTTTATATTAATACTAGCTACCTCGTATCTTAAAATGTCAAAGATTTATTTATGCTATTACAATCGAACTCATTGTTCGATTGCTGATCATGATTTATGTAGCTGTTCCTAGCCGGGATAAGCCTGCTGATAACGCGCTTTAATAGCTTGAGCCAACTGATGTACTGCCATTGCATATTTATTACTGTTATTGTATTTCTTAATCACGTTAAAGTTTGGATAAGTATACCAAAACTCAGTCCCTTCATAGGTACTCAACTCAATAACAGCCGGATCATTAACGGGGCCAGTTGCACGTTTAGTAACCGGATTATGTAATTGCCATCCACTATGTGAAAAATAGTTCGCTACGCTGCCCACCGCATCTTTTGGATGCCACAGATCACGCCGCCCATCTTTATTAAAATCAACCGCTAAACTACGAAAACTACTTGGCATAAACTGCCCATACCCCATAGCACCCGCCCAGGAACCTTGAGGCTGTAAAGGATCAAAGGCTTCATCACGTGTCATCAGTAAAAAATGCTCAAGTTCTGATGTGAAATATTTTGAACGTCTTTGTGTATCAAAAGACAAGGTCGTCAGGGCATCAAAGATACAAGTCTTTCCAAAGTTTTTACCAAAATACGTCTCTACGCCAATAATACCAACAATATATTCTGGATCAACCCCATAAGTCACACTCGCCTGCTGGATAGCATCAGCGTTATTTCGCCAAAACTCGACTCCGTTGCTGATATGGTCATCGGTAAGAAATTTATTCCTGTAACGAGCCCAACTGCCGGGTTGTGGCTTTGATGGCCCAATAGTAGGATCAGGACTTTCTAACCGAATGACTGAATCAAGTCTATGAGCCCTTGAAAACAAGCCATTTAGATAGGTTTCCGAAAAACCATACTTTTGAACCATGTGCTGAATAAAGCTATGTAACGCGATCGAATTGGCATAAACGCCTGTTAACACAAGCGCTTCATAATTACCTTTACTAAAGGTATTCTGATTTTCCTGCACTGAAAAATCGCTCGAAGAAACTGTAGGTTTATTTTGTATGTTGCCATTACCTGAATATGTATCCTCATATTTAGGCGCTCTTTCACTCGCGCATCCTACCAGCATTACCACCAAAGTCCATTTGATCAGGCGTTTATATACCGCTAACTTTGCCATAAAAATCTCCCGTTATGTGTTCTCTTTTAAAAGAGAAACGCATAGAATGCTTAAGAAATTACAGTTACAACAGACGTGCATCGCACTCTCCATCAAAACTTACTTTTCCTAAATCCTTATGCGTTTTCTCCAACTCAATATAAATAACCTTAGTCATGTCTAATGATAATCACAAAGTATCTTTTAAGATTACGCATGGTGAGACACGGAACAAACCATTATTATTCAAATTTTGAATAATGCTTATGTAACTCAGCCAATTGTGGCTATTTTAGCGCAGATAACTCAGTTTGTTTGCACTTTACAAGACTTTTTACTGTTATGACTATAAACCAACATTGGCTAACAAGTGCTTTCAAGGTTCCATCACCCAATTATGATGAACGTCCAGATCCCTCTGATATTTCGTTAATCGTAATCCATTGTATTAGCCTGCCTGCGGGTCAGTTCGGCACACCTTACATCGATCAGTTATTTTGCAACACCCTCAATCCTGATGATGACCCTTATTTTAAAGAGATTTATCAACTCACAGTGTCAGCCCATCTGCTCATTAAAAGAGACGGTAGCTGCATACAATATGTTCCCTTTGACAAACGTGCCTGGCACGCAGGCAAATCAACTTACCAAGGCAGAGAGCGCTGCAATGATTTTTCTGTTGGGATAGAACTGGAAGGAA
>CAIPPE010000069.1 GCA_903866825.1 uncultured Methylococcaceae bacterium
CAGGGCAATCGCGCTTAAAAACATTTGAAAATAGAATTTAAATAAGGTGTCAAGTCTATCATTTTGATTTTAAATGACAGAAAAACCAACGCCTTCTATTATTCATCATTTTTCAAGTATTGAAGACCCTAGAGTAAACAGGCAGAAAAGGCATCAACTCCAAGCTATTTTCTTTATCAGTATCTGCGCCATGATCTGCGGAACTGATAACTGGGTAGCTATTGAAGAATTCGGCCAAGCTAAAGAGCAGTGGTTCACTCAATTGCTTGGTTTAGAACATGGCATACCCTCTCACGACACCTTCGGTGCAGTTTATGAAGCCATTGATACCGACCAATTTGGTGTCTGTTTTTCCCGCTGGGTTGCTGATTTGGCCAATATAACCGAAGGAGAAGTCATTGCCATTGACGGCAAATGCTTAAGGCGCAGCATAGACAAAACGCCTAAGAAAGGCGCCATTTATATGGTTAGTGCTTGGGCACAACAAAATAATCTGGTTTTAGGTCAGGTTAAAGTCGATGATAAATCGAATGAAATTACCGCCATTCCTAAATTGCTGTCCCGGCTTGATATAGCGGGAGCAGTCATTACAATTGATGCGATGGGGTGCCAAAAGAAAATTGCTCAACAGATTAAACAGCAAGGCGGTGATTATGTGTTTAGCCTGAAAGGAAATCAGGGCAATCTACATGATGACGTTAAAACATTTTTCACTTCGTCGTTATCTCCGGCCGTTGCATCAGTTAGCTATGATGGCGATCACGGTCGAATTGAAACCCGCACCATTCGTGCGACTGCCGATATCGCTTGGTTGCGAGAGCGCCATGACTGGAATAGTCTGCAAAGTATTATCGCAGTCACTGCCAAAAGAGAAATCGGTGATCATGTCACTGAAGAAACACGCTATTTCATCAATAGTCTTGATGCAAATGATCCGGTAAGGTTAGAACGTGTGGTGCGGGCGCACTGGGCTATTGAGAACAATCTGCACTGGGTTCTTGATATTGCCTTTGATGAAGATAGTAATCGAGCTCGCAAAGGGCATAACGCTGCAAACTTAGCTGTTATCCGTCATATTGCTCTTAATATGATTAAGGCTGAAAGAACCGCTAAGGTTGGCGTTAAGATTAAGCGATTAAAGGTAGGATGGGATAATGATTATTTGCTTCGCATCCTCGGAGTAATTTAAGCGCTATTGCCCTGAGAATATTAGAGTAATAGTATTTACTCTATCTTTGTATCCATGTTATACATGAACGCATTTCATTTGCCGCATCAGCAGGCCGCCCCAACCTCTCACAGAATGGCTTCTTTATATCCTTTAATCAATTATCCAGATGTTGCAGGCTATACTATCGATATTGGGAGTTTACTCTATCAATTGAAATTTATTCTTCCTATCGTAGTGCTTTTTATGGGCATAGGGGTGTTTTTTTCCTATCGACGACGCACTGAACGTAAAGCCGCACAATATCTGTTGAAAGAAAGCGAAGCACACTTACGACTTAGCCAAAGAGATGGTGGGATTGGAACGTGGGAAACCGACTTGGTCAATAACAAACATA
This sequence comes from uncultured Methylococcaceae bacterium, assembly GCA_903866825.1. Classification (GTDB taxonomy): domain Bacteria; phylum Pseudomonadota; class Gammaproteobacteria; order Methylococcales; family Methylomonadaceae; genus Methylobacter_C. The sequence goes on from CAIPPE010000069.1 coordinate 1,566, forward strand.
CATGGTCTGAAAACTGTATTGCTTTGCTGGGACTCAATGCTTATAGAGAGCCTACATGGAATGATTTTCTTTCGGTAGTTCATCATGAAGACCGTCAACGGGTGATTGACGCGCTGCAGTCCCACTTGGATCATGGAACAAAATTTGAGGTTGAATATCGGATAGTTCAGGCAGATGAAAGCATTTCCTGGATGCGTTCAATCGGACAAGTAGAGCGTAATGCGGAAGGCTCTGCGCTTCGGATACGCGGTATCGTGCAAAACTTCACCGAACGTAAACTGGCGAGGGATAAACTTCGGATGAGTGACCTCGCCTTGAAAGCTATTTCTCAAGGGGTCATCATCACCACCCCAGACCAAACTATTCAATGGGCAAATGATGCTTTTTTTACTATCAGTGGTTACAGCTTCCCTGAAATTGTCGGCAAAAACTGTCGCTTTCTTCAGGGATCTCAAACCGACCCTGTAACCGTAAAGGCAATTGATTTGGCGTTGAAGAATGAGCAGGAATTTTCAGGCGAGATCCTCAACTACCGTAAAGACGGTTCGACCTTCTGGATCAATTTAATGATTTCGCTGGTTCGTGACGAACAGGGACGCCTTTCTCACTTTATCGGCGTTATGCGTGACATTACTGAAAACAAGCACAATGAAATATTGATCAGGCAGAACGAGCAGCACCTGCGTGACATTCTTAATGTGAGTCCTATAGCGGTTAGAATCTCATGCAATCAGGGAAATGAGATCCTGTTTTATAATGCTACCTACGCCAGTCTTATAAAGAATCCTCAGGTACTGGAGGTCAACCCCGTAGAATATTACGCCAAAAAAGAAGATTATCTGGCCATACTGTCAGAACTGGAACAAGGGCATACGGTACTTAATCGTCAGATTGAGTTTTTAAATCCTTATACCGGTTTGACCTTCTGGGCGCTATCATCCTATATGCCTATCCAGTATCAAAACCAAAGTGCCGTGCTGGGTTGGTTTTACGATGTCACCGAGCTAATGGAAGCCCGTAAAATACTAGCCTTGCAATTGGAACGTCAGCGCCAAGCAGAAGAAACTTTACGCATCGCAAGTGCTGAAGAACACGCTATTTTCGATTCGGCCACCTCAGGCATTGTCCTTATCAAGGATAATGTGATTCAACGCTGCAACCGTAAGCTGGAAGAGATTTTTGGCTATGCACCTGGAGAACTCAACGGTCAACCAACACGCCTGTGGTATCCCGACGATAACGCCTATGAATCAAGTGGACACCCTGTCTATCAGACTATCCTGAAAGGCAAATTTCAGCGTCTTGAACTGCAGCTCATCCGCAAGGAAGGCAGTCTATTTTGGGCACGTTTTTCAGGCAAAGCACTGGACAAAGACGATTATGGTCAGGGATTAGTAGCTATTATTGATGATATTACCCTAGAACATGAAGCCAACCAAAACCTGCTTAAAGCCAAAATCATGGCCGAGGAAGCCGCCCGAACAAAATCAGAATTTATGGCCAATATGAGTCATGAAATACGCACCCCCATGAATGGTGTTTTAGGTATGCTGGACTTGCTGCGCGAAACTGCAATGACACCCAAGCAACTGGATTGGCTGGAGACAGCGCATCGTTCTGGTGAAAACCTGCTGGAAATCATTAATGATATTCTGGATTTCTCCAAACTGGATGCAGGGCAATTTGAACTGGAACAAATTGACTTTAACCTGATTAATCTGGTAGAGGACTGCTGCGCCTTAATGGCTAATCAAGCTCATGCCAAAGGCCTGAAATTAAACTTTTTTACATCTATCTCTACACCTTCGAACTGGCGAGGTGATCCTATGCGAATCCGGCAAGTACTCATCAATTTAATTGGTAATGCCATTAAATTCACCGATAAAGGCGAAGTTTCTCTGAATATCAGCCACGACAAACCCAATGAACTGCGATTTGAAGTCCGTGATACGGGTATCGGCATCTCACCAGAGGTACAACTACACTTATTTAACCCGTTTACCCAGGCAGATAGTGCTACCTCAAGACGATTTGGGGGCACGGGTCTGGGTTTATCAATCAGTAAAAGATTTGTTGAACTGATGGGCGGCACAATCGGTGTCAGTAGTACCCTTGGACAAGGGGCCTGTTTCTGGTTTACCCTACCTTTACCAGCCAGAGAGAGCCAGGAAATTTCACCATTAGCTTACCCAACGCCGCCACCCAATAAGAACCCCATTAGCTATCAGAACAAAAAGGTACTCGTCGTTGAAGATAATAAAATCAATCAAAAAGTCATTATTGCAAAACTTGCTAAATTTGACCTTAATCCCGATGTGGCAGAAAACGGGCAAGTTGCCCTCGACAGGTTAAAGCAGGTAAGCTATGACTTAATTTTCATGGATTGCCACATGCCAGTTATGGATGGTTATACAGCAACCCGAGAACTGCGTTTGCTAGAAAGCCGGTTGGGTTTATCCCATCAACCGGTTGTTGCATTAACAGCCAACGCTCTCGATGGAGAACGTGAAAAATGTCTATCGGCTGGAATGGATGATTATTTAACCAAACCACTGGTGACTGAACAATTAACTGCATTTTTAGCCCGACGATTGGGTCAGTAAGCCAATCGTCCATTTGATTGTCAACAAACCAGTCGCTCAGCTGCTGAATAATCAACACTCATCAAGCAGTTATTGCTGATCAGGAAACAACCCTTATAGAACACCTCTCTCCAAGAGCATGAATTTTCATAAAGACACTCAATGGCATATTATTTGCTAATTTTAAAATACGCATTTGAATTAAGTATTTCAAACCCATTAACGTGTCTATTATATTTTCAACTTGTTCGAATGACTGATCTTAAAACCAAGTCTGAAAAAACCCGCAACCGATTATTAAAAACAGCGAGCCGTATTTTTGCTGAGAAGGGTTTTCAGGAGACCACCATTGCCGAGATTTGCGAGCAAGCTGAAACTAATATCGCTTCAGTTAACTATCATTTTCGTGACAAAGAAACCCTGTATCTGGAATCCTGGCGCTTTGCTTTTAACCAGGAACTAAAACTTTATCCGCCCGAAGGTGTCTTAGCGACCGATGCAACCCCTGAACAACGCTTGGCAATACGAATTCGCTCAATAATAAATCGGGTCGCAGACGATAAGTCTTATTCATTTGCAATCATAAACAAAGAAATGGCTCAACCCACTCGACTACTTTCTGATATTCTAGAAAAAGAAATCAATCCTCAGCGCTTACAAATGCTCGATCTCTTAAGAGAATGCCTAGGGCATAGAGCTAGCGATAAACAAATTCATTTTTGCCATACCAGTATTATGGGGCAATGTTTTCAGCTATTGCGCTTAAAGCACATGCAAAAAGCACGTCACTCTCATAATCATCCCAATTACTTAAGCGAAATTCAAGATTTTGCTGATCATGTCGTACTATTTTCGTTGGCTGGCATTCAAGCCATTCGCTCTCAAACTTTAAATTAACAGTGTTCGTATGAGTCAAAATAATCAATCCACCACCCCAATTCCTAAGCGACGCAAACCTGTTTTTTTGCTAGGCACTTTGGCTGCGCTTGTAATCGCTGCGGGCAGTTATTATTTTTTGAAACCCTCACCTACTGACAATAAATTTGCAGCCAGTGGCGATGCCCGAGGAGACAGGCGAGGTGGTGGAGATAGACATGGCGACCACCATGACGATGACTCACCTTCTCCTGTATCAGTTGAAATTTCAAATACTGCTGATTTCCCGATTTATCTAAACGGCTTAGGAACGGTTACCGCCATACGCACGGTTACGGTTAAACCGCGAGTGGATGGTGAATTAGTCAAAGTCGGGTTTACTGAAGGCCAGATTGTAAAGCAGGGAGATCTATTAGCCGAAATTGATCCACGCCCCTTTGCGATTCAATTACAACAGGCCGAAGGTCAGTTACTTCGAGACCAGGCCTTGTTAAAAAATGCTGAACTCGATCACAAGCGCTATTTAAAACTGCTCGAACAGGATTCAATCGCAGCCCAACAAGCCGTGACGCAAGAAGCGCAAGTTAAACAATATGAAGGTCTAGTCACTATGGATAAGGCTCAGGTTAATAATGCCCAGCTTCAACTCACTTATTCTCGACTGACTGCGCCTATTTCGGGTAGAGTAGGTTTGCGCCAGATCGATCAGGGTAATATCGTGCATGCCAATGATGCCAATGGCCTGGTCGTTATTACCCAATTACAACCCATAAGTGTTGTTTTTACGTTACCTGAAGATAAGGTACAGCCTGTCATTAAGCGCTTTCGGTCTAATGAACCAGTGATTGTTAGTGCCTATGATAGAAGCGGAAAGAATAAGCTGGCTGAAGGCAGATTATTGGCTATCGACAATCAAATCGATACTACTACTGGCACCTTAAAACTCAAAGCCCAATTTGAAAACACTGAAAATACCTTATTTGCCAATCAGTTTGTTAACGTCAAAATGCATTTGGAAACGCAGCATAACGCCATACAAGTTTCTAGCGCCGCGATTCAACAAGATTCAGAGGGTCCATTTGTCTATGTGGTTAAACCAGACAATACTGTTCAAATACGTAGAGTCAAAGTCGGTGCAACTGAAGCAGACAAGGTCATCATAGAGAATAATCTTGCCGCTAACGAAACAGTGGTTGTTGAAGGTATTGACCGATTACATGAGGGCAGTAAAGTTGATGTTGCTAAAAAAGATGGGCTAGCAGTGGCCGCTACTCCTGAAGCATTAGCAGCTGCCGCAGCAGCCTCTGAAAATAAATCTCGTAGACGGAATAGACATTAATTCTTATGACATCCTCAACGCAATCCCAATCGAGCTTTAATCCGTCTCGACTGTTTATTTTACGACCTGTTGCCACCTCGTTACTGATGGTGGCCATGCTGTTAGTTGGGGTCTTGGCTTATCGACTGCTTCCAGTTTCTGCATTGCCCCAGGTTGATTACCCAACAATACAGGTGGTCACTCTCTATCCCGGGGCCAGCCCTGATGTTATGACGTCTGTGGTCACAGCGCCGCTGGAACGGCAATTTGGACAAATGCCAGGCCTAACTCAAATGTCATCGACCAGTTCGGGCGGGGCATCGATTATTACACTACAATTTAACCTGAATCTGAATTTAGATATTGCCGAACAAACAGTGCAAGCCGCTATTAATGCGGCAGGTAGCTTTTTACCAACGGATTTACCTCAACCCCCTATCTACAGCAAAGTTAATCCTGCTGATACACCCATTATCACGCTAGCGATTAGCTCTAAATCTCTACCTTTATATAAAGTAGAAGATTTGGTCGATACACGCTTGGCTCAAAAAATAGCCCAATTACCGGGCGTGGGGCTTGTGGGTATTAGCGGAGGCCAACGGCCCGCAGTTCGCATACAAATAAACCACAAAGCTTTAGCCGCTTATGGTATTAGCCTGGAAGACATAAGAACCGTTGTCGCAGCCGCCAATGTTAACCAGCCCAAAGGTATGTTTAACGGCCCTACGCGCTCGGCCATCATTGATAGTAACGATCAAATTCGCTCCTCTTCCGAATACCGAGAACTTGTTGTCGCTTACCGTAATGGCGCCCCGGTCAGATTATCAGAAGTAGCAAAAGTCATAGACGGCGCCGAAAATGTACGCTTAGCTGCGTGGGCCAACGATAACGCCTCGGTCATTGTCAACATTCAGCGCCAGCCCGGTGCCAATGTGCTTGAGGTCGTCGATGATATAAAAAAACTGCTTCCTGAATTACAGGCTTCCTTACCCTTAAGTATTGAAGTTATCCCATTAACAGATAGAACTGTCACCATACGTGCCTCGATTCACGACGTACAATTTGAGCTACTACTGGCTATTGCACTGGTCGTTATGGTTATCTTTCTGTTTTTACGTAATGCTCGCGCCACTATTATTCCCGGGGTAGCTGTTCCGCTATCACTGGTAGGTACTTTTGCTGTTATGTATATGGCTGGCTTCAGTATCAATAACTTAACCTTGATGGCATTAACAATAGCCACGGGGTTTGTAGTTGACGATGCTATTGTTGTCATTGAAAACATATCCCGCTATATCGAGCGAGGTGAATCCCCTTTAAAAGCCGCCTTAAAAGGCTCGGAACAAATCGGCTTTACCATTATCTCTTTGACATTTTCATTAATTGCGGTATTGATCCCCTTACTCTTTATGAGTGATGTTGTGGGGCGGTTATTCAGAGAATTCGCTATCACGTTAGCTGTTGCTATTTTGATTTCTGCCATCGTATCGCTGACCCTGACGCCAATGATGTGTGCGAAACTATTGCATTTAGATCCCTCGCATCATACAAATGAACACGAAAAATCGACTGACTGGTTTGATAAGCTCATAGCCATTTATGGAGGTAGCCTGGAATGGGTCTTAAAACGTCAAACATTAACCCTATTAGTTTTTTTTGCTACGGTTGGGTTAACAGTGGCCTTATACATTACTATTCCAAAAGGATTTTTTCCTATTCAGGACACGGGCGTCATTCAAGGTATTTCTGAAGCTCCCCAAAATGTTTCATTTTCTGCTATGGGTGAGTACCAACAAAAGCTAGGAAAAATCATTCTTGAAGATCCAGCCGTTGAAAACCTGTCTTCGTTTATTGGTGTCGATGGCATTAACACGACACCCAATAGTGGTCGATTCTTGATCAACCTTAAGCCCCACAGTGAACGAAAAGAAAATGCGAGTGCCGTTATAGCCCGATTAAAACCAAAACTGGCGCAATTAAACGGTGTCACGCTTTATTTGCAACCTGTACAAGATCTGACTATGGAAAACCGGGTTACACGTACTCAATATCAATTTACTTTAGAAACCCCTGATTCTAATGAACTGAACCGATGGACTCATCTCCTGGTCGATCGCCTGACTCAAGAACCTGAATTTAGCGATGTCACCAGTGATGTTCAAGATCAAGGCCAGCAAGTTTATGTCAATATTGATCGTAGCACCGCAAGTCGTTTGGGTGTGACTACCGCCGCCATTGATAACACCTTATACAGTGCTTATGGGCAACGTCTGGTATCTACAATTTTTACTCAAGCCAATCAATATCGAGTCGTACTTGAAGTTGATCCTTCTGCACAAAACTCACCTGAAACTTTAAAGGATCTGCGTATTCCTTCCAGTAATGGCACGCAGGTACCTTTGTCGGCTATCTCAGAAATTTCAGAACGACCAACGCCTTTATCAATTAGTCATTTGGACCAATTTCCTGTCGCTACCTTATCGTTTAATTTAGCCCCAGGCTCCTCATTAGGGAATGCTGTTAAAGCAATTGATCGTATCAAGCAAGAGATTGATTTACCTATCAGCATACGCACCAGCTATCAAGGTGCTGCATTAGCCTTTAAAGCATCTTTAGATAATACCGTGTGGTTAATTTTAGCGGCTATTGTTACTGTTTATATCGTACTGGGTGTTTTGTATGAAAGCTATATTCATCCATTGACCATTTTATCTACCCTCCCCTCGGCTGGCGTCGGCGCATTATTAGCTTTGATGTTTTCTGGTGGGGATTTAGGCATCATCGGCATTATCGGTATCATTTTATTAATAGGCATTGTTAAAAAGAACGCCATCATGATGATTGACTTTGCCCTTGAGGCGGAACGCAAACAACAGTTATCTCCTAGGGAAGCTATTTTTCAGGCCTGCTTATTACGCTTTAGACCTATTCTAATGACGACGATGGCTGCTTTGTTAGGGGCATTACCCCTAATGCTGGGCACAGGGGTAGGCTCAGAATTACGACATCCCTTAGGTATAACCATGGTAGGTGGCTTAATACTCAGTCAATTATTGACCCTCTATACAACACCTGTTATTTATCTGGGAATGGATAATCTGGCTAGAAGCCTGACTGGCTGGCTTAATCTAAATCCTCCTGAAGTTATTGAGAACGATAGGAGCTTATAATGAATCTGTCGGCTTTATTTATCAACAGACCGGTAGCAACAACATTGCTAACTATTGCTATTGGCTTAGCTGGGTCACTGGCATTTGTAAATTTGCCAGTTTCATCCCTTCCACAAGTTGATTTTCCGACCATAAGCGTTCAGGCACAGTTACCGGGTGCTAGCGCAGAAACCATGTCCAGCTCGGTTGCCACTCCACTGGAAAGAGCTTTGGGTCGTATCGCTGGCATAACTGAAATGACTTCCAGCAGCTCAGTTGGCTCTACTCAAGTTACCCTGCAATTTGATCTGGATCGAGATATCAATGGCGCTAGCCGGGATGTGCAAGCCGCTATTAATGCGGCGACCACGATGTTGCCACTCAACATGCCTTCTCGTCCCTCTTATAGGCGCTTTAATCCATCTGACTCCCCAATTTTGATATTAGCTTTAACCTCTGATCATTTAACCAGAGGTCAAATGTATGATATTGCATCGACAAATCTGGCTCAGAAAATATTACAAATTCCAGGCATGGGCCAGGTACAACTGGGTGGTGCGGCATTGCCGGCGGTTCGAATAGAACTAAATCCCAATGCCCTCAACAAATATAATATTGGCCTGGAAGATGTCAGAACAACAATCAATCAAACCAATGTAAATCGCCCCAAAGGGGTCATGGAAGATGGCGCTGAGCGCTGGCAAATTTTAGCCAATGATCAGGCTCGGACTGCAGCTGATTATATGCCTCTCATTGTTAGCTATCGTAACGGAGCGCCAGTTACGATAGCTGACTTGGGCGAAGCAGTCGATTCGGTTGAGGATTTGCGTAATACCGGCCTCAAAAATGGTAAACCATCCGTTCTACTTATTCTCACAAAACAACCCACAGCGAATGTCATCGAAACTGTTGATGCGGTTCTGGCATTATTACCCGAGTTACGCGCGACTATTCCTAGCACCGTTGATTTATCGGTTGTGGTAGACAGATCGCTGACTATTCGCTCATCCATCACAGAAGTTGAGCACAGCCTATTAATTGCCATTGCCTTGGTAATTCTAGTTGTGTTGGTGTTTTTAAGAGACTTTCGTTCTACCTTTGTTCCGATTATTGCCGTACCGGTCTCTTTGATTGGTGCATGTGGAGTTATGTATTTTTTTAATTACAGCATCAATAATCTCACCTTAATGGCATTAACTATTTCGACGGGATTTGTCGTTGATGACGCCATTGTAGTCCTGGAAAATACCAATCGTCATATCGAAAAAGGTGTTCCACCTTTTAAAGCGGCATTACTGGGTGCTAAAGAAGTTGGCTTTACCGTCATGGCCATGAGTGTATCGCTAATTGCTGTTTTCTTGCCTATCTTATTGATGGGGGGGGTAGTTGGCAGGTTATTCAGGGAGTTTGCGGTCACACTATCCGCTGCAGTATTGGTTTCTTTACTAATATCGCTTACAGTCACCCCAATGCTTTGTGCACGTTGGCTAGGAAAAGAAAGCCCTAAGCACGGTAGAATTTATCAAGGTATTGGTACTGCTTTTGATTGGCTTCAATCCAATTATGAAGCATCATTGCGTTGGGCCTTGCGCCATAGCAGGATTATGATGCTCATTTTACTGGGCACAATTGGGCTCAATATTTATTTGTACGGCGCTATCGATAAAGGTTTTTTCCCTACCCAGGATGGAGGAAGATTATTAGGTGAAATTCAAACGGACCAAGGCACGTCTTTTATCTCTTTACAAAAGAAACTGGCTGAATTTTCTTCCCTACTCATGGACGATAAGGCCGTAGTCAATGTTGCCGGATTCAGTGGTGCTGGCTCTAGTAGCAATAGCGCCAGAATCTTTGTGGTACTTAAACCTCATAATGAACGCGAACCCATCGAGGAAGTCATGGGGCGCCTAAAAGATAAAGTCAGACGGATTCCTGGTGCTGATCTGCATATGTTCCCAGCGCAGGAATTAAGGATCGGAGGCAGACCTTCTTTCGGTTCGTATGATTTTGCTTTACAGTCGGATGACCTGGTTTTACTCAGAGAATGGATGCCCAAAGTGATCGCAGCATTATCCAAGTTACCCGAACTGAGTGATGTGAGTACTAACCAACAAGACAAAGGCCAGCAAATTGGTTTAGTTGTTGACCGAGCAATGGCAGCTCGGTATGGCATTACCCAAGCCATGATTGATGCCAGTCTGAATAATGCATTCGGTCAACGTCAGGTATCTGTAATTTACAACCCATTAAATCAATATCGGGTTGTTATGGAATTGGCTCCAGAATACTGGCAAAGCCCGGAAGCCTTAAAGCAAGTCTATATCAATGTACCCGCAACCCGTTTACCTAACGGCACCCAAGTAGCTGCGCATCAGGTACCCTTGTCGGCAGTAGCGAGCTTTGGAGCGACGACCACACCCTTATCGGTTAACCATCAAGGTCAATTTGCTGCAGCAACTTTATCGTTTAATCTTCAACCGGGTATTTCTTTATCGACAGCGACTGTACTGATTGAAAAAGCTATGCGGGATATTGGGGTTCCTATTTCGGTACAAGGCAGTTTTCAGGGATCAGCCAAAGCCTTTATTGAATCCATGAGCAATCAACCATTCTTATTACTGGCTGCCTTACTCAGTATTTATCTTGTATTGGGTATGCTCTATGAAAGCTATATACACCCTTTAACCATATTATCAACCCTCCCATCAGCTGGTGTAGGCGCACTTTTAGCGTTGATGGCTTTTGACACTGAATTTACCATTATTGCTTTTATAGGCGTCATCTTATTAGTCGGCATCGTTAAAAAGAATGCCATTATGATGATAGACTTTGCCCTCTATGCTGAACGTGAATATAACCTGGAGCCTAAAGAAGCTATTTTTCAAGCCTGTTTACTTCGCTTCCGTCCCATTATGATGACCACATTGGCTGCTTTATTTGGTGCTTTACCACTGGCATTCGGCACCGGTTATGGTGCAGAACTACGTCAACCGCTCGGAATTTCAATCATGGGTGGATTAATCTTTAGTCAATTGTTGACGTTATATACAACACCTGTTGTTTATATCTATCTAGATCGATTCCGGCTTTGGTTTCATCGCCGATTTTTAAACCGTACCGCTAAAATAGCGGAAAAACAACCTGCTTAGTGCCGTCGAGATTTACATGAATTTTCGTATTATTCCAACACTGTCGTATTCGTTATTAGTGACTCAATTTGCAGGTTGCGCGGTAGGACCTGATTACATAAAACCCTCCGCAGGTTTTCCTGATGCATATAAAGAAGTCAAAGGCTGGAAACAAGCTGAACCGCCCGAAGAGTTTTTACCTGATAAATGGTGGGAAATCTTTAAAAATCCCGAACTCAATAAACTGGAAGAACAAGTCAACAGCGGCAGCCCGTCAATCGCTCAAGCTGAATCTCAATATAAGATGTCACAATCACTTGTCCAATCAGCCACTTCTGCCTATTTTCCAACGGCATCAGCGACCATAACCACTAACCGTTTCCGTGCAGCAAGCGGGCAAAGTGTTGCCGTTAGCGGTGTTAAATACCTGTTTGGTGGCGTATTAAGCGCAGCGTGGGCTCCAGATTTATTTGGTGGACTACGCAGACAAGTCGAAGCAAACACCTCTACAGCCCAATCGCGAGCGGCTACTTTGCATGCATTACGGTTAACCAACCAGGCAACACTAGCCCAAAGCTATTTTCAGGTTAGAACCCTGGATACTCAGATGAAACTTTTTAATGAAACTGTTGCCTCTTACGAAAAGAATCTGAACATCACTAAAAACCGTTACGCTGCCGGAGTCGCAGCCAAATCTGACATCGTTCAAGCAGAGACACAATTAGAATCTGCACGTGCGCAAGCTATTAATCTAGGAATACAACGTGCTCAACTCGAACATGCTATTGCAGTGCTAATAGGTAAAACGCCTGCTGAATTTAGCCTGGAGGTTGCGACTTTAAACACGCCAGTCCCCCCCATACCCGTAAGCGTCCCCTCTAAACTTTTAGAACGAAGACCGGATATCGCCGTCGCTGAACGCGCTGTGGCTGCAGCTAATGCACAAATCGGTGTTGCCAAAGCCGCCTATTTTCCAAATCTCAATCTTGCAGCTTCTGATGGACAACAATCCACACTTTTGCAAAATGTAGTTACCCAAGGCGCACGCTATTACGCCTTAGGACCTGCGGCTTTAGCTATTCCCTTGTTTGATGGTGGTGCTCGCAGTGCTGTATTGCAAAACTCTATTGATGCTTACGATGCCAGTGTCGCTGGTTATCGACAAGCCGTGCTCACCAGCTTTCAGCAAGTTGAAGATAATCTTGCGGCTCTACGTATTTTAGAAGACGAAATACAGGTTCAAAATAAGGCGACTGACGCGGCACATCAAGCTGTACAGCTAACCACTAACCAGTATGAAGCGGGCACAGTCAGTTATCTTAACGTCATTGTCAATCAGACTGCAGCATTAACCAATGATATCACTGCTGTCAATCTAAAGGGACAACGTTTGAGTGCAGCCGTGCTCTTGGTTAAAGCGCTTGGAGGAGGCTGGGATACATCAGATTTACCCACTAAAGAACAAGCCGGTGGTAAGATTAAATGGTCTCAGTTTCTACCTATTCCTGTTGACATTCCCAGTCAAAAATAACTGTCCGCTATCCGCTAATAAAAGTATTGCTCGTAGGATTTAACAATGATCAAACGAGCAAAACTGCCAAATAACAAGTACATCCAGTGTTAACTCAACCCTTCAATACCTACTGCAGCTGTTGATATATCAACAGTTAAGTAACAGAAGACCATTCAATCTGATGCTCAACAAGCAGTTAAATAATACCTTCCCGCAATCCGTTCTCTAATTTATAGCTATTCATCGTATTAGAAATGATTAAACTAGAACAATAACATTTTAAATTCATTTAGTTAGAGATACAGAGGTAAATATTTAGATCGAATTAGATAATTTTTACAAATGTGGCACACTCCATGCTTTATATACTTCTGAATACAAACCAAAGCCGGATGCAGTTGAGCAATCCTCAACAACCCACCATTGAACAAACTGTTCCGGTGCTTTTTTATGAAACGGGAGATATCACATGAATAGTCCTTTAAAGGTTTTGGATAAACCTGAATCACTCGAACATGCTAAAAGAAAAGACAATGTAATTGCAATCAATCCAAATAATGATGCATTCCTGAGTCGTTTTTCTAGCTCTGCTGCTGGATTGGCTTTAAATGATTTTAAACACAGAACAAACTATCGCGACAGTAAGGTCTTAGACTATTTATTGATTGGCGTATTTTCAGTGTTAGTTCATTCTTTTGTGGTCGAGCACTTTAAAAATTTACCACCTGCACCTGAAGCAGTTAAACAACCTAAACCACCCGCCAAGGTACAGATTTCGTTTGTCAAGCCAACGCCACCACCACCTAAGCCAATTATCCAACCGCCACCACCACCTCCCAAAGTGGTTGCGCTTAAAAAACCACCTAAACCCAAGACACCGCCTAAACCTGTGCCAGTTTACGAACCAGTACCGACGCCCGGTCCAGTTTCAAATAACGCGCCACCAGCGCCACCAGCACCTGCTCCAGCGCCTGTTGTAGAGAAAGTAACACAACCTAGAGGAAGTGCCGGTTACAAAAACAACCCTCAGGCTGAATTTCCCGATATTGCAATTGAGCATAATTGGGAAGGAAGAGTACTGTTAAAAGTGCATGTTCTTGCAAACGGCTCACCAGACAGCATTACTGTAGTAACTTCTAGCGGCCACGAAGTATTAGACGAATCAGCAGTCAAGACTGTGGGTAAATGGACTTTCGAACCAGCAAAACGCGGCACCACCCCCATCGATGGCTGGGTAACCGTCCCCATTAATTTTAAATTAGACAATTGAGGTATTAATTATGACCGATACAACAACTACTGCAGCAGTAACGGCAGCAGATGGACTTCAACAGGCAGCGACTCAGGCCCCCGTTTCTGGTACTGAGATAGCAGGCGCAGTAAACACAGTTGCATCAGCTGCAGCTGATATTGCTCCCGCCGGACACGATCTGACCTCTGCTTTTATTGTAGATGGTACTTTAAACGTGTTAATTGCATTTTCCGTCGTGACTTGGGCATTGATTCTTATTAAAGGAATCCAACACCTGAGAATTTCTTTCCATAACCGTAGCTATAGCAAAAAGTTTTGGGGGGCTTCAGATTTCCAGGCAGCCTCTGAGTTGAAAGAAATCAAAGGTCCTGCAGCCAGAGTTGCAGAAGCGGGCTTTACTACCTTACGCGAAGCTGATGGCGGCACCACAACTCATGATCTTGAACACACTGGTGATCGTCAAGAGTTATTAGATAGACGTTTACGTCAACAAATGCAAAAAGAACGTGGAGCTTTGGAAAGTGGCCTGGCCATCTTAGCGACCATTGGTAGTATTTCACCTTTTGTCGGTTTATTTGGAACCGTTTGGGGCATCATGGGGGCATTGACTAATATCAGTAAAAGTGGCTCCGCAAGCTTGGAAGTCGTTGCGGGTCCTATCGGTGAAGCATTGGTTGCTACCGCTGTGGGTATTGCTGTAGCGGTTCCAGCTGTTATTGGCTACAACTTCTTTATTCGTAGAAACAAAGTCATCTGGGCATTTCTTGATGATTTCTCAATAGATTTTGTTCACCTTGCTTTAAAAACGTCATTCCTGATCAACCGTTCCGCACCCATCTATGGTGGTTCAAATCGTAATAACCAGTATGGCAGCAAGAAACCTGTAAGCAAAGCAAATATCAATGATCTAGAAGCAGAAGGAGCACAAATCTAATGGCTATTAATGTAAAAGACGATGGTGGTGATGACGTAATGAGTGAAATTAACGTCACTCCTCTAGTAGATGTGATGTTGGTATTGCTGGTTGTATTTATTGTAACGGCACCTTTATTAACGCAAGCTGTACACGTTAATTTACCAAAAACAGCAGAAACTGCTCCACCTGAAATAAAAGAAGCCATTTACATCAGTGTTGATGCCAAAGGCAAAGTTTTCATGGATAAAACTGAAATACCACTTGATCAATTTGAAAAGGAACTGCTTACACGTAAAGCCGCTGATCCTGAGATTGCTCTTAATCTTAACGCAGATGATGCCGTTCAATACGGCACAGTTGCAAAAGTAATGGCTTCGATAGAACGCTCTGGAATAACAAGACTGGCAGTACTTACAGCACCCAAGAGTTAAACGAGAAATTTGGCTGGGGCTGGGGCTAGGACATGCTAGCCCTTAACCTAAACAGATTGTTTAATACCGTACGAACTGAGTTTCCAATAAAACACTATTTAACGTAAATCTAGAGGACAAGATGTTGCTTAAAACTTCACAAACAAAATTTTATTCCTTATTAGGCGCTTTTGCGTTAGCGGGAATTGTACACGCTGACGAACCTGTTACTCCGCCAATTCCAGGTGTAGCGGCTGGCGGCGTTGTCATAGAATTGATCAAAAGCGGATTTAAAGGCACCGAAGGTCCTATTGGCTTTTCTGATGGTAGTTTGTTATTTACAGAAACCCAAGCCAATCGCATTGTACGTGTTGCTCCCGATAACAGCGTATCAACTTTCCTGGAAAACTCAAATGGTGCTAACGGACTAGCACTTAATCCAAACGGTGAAATCATAGCAGTGCAAACACTTAATCCTAAAGTTGGGATTATTTACCCGTTTGAAAAACAAAAAGTACTCGCAGAAAATTTTGAAGGCACCGCATTTCAAAGACCGAATGATGTTGTGCTAGATAAAAGCGGTGGAATTTTCTTTACTGACAGCGGAACTCGTCCATCTAAAGAAAATCCGAACCCTCCAGCTTCTCATCCAGGTGTTTTTTACATTACGCCAGCGGGTCAGTTAAAACGACTGGCTAACGACATTGAACGGCCAAACGGCATTCAATTAAGTAAGGATGAAAAAACACTTTATGTAGCCAATACCCAAGGCGAACATATTTTAGCTTTTGACGTAGGCGCTGATGGTGCTATCTCTAATAAAAGAAATTTTGCAAAATTAGACGGTTGGAAAGAAGAAGACAAGGTGTGGGCTAGCGGTGCAGATGGTCTTGCTATTGATGACAACGATCGTCTTTATGTGGCATCAAATTCAGGTATCGAAGTTTTTACCAGTAAAGGCCAGGCACTAGGCATTATTCCTTTACCTAAAAAACCGCAAAACATAGCCTTTGCCGGTCCTGAAAAGAAAACACTCTATGCAGTTGGACGAGGCGACGCATATAAAATCCCTTTACTAGCTCAAGGCTATAAAGGCAGAGCGAAATAATCCAAGGAAATCAAATGACACGTAAAACTGCAAAAGACTTTCAACCAGAAGTGTTGAAACTATTTGATAAATATGTTCACGGAGACCTATCACGCCGTGGTTTTTTATCGGCTGCTGCTAAATATACTGCAGTGGGATTAACAGCAGAAGGCATTTTGGAAGCTCTGAGTCCAAACTTTGCTCAAGCCCAACAAATCGGACGGGATGATCCACGCGTCAAGGCTGAATTTGTGGAATATCCTTCACCGGCTGGTTACGGCAAAATTCGCGGTTATTTAGTTAAGCCTGCTCAATTCAGTGGAAAACTGCCTACGGTATTAGTCATCCATGAAAACCGTGGCTTGAACCCCCATATCGAAGATATCGCTAGACGTCTTGCATTGGATAACTTTATTGCCTTTGCTCCTGATGCATTATTTCCATTAGGCGGTTATCCAGGTGATGAAGATAAAGCACGTGAATTATTTAAAGGACTAGATCAAAACAAAACTCATGCAGACTTTCTTGCCGCAGCGGATGTATTAAAAAATCTTCCCGAAGGCAATGGTAAGGTCGGTGCAGTCGGTTTTTGCTACGGTGGTGGAATCGTAAATTATCTAGCTACTCAAATCCCGACTCTGGCCGCAGGCGTACCTTTTTATGGTAGCCAACCCACTGCTGAAGAAACAGCGAAGATTAAGGCACCTTTATTGTTGCAATATGCTGGAGACGATGAACGTATTAATGCAGGATGGCCTGCTTATGAAACAGCTCTAAAAGCATCTAGCGTTAGTTACGAGGCTTTTGTTTATCCTGGTGTACAACATGGATTTAATAACGACACGACACCACGTTTCGATGAAGCAGCTGCAAAGTTAGCTTGGCAACGAACGATTGAGTTTTTTAATAAACACTTACGGACTTAAAGCCTCCACAGAGTTCACCAGGAAACGCTAATAATTTAACAGGATTTTATGCTACCACTTCGTTCACTCTTTTTTTCTTTGATAGTGCTTTTCGTGTACAGCGGTTATGTTCAGGCTAGTACATTTGAATCCAGCACAGATCAGGTCAAAGCCCAGTTAATTGCCTCTGTGGATGCTGTCCATCCAGGTGAGGAAATACTGGTCGGAGTGCAAGAACGCATTATTCCTCATTGGCATACTTATTGGATAAATCCCGGTGATTCTGGCTTGCCCACAACCATTGATTATGTACTGCCGACTGGATCAACAGTCGGTGGTATTCAATGGCCAACACCCAGTCGGATTATATTAGGTCCAGTGACTAATTACGGCTACGAAAATGAAGTTATCCTACTTTCAAAGCTGAAAGTACCGGATGACATCCAGACAGGAAGCGCATTTCCTATTCAGGCAAAAGTTAAATGGCTCGTGTGTGATGAAATATGCATCCCACAAAAAGTTGATTTAGCGTTAACCTTGCCAGTTGTTTTACCAAGCATAGCTTCTGGTAATGGAAGCCCATTAATCAAGACGGCTCAAACAACTTTACCCACTACAAGTCCTTGGCCTTACAGCATAGTAAAAAGTGAAAATACACTGGCCATAAAAGTAACGGACACCCAATTTAAAAACTCAAACATTAAAAATGTTTGGTTTTACCCAGAAAAATGGGGAAAGATTGTTCACAACGCAGAACAACCCTGGAAAATCTCTGGTGATACACTGGAGTTACACCTAAAATCGGGTGATGAACCGCTTGCTACCGATGAAAATCTAAGTGGTATATTAACACTGACTATCGACGGACCTAATGGCTCAGTTACCCAGGGTTATCAACTTGCAGCACCTGCAATAGCAATTCCCACCATTGGTGAAATCGATACTAAAGCCCCTGATCTGGTGTTATCTTCAGCCTTATTACTGGCTCTGCTGGGCGGTATCGTTTTAAATTTAATGCCTTGTGTATTTCCAGTACTTTCTATTAAAGCTATTGCGCTTATAAAACATGCTAACCATGATCCTCTAGAAAATAAACTCCATGGCTTGGCTTACACCTTGGGCATTCTGGTTAGTTTTGCCTTACTGGGTACTATTTTAATTATCTTAAAAGCTGGCGGAGCTCAAATAGGCTGGGGATTTCAATTTCAATCCCCCTTATTTGTTCTTGGTGTTGCTTACTTAATGTTTACCGTCGGCCTAAGCTTATCTGGTGTGTTTTCTATTGGTGTTTCAGTAATGGGCATTGGTTCTTCTCTGGCTAATCGTTCAGGTTATAGCGGCAGTTTCTTTACCGGTGTTTTAGCAACCGTAGTGGCGACTCCATGCACAGCACCATTTATGGGAGCGGCATTGGGTTTTGCTTTAACACAGCCACCAGCAATTTTACTAGCTGTTTTTTTAAGTTTGGGATTTGGACTGGCATTACCTTATTTAACATTAAGCCAATGGCCCTCTTTACAACGACGCTTACCTAAACCAGGCGTATGGATGGATAGATTAAAACAAGGTCTTGCTTTTCCAATGTACGCAGCGGCCGTTTGGCTGGTTTGGGTGCTAGCCCAACAAGCCGGTATAAATGCTGTCGCCATAGCACTAGGTGGAATGGTTGTCATCGCCTTCTCCGCCTGGCTCTACGAATCAACCAAAACCGGTATCAAATCAATACAGCGGAGTGGTGCTGGTGTTGCTGGAATTTCTTTATGGCTGGCGTTAATAGGAAGTTACTTAGGTATTGACACCTCACCAGCCGCCCCTATTTCAAACGTTGAAACATCAAACACCTTTGAAGCTTATTCACCTGCACGTTTAAATGAATTACGAGCTGAAGGTAAGCCCGTATTCCTTAATTTAACAGCGGCCTGGTGCATCAGTTGTTTGGTCAACGAAAAAGTAGCCTTAAGTCAGGAGTCGGTTATTCAGGCTTTCAATCAAGCAGATGTGACCTATCTAAAAGGCGACTGGACTAACCGGGACGATGAAATAACTCAATTACTGGCTGAATTTGGCCGCAGTGGCGTGCCGCTTTACGTTTATTATCCAGGTAAAAATAGTGCTTTAAAAAGCCCAATCGTTCTACCCCAGGTGTTAACTCCTGACCTTGTTATAAGAACAATCAAACCTTCTCTAATGAGAGAAAAAGAGGTCTGAATAGAATTAAGCAGTTAACCATGGATCAGGTTATCAGCTTACTAGGAAACGAATAAACTGGCAAAGTATTGCTATTAGGTGAATTGGTGCGTTCAAGTTCCTTAGTTTTGGAAATCGATAATACCTGGTAGCGTTATTAGTCAGTGGCACATTCGAAAATGAAGGATCAGTTTAGACAGAGAGAAAATGGAGTAACTTTCTGTCTTTTTATAATTATTTCGGAGTTTATATGTTCTTACATCGATTTTACCCACTTACTCTACTAAGCCTTATTTTATCATTTCTAGCGATAACTGCCGTTAACGCCGAACCAGTTATAGATAAGCCTGCACCACTATTTACCGGTACAGCTGCTGATGGAAGTACTATTAATCTGGCCGATTTACACGGCAAAACTGTGATCCTGGAATGGACTAATCACGAATGCCCGTTCGTCGTTAAACATTATGAAAGTGGCAATATTCCCAACTTGCAAAAACAAGCTGTTGCTCAAGGTATCGTCTGGTTACAGGTTATTACCTCAGCGCCCGGTAAAGAAGGAAATGTTACGGGAGAAGTTGCTCAAAAACTAAACGCTCACCGTGGCGCAACACCCACAAACACTTTATTAGATGGTAATGGTTCAATCGGTAAATTGTATCGTGCAACCAATACGCCTCAGTTTTTCATTATCGATCCAAAAGGTGTTTTGATCTATAAAGGCGGCATCGATAGCATCCCTTCAGCCGACCAATCAGACATTGGCAAAGCTGAAAACTACATCAGTGCTGCCTTGGCAGATATAGCCGCCGGTAGAAAAATCGCTAACGCCGTAACTAAACCTTACGGATGCTCTGTTAAGTACGCTAGTTAATAAAAGGAGTCAAACAAAATGAAAGTTACTATTCATATTTGGGACTTGCCACACCGGCTGTTCCATTGGCTATTAGCGGTCTCTGTAGTAGCCGCATATATCACTGCAAAAATTGGCGGCGAACTTATTGACTGGCACGGTCGACTAGGCATTTTTATTTTGGGCTTACTTGTCTTTCGTCTAATCTGGGGCTTCATTGGATCAACCCATTCACGCTTTTCAACCTTTTTTCCAACTTTCTCGCGCATAACTGCTTATCTTAAAGGACAATGGCAAGGAATAGGCCATAACCCGCTAGGTGCTATTTCAGTTATCGCTTTATTGACTGCGGTGGCTGTCCAAGTTGGAACTGGTTTATTTGCAAATGATGACATCGCCTTCGAAGGCCCTTTATTCGACTATATTGATAAAGACTTTAGTGACAAGCTAACCGGATTACACAGTACAACTTTCTATATATTATTGGGATTTGTTGTGTTGCACCTCATCGCTATTGTCTTTTATAGATTTGTTAAAAAAACGAATCTCGTCAAACCTATGTTAACCGGCAAAAAAGAAGTTCCCCGTGCTTTAGCTGAAACATTAGCACCTGAGCACACCACTATTGCTTTTGGTGCTGTGCGCTTTATATTGTCTTTAATTATTACCAGCACTGTTGTCTGGGGTGTATCAGGTGGTGTCACCCAACTTTACCCTATTCAAAATCAACAACAAGCAGCAAACGAGTCAACGACAACAACCGTCGCACCTCCAGCACCATCAAGTTTTTAATTTATCCGTTTTTACAACACACCAAAAGGAAACATTATGAATAAGAAAATACCTCTTGCTATCTTACTTACAGCTACCGCTACCGCAGCCTTAGCAGGTCCGATTGAAGAACAGATCAGATTCCGTCAATCAGCCTATTCATTTGCTGCATGGAATATTCAAAAAATCAAAGCGCAGGTGGTCGATCACCCAGAAACTTACAACAAAGATACTGTTGCAGCTGCTGCTAACGCTATCGCAGCCGTTGCGAACTCTGGTTTAGGCGCTCTCTACGGTGAAGGTACTGATCAAGGGATTGGCTGGAAACAAACACGTCTAAAACCAGAATTCTTCCAAAAGAAAGACGAAGCTATAAAAATAGCGAACACTTTTAATGAAGCCGCTAATGAACTGGCTAAAGTAGCTGCTACAGGCGATGTAAACTTAATTAAAACTCAATTCGGTAAAGTTGGCGAGTCTTGCAAAAGCTGCCATGACCTGATCCGTATTAAAGAATAAAATTTCTCGCTATAGACTACAAACTGCCCGCCCACTTCTGGGCAGTTTGTAGTTTAATCAATGCCTCACCTTTGCTCATCACCTCAAAATCACTCCAACTGAACTTTATTATTTTGCAGAGAAAATACTATGCCCTCTTATTACCGACGTAACTTTATCGTCAATGCATCCACAGGCGCAGCCTTAGCCGTTTTATCAGCTGACCTATTGGCTGCAGATTCTCCAGCAGCAACACCTACTAGTCCCACTACCACACCCGCAACTGAATCTATTCCAAAGGCCTCAATAACCCCTGCTTTTACCTCGGTCCATGAACCTAAACCTCTGCCCTTCAATCCAGGCAAACTGGATGGAATTTCTGAAAAGCTAATTAATTCACATTGGGCAAATAATTACACTGCCTCGGTAAAAGCTTTGAATAGCATAAATCAGTTAATTGTTACTGCGCTCAATGATGCAAATACGCTTCCATTCGTATATAACGAACTAAAACGAGAACATTTATTACGCACAAATTCAGTCGTATTACATGAATTGTATTTCCATAATCTCGGTGGTAATGGTAAACCTGATGAAACAGTTCAAAAATTACTGGAAGATGCTTTCGGTAGCTACGAAACCTGGGAAAAAGAATTTCGCCGCATAGGTTCAGGACTCGGTGGTGGCTCTGGTTGGGTCGTGCTAGGCTATAACTTACATACCGGCTTATTGGAAAATTATTGGCTAGGGGATCACCAGCATTCTCCTGCTGCAACCTTTCCTGTTTTGGTGCTTGACATGTATGAACATTCATACCAAATAGATTATGGCGCTACGGCTACTTCCTATGTTGATGCGTTTTTTAAGAATATCCAGTGGAATGTTGTTGCTTTTAGGCTCGATAAAGCTCGTGAACTGAGAGCATTGGTAAACTACTAAATTGAAGTAATTTAAAAAAGCTAAATTGACTTCTCATTTTCAACTTCAGTTAGACGCCCCCCGCTTCTGTTAATAAATATAGGGGGGTGCATGGGATTCTAGTCAACTAAAACAGAAAAGGATTTTGACATTAACCCCGTCCCTTGTTGCCAAATTTCAAAACCACCCTCAACACCAATTAGAAACCAGGTTGGATCTATATATTTTCTGGAAGTCGCGTCTTTAATAAATGCATTGATATCAAAACCACTAACTGATGATATACGTTTGACACTCTCATAAGTTACAACATAATTAGTGCCATTCCATGCTTCCCATATATTCCAAAAGCCACCAGCTATCGATACGTTAGAGGCAATAATACTACCAATTGGCTGAACGCTCCCCTGATAAGCCAACCAAATCATCAACTCAGCTCCATCAGGTTGACCCGTGGTTGCTGGGGTTTTATTAAACCAGATATCATACGAAACATCATAAATACCGGTCTTAGGTTGACTAGTAATCCAACTACTGTTCACATTTAGAATCGTACCAACCTGTTTAGGCATACCACTGGATGTTACATTAGTACATGTCCCCCAATGACAGCCTTTATTTATAAATGAATAGCTAGTTGGAGCTCCATTAGTTGAGGCATTATCTATTGAATAGTTAACAGAAAAATCCCCATTAGCGTCGTTAACCGTTAAACACTGGAAGTTGTTTCCACCATTCCAGACATTATTATGTGTGGTATAGACATTGGAAGTTGGAGTAATATTGACAGTGTCCCATTGACCGCATTTAACTTCTTGAGCAGCATGAACAGAAGCTATTAATAAAAAATAGCTTAAGATAGACCCTAAAAGAGCAACACGTATTAATGATGTTTTCATAAATCTCCACTAAAAATTAAGTGAGGTTATCAATTGATACAGATTTTAGCTTTTATTGTATATCCTGAGTACCAAATCATAAAACCATCTTGGCCGAAACAATAAAACCCATATTAAAAATAATGGGGTAATAGGTACAGGGCCAATTTCAATGATTGAAATAAACAAAAGCACGAGAATACAAAGAAAGCGCATAATTTATTATCGTATAAGAGTGAACTAAAAATTGCTTATCAATCAGACATCAAATTATCACTGATAATTCCAATTTTCGCCACACAACATCCAGACATAGACAATAACCACACTGAGTTTATTGCTAAATCCCCGATTTGATGTAAAGATGACCGCATCAATTCTTAGCCTAAAGCATAACCTTAAAAATATGTATGATGTATCTCAACAGGGTCACAGTACAAACCTGATTGGTTTGTCAACAGCCTGTATTGCCAGTCTGGACTTTAATGACACGCCCAAACCTCTTCGTATTGGCAGTGGCTGGCTGAATCTGGAAGCCGGACAAGTGACTGATGATACGCAAATGTCACTGGCATTAGGACAAGCCATTATCGATCATCAGGATTGGAACATTAAGGCCGTATCTGAAAACTTTGTAAGCTGGCTAGAAAGTAAACCCGCCAGACATAGGAAATACCTGTAGACGCGGTATTATGCGCTATCGCGACACGGGTAAACTATTTGGTTTACCTCGCGAGGATGACGCCGAAACGGTGCCTGCATGCAGAATCTTCCCGTGGTGCTGGCAACGTTAAATCGGCCCGATCTCTTTATGGAAAGGAGCTTGCAGCAAAGCCACATTACCCACAATAATCCCTTATCTGATGCAGCCACCTTAACACTTGGCTTGATGGTCAGGCATTCAATTACCCAGGGTGATTGTAATGCGTGTCAGTTGGAAGCCGATGCTTTGACAAATCAATATAAGCAATTCTCTTAGACCCCTTATTTGGGTAAAGCCTCTGCCTATATAGGCGATACCGTTCAAACTGTTTTGCATTATTTTTTTAACACTGACAGTTTTGAGTCCTGCCTGATTGCAACAGTTAATCAAGGCGGTGATGCTGATACAACCGGTGCATTGGCAGGAATGCTGGCAGGGGCAAAATACGATGTTCAACAGATACCCGAACGTTGGCTAAAGCAATTAGATCCTATAATTGTTACTAATATCCGCCGACACACGACAGAGCTGATAAACGTTTAAATATCTAGCTTTAGCAAGATATTTATAATCGATTGTAAGCGGTTGATTTCCGCAATATGCTATTATCTTCCCGACCCGATCATAACTTACAAAGTTGTTGATTCATTATTTTAAGAAGGTGAAAGAAAGATGAGAATAATATTGGTTTGTCTATCAGTGTTAGGATTAGTTTCATGTGCAGCTTATCCTTATCGTGGTAATTATTATGGCAATAATCGTTATGTGACCACGCCTTATTATGGCGGGTATAGTGGCTATGGCGTGAGTGGCGGCTATGGTGGTGGGTATCGAAGCGGCTATCGGGATCATGATGATTTCGGAGGTGGCAATCGCGGTGGGTATGGCGGTGGCTTCGGTGGTGGCGGTTCTCGAGGCGACGGAGATGGTGGATTTCGTGGTGGTGACCGTCGGTAATTCTGCTGGATCTCTAATCGAACGTAAACTTCTTAGGTAAATCGAATGAATTTAAAAGGCTTATTGTTAATCTCCTGCATAGGATTTTCATCTGCTCTATGGGCAGATCAACTGAGGGATTTAAAGCAACGCGTAGAACAAGGCGACGTAAATGCAGAAACTGATTTGGGTGTGGAATATGTTTTGGGTATTGATGTACCCAAAGACTATTCGCAAGCCTATAAATTGTTATCAACCGCCGCTCAAAAAGGTAATAAATTAGCGCAGTACAATTTAGGCTTGATGTACGACCTAGGTGAAGGCGTGGTTTTAGACAGACAAATTGCGGCAAAATGGTTTAAAAAGTCTGCAGAACAGGGTGATGTACCTGCACAATTTAAGTTAGGTTTAATGTATGCACACGGTGAAGGAGTTGTCAGACATTATGAAGAGGCTTTTAAGTGGTTTCATAAAGCAGCAGAACAAGGCCATACACTCTCACAAGTTAATTTAGGTTTAATGTATGTGCGTGGCGAAGGTGTCGCAAAAGACCTGGAAGAAGCATTTAAATGGTTTAAGACGTCTGCAGAAAAAGGTGACGTGATCGCTGAATATCATTTAGGTTTAAGTTATTTCGAAGGAGAAGGCGTTAAAAAGGATTTAAACGAAGCCTATTTCTGGCTGATACTCGCGGCTGCTCAGGGAGATGAACATGCCCAGGAATTAATCAACGAGCTTGAAGCTGAATTACCTGCTAAAGAAATAACCGCTTTACAAAAAAGAGCGTCTGAGTGGAACCTTAAGTTCTTAAAATAGGGTCTCTACTCGAAACCTAACCGAGTTTAATTTAATGACATCAAAACTTTCTCTTTTGGCATTTGTTTTCTTATTACTGAGTGGATGCACAGCACCGCCTCGATCAGTTATCGACATTTCATTGCCCTCTTTAACGCAGATATCCAATGCTAATGAAATAGAAGTTTATATTAGTTCCTCTGAGGACAATCGGTTGTTTGAACCTCAATCTACCGATTTTAGTAACCCATCACTTAACCCGGACGCTGTGCAGGGAAACGACATTAACGCCCGAGCAATTGCCCGTAAAAGTGACAGTGATGGCAAAGGATTAGGTGACATTTTATTACCAGAAGGTAAAACCATAGAGTTTCTTATTAGTAGCGTTCTTAAACAAACATTGATAGCCAATGGATACAAAATTATTTCTGATAAAGATCTCATCACTGATAACACTTCAATTGTGGATACCAAAATAGATAAATTTTGGGCCTGGATGAATCAAGGCTTACTGAATACAACAATAACCTCACAAATATCCACAAGTATCGTTTTTAAAAGTAGAAACAAAACAGATAAGATAACAACTTCAGTTAAACAATCTGATACTTACCAATCAGCATCAGATAGTAACTGGAAAGAAATTATTGAGAAAGCGTTAAATGAATACGCAGTTAAATTGAGCTCTCAACTCAAATAACCAGACTGATGAATAATGCGAAACCCCATTAGCCTCAGCTATCGAGGTGATGTTTTATATGACCGCTTTTAAAACACGTCGATTGAGTTCTAGCATCCTCTGATGGTTCTCATACAGCTATTTCAGTTCTGCATGATATCGTTGGCTCAACCGACAGAACTTTTCGCACATTAGCCGATTGTATTAATCGTAAGTTGAAAGGTTTTGAAGAGTGTATTATCTTACAACGAAGCTATAGCAGTGACCGACACTGCCTATGCCGATGGTAAATTAGAGGGCAAGATTGAAGGTGAAAAAGAAAAAGCTCTTGAAGTCGCAAAAACGATGTTGGTTAAAGGTTTTGACCCCAACCTTATTGCTGAAATTACCCAATTATCCATAATGGTCATTGAAGCGTTGAAATAAATGAACCACTGAAAGAGGCAGGGTCAGTTAATTCACTCGCAATACAGCCAGTCGTCTTGAGGTAATAACATTGAATCGAGAAATATCGAAGTTATCAAATCCTCGATTACGTTTTAATCCATCGAGGCTACTTGCTGTACTGTTCTTATCATAACTCTCTCATAATAACCATCTATCTATTTGACTTTTATATTAAAAATCATATGATATTCTTATCAAAACTATAATAATAACTTGTTTATGCGGCCAAAAAATAGTTCAGCACGTGAAAGACTGGATGCTGTCATGCTACAAACAGGGCTCGCTTCAGCAATAACCCTCAGTGAAAAACTAGATGTTAGTGTTCCAACCTTACACCGCATACTTCATGAGCGCGGCGATCAAATTGTCCGCTTGGGCTCAACCAAACAGGCCCGGTTTGCATTGCGTCGCGTATTACGAGGAAAAAAGACCCCTATCCCGATCTATCTGATTAACGCATCTGGGCAAGGGACTCAGGTTTGCATTTTAGATCTAATGGCGCCTGCGGGTTCACTCTTGCAACTACAACCATTAGGATTACCGACTGATGCAGACTATGCGAACGGCGTTTGGGATGGTTTGCCTTATCCGCTTTACGATATGCGCCCTCAAGGTTATTTAGGACGTATTTTTGCAAGACAAGTCGCTCAATATCTTGATGTACCAACCGACCCTGAACGGTGGTCTGATGATCATATTGTCGATGTATTAAGTCGCCTGGGTGCAGATACGCCGGGCAATCTGATTGTGGGGGATGATGCTTACACGCTCTGGCTTCAAGCAGTATCAACGCCTTTCTCTTCGGCAATTAAAGAAGATGAAGAGGCAGAGTACTATCCTCGCTTGGCGAACAAAGCAGTCGCTTTAATAGGCATAGGCTCCAGTGCCGGTGGAGAATTTCCAAAATTTACCACGCAGAGAGAACTAGCCGGAAGCAACACTCCGCACGTGATTGTTAAGTTTTCGGGTGCTGATGACTCTACCCCATTGCGGCGATGGTCGGATTTATTGGTTTGCGAACACTTGGCTTTGCAAACGCTTCGAACACAAACCGAATTGTTAGCCGCTAATAGCCGAATACTGATGTCTGAAGGTCGAACCTTTCTTGAGGTCGAGCGCTTTGATCGATGGGGTCAATGGGGTCGATTACCGCTTATTTCCTTAGCCAGTTTGGACGCTGCCTTTATTGCCCCGGGTAATGCTGATTGGCCGCTAGTGATTAAAAAATTGGTCAGTTTGGGTATGGGAGCCAAAATCTTAGTGCAAGAGGTGCTAATTTTATGGTGGTTCGGTCGCTTAATAGGTAATACCGATATGCACCTGGGCAATCTATCCTTTCAATTAAATCAAGGTGCAGATCAAGCGGCTAATTTATGCTTAGCCCCCGCATACGATATGTTGCCTATGCTCTACGCGCCGTTATCCGGTGGCGAAGTGCCCGTTCGGGAGTTTATCGGTGCCTTACCGTTACCTCAGCAAACGGAGGCGTGGCAAATAGCGTATACCGCAGCAATTTCTTTCTGAGAGCTTGCCAGTCAGGATGAACGTATTAGCGTGTCATTTAGAGACATCTGTAGAAGGAATCAGGAGCAGTTAGTTCAACTGCAATCCAGGTTGATTTAAACTGGCATGCCCACGATATGGGCATGCCATGATGAATAAAACTACAGCAGTAACCCTAAAATCTCATCGGTCTTTTCTTGCATTAATGCTTCATTACCGCGTGATTCCACATTTAAGCGTACTAAGGGTTCTGTATTTGAGCAGCGTAAATTAAAGCGCCATTCGCCAAACTCCATGCTTAGGCCATCGGTATAATCAACGACTTCTGCAAGCGCTTCATAATGCTGTTTAACTTTTTCTATGGCTGCCGCAGGGTTTTCAATAGTGCGGTTAATTTCACCACTGGCTGGAAAGAGTTGCATTCTTTCATCGACCAGTTGCGACAAGGATTTGCCGCTTTTACTGATCAGTGCAACCACCAATAACCAGGGGATCATGCCACTATCGCAGTATGAAAAGTCTCTAAAATAATGATGGGCGCTCATCTCACCTCCATAAATAGCATCTTCTAAGCGCATTCTTTCTTTGATAAATGCATGACCGGTTTTACTTTGTACGGCGGTTCCAGAAAGATGACTGATAATATCAATGGTATTCCAGGTTAAACGGGGATCATGAACAATCTTTGAACCTGGGTTTTGGATCAGGAAGGCTTCTGCCAGTAAGCCAACGATGTAATAACCTTCTATGAACCGGCCAGTTTCATCAAATAAAAAACAGCGATCAAAATCACCGTCCCAGGCAATACCCAAGTCGGCTTTATGTGCATTGATTGCATTAATGGTGCTATCACGATTTTCTGGCAACAAAGGATTAGGAATCCCATGTGGGAAATGACCATCGGGCTCATGATTAACCTTAATAAACTCCAAAGCCGTCACATTTGCTTTTTTAAAGGCCGCTTCTAACCAATCAATCACATGTCCAGCAGCGCCATTACCCGCATTAACCACTATCTTTAAAGGCGTTAAAGCAGCCGTATCAATATAGCTCAATAAATGTTCTGTATAAGCGTCTGCGATAGAAATAGGGAATACACGTCCCCGTTCTGCAACAGGTGCATCAAAGTTGTTAGCTTCTGCCAATAATTTAATATCATTTAAGCCGGTATCACCACTCACCGGCTTACTTTGCTCACGAACCAGTTTCATGCCATTGAAGTCTTTTGGGTTATGACTGGCAGTCACCATAATGCCGCCATCCATCGGTTCATAACCGTCTTTATACGCAAAAGTAGCATAGTAAACTTCTTCAGTCCCGGACAAGCCAATGTCAAAAACATCCACCCCTGCATCTTGCAATCCTCTTGAGACGGCTTCTGCAAGTTCATTACTTGAAAGGCGTATATCCCGCCCGACAATAACCCGCTTTGGACCTATTTTTTCTGCATAGGCTCTACCAATGCGATAGGCAATATCAACATTTATCTCGTCAGGAATTCGGCCACGAATATCGTAGGCTTTAAAACAGCTTAGTAATTGAGTCATAAGTAGGCTATTGTGTTAAATTTATCACAGACCATTCAGCCTGTATTGAGTTAAGAGCTGTTATTCTATGTAATTTGATTTATTACTTCAAACTTATCTGTTTGTTATGTTTGTCTTCTGTATTAATGTATATGAAAAAACTGAATCATTCTATTACCCATACCGAGCTGAGTCACGTAGTAGTATTGCTAGTAATGCTGTTTTGCGTCTCAGATAAAGTACCCGCTAAAACAGCAGTTTCAACTAATATTCAAAATAGTGACTTAATTGAAATTACATCAAAAACACTTGATGCCAAGATTGAGTCTATTAACTCCCGAAAAGGCCTGGATGACCCGTTTAAATCAAAAGTCCTGTCAATTTATCAGTCTGCTCAGGATAATTTAAGCAGTAATGAAAGTTATAAAACTAAAACCGAGCTGTTTAATCAAGCGATTAAAACAGCTCCAGAAGCCATTAAACAACATTTAAAAGACATTGATCAACTGCTGACTAAAATATCAAAACAAAAGCTGGAAGACTTTAACAGAATTTCAACTGATGAATTAATTCAAAGAGAGATTCTTGAAAAAAGAAAAGCGAGCACCCTCGATGATCAGCTGAAAAAACTGGACAATGAACTGAATCTGCAACAATCACGTCCACAACTCATTCGTGAGGAGATGGTTGTTGCAAAGCAGGATATAGAAAGTACCCAGAAAAAAATAGCAGCCCCCGTTAATAAAGCTTTATCAAAGCTGGAAGCTGAAGCCTCTCTCATTAACTTAAAAACGCTCATTGACTCGCGTTCAGCAGAATTACACATGCTAGATATTGAAGCGATGAGCAATCCCGCTAGAGTGGAATTACTGAAAGCCGAATACAAATTGCTGGACCTTCAGAAAAATGCGATCGTTCCCATTATTAACGCAATTCAAAATATATTAACCGAAAGACGTGAGCAGGATGCCAAAAATATTCAGGAAGCGCTCAGTCAGGCTGAAAAGGAGCTATCTGGAAAACATCTCACTATCCAGACCATAACACGAGAAAATATTCAATATACACGTGACTTACAAGCCATTAATGTCAAAATTGAAAGTTATACAGATCAAAAAGCCAGGATTGATACAGCAGCCAACCAAATCGATGAGGATTTTAAAAGTGCCCAAAGAAAAATCAGTCTGGCAGGTTTAAGTCCCGAATTAGGCAAGGTTCTGCGTGAACAACGTAGAAGTCTGGCAACCCCGGATCAATTAACGCAACAATCCGAAGCTATTCAAAACGAAACGGCTTTAACAAGCCTTGAAGAGTTTAATATCGAAGATAAACTAAAAAAACTGAATGATATTGATGAATATCTTCGACAAATTATGGACCAACAGGTTGATCATAAGCTTCCCACTGAATCAAGGATGATGATTCAGGCTGAATTAAGGGTATTACTTAATAATCAGAAAGAACTCTTAA
This sequence comes from uncultured Methylococcaceae bacterium, assembly GCA_903866825.1. Taxonomy (GTDB): domain Bacteria; phylum Pseudomonadota; class Gammaproteobacteria; order Methylococcales; family Methylomonadaceae; genus Methylobacter_C. The sequence goes on from CAIPPE010000069.1 coordinate 32,866, forward strand.
ATAAACTGGTATTTGATTACACTACTTTTCTGAAAACTTTGGGTGATTTTGATTTCTCCAGACAACAAATGCTTATTCACGCCAATAAGTTTGCCATCTATCTGGATGAAAATTTATTATGGGTAAAAAGCTCTGACCCTCTTAACTGGGATACCCTCGGGAACTTATTGTCATCAGTAGAGTGGCTGTTATCACCGTCAAACTGGTTAGGTTTAATCAAGGATGCCTCAAAAATAATCCTGTTTAATCCGCTTTTTCTGTTTATTGGCACACTCTTATCGATAGGGTTGTTAATCAGCGCTAATTGGGCTAAACAACATCTTTCAGATATTTTTGATAATACCAAGAGGGAATATTCTGAAAGTTTCTTTCATACTTTACAGGCTTTAACCTATAAACTGATTGTCGTTTTACCCATCCCTTTCATTAGCTATTATTTCGGTTGGATAATAAATAAAAATATCCATGTTGCCGATTTTACTAGAGCGATAGGTGAAGGTTTAAAAACGGCTTCAATCTCATTACTCTTCCTACAGTTTTTTTACCATTTGTTTTCAATTGACGGCATTGCTTTTAAGTATTTCCAATGGCAAAAAAGTAATATCAGCTTATTACGAAAACAAATACATTGGCTACGGTTTGTCGCGGTCATAACGACATTTATTATTACCAGTACCTCAACATCAAAGTATTCAGTCTACAGCGATAACCTGGGGCGTCTGGCATTCATCCTAAGCATGATTGCTATGGCTGTTTTTTGGGGAAGACTCCTTAATCCAACAACAGGTCTGGTAAAAACCCATATAAAGATTGATAATAAAAGTTGGATAACTCAATTACGATATGTTTGGTATCCTGCAATTTATGGGGTCCCGCTAATTCTTATCGGTTTTGCAATTGCGGGTTACTATTTAAGTGCCCTGCAACTACAGGGGCAAATTATCAGCTCAATGCGAATCATTTTTTTAGCGGTCTTTATCCATGAAATTGTGGTGCATTGGCTGACTTTAGTGAATCGGCAATTAGCCATAAAGAACGCGCTTCAAAAAAGAAAAGCTCAGGAAATTATTGATAAGCAATCGCCATCAGGCGGTGAAGACCCTGTCATACACCTGCCACAAGAACTCATTGATATTCCGAAAATAAATGCTCAAACTACCCGCTTACTTAACCTGTTCGTAAGTTTAAGTTTGATTGTTGGCTTTTGGATTATCTGGAAAAATATTTTGCCTGCGTTTTCTTTCCTGGATAACTATGTACTCTGGCAACACCTCGTTATAGTCGATGATCAGAAAAGCTATGAACCTATCACCTTGAGTCATCTGCTGATAGCTGGCCTATATCTGTTTATTGTTATAGTTTCTGTAAGAAATTTTTCAGGTGTCATGGAGGTACTTGTATTTAGACGTTTGGCTATCGAAGCGGGTAGCCGTTATGCCGTTAATCAATTAGCCAACTATACCCTGGTTACTATAGGTTTTATTAGTATAGCCAATGAATTAGGCGGAAGCTGGTCTCAGGTTCAATGGTTAGTGGCTGCGCTCAGTGTTGGTTTGGGCTTTGGTTTGCAAGAAATCTTTGCAAATCTGGTTTCGGGTATTATTTTGCTATTTGAACGCCCCATACGTGTGAGCGATACCGTTACCATTGGTGATATTACTGGCAAAGTCAGTCGCATTCAAATGCGTGCAACGACCTTGGTCGATGCCGATCAAAAAGAACATGTCGTACCCAATAAAACTTTTATTACCAGCCAGCTAGTCAACTGGAGCTTATCCGATGCCATAACGCGCGTAGTGATTCCTGTGGGTATTGCTTATGACTCTGACGTTGAGTTAGCGCATCGAGTCATGATGGAAACTGTATTATCAACACCATTAGTGCTGACTGATCCACCGCCCAGTGTTTTTATCGTGGGCTTTGGTGATAATGCGCTTTTATTCTCAATTCGAATTTTTGTCGGTGAAGTGGCTAATAGATTACCTGTAAGTCATGCTGTTCTGCTAAGACTAGAAAAAGCCTTACGTGAGCATAATATAAACATCCCATTTCCTCAACAGGATATCCATATCCGCTCAGTGGCCAACGACAATCTTAATATAATGAACCCTTACGCTAATACTAATTGATTAAAAAAGGGGGCGAGTTACAGATAACATCTTGATAGGTGATGTTATCTGTGATCAAGAGTGAACTAGACTTCTGCTAGTTTTCTATAAGCGCCAGAATAATATAACAATGGCGCATTTGAACGACAGATCGATTCTTCAACTTCACCAATAATAACCCAATGAGTACCCACTAAAACCTTATTAACCACCTTGCAAGACAGAGACATAAGGCTGTCATTTAAAACAGGAGCCCCATTTACACTCGCGCTCCAGTTGACATTGTCAAAGCGTTCTTGCTGACTGCAACCACCCGCAAACTGATTAGATACTTCTTGTTGATCAACGGTTAACACATTCACTGCAAAATGTTCACTTTCCTGAATACCTACTCCGGTATCAGCTGCCTGATTAATACACACCAAAACCTGGGGAGGATTAACTGAAACACTTGAAAATGCTGTCACGGTCATGCCTTGAACGCCAAATTTCTCGGATTGTGTAGTTACTACCGTAACACCACTTGCCCACAGTTGTAGCGCCTTTTTGAAATCATCAACACTTACAGCCATTTATTTCTCCAGTTAATTTATTTATCTGTTTGATATGGTACATCACAACAGCGGGGTTGTTAAGAATTAGGTTTTAAACTGTAAACTCGCTCTGACACAACGCAAAATACCATAACTGTATTGGCCATCAAACAAATCATAAACAGGCCGTAGTGCATTTTGTTGTTCAGCCGGCAAAGCTAAAATGGCTTCTTCAATAGTGTTTATTTCTGCCACAGATAAGTCTAAAACATCAGTCAGTATTACCATGCCCTGCTCTAGGGCTTGGGAAAGATGGGTATAAATAGTGTCTTCCTTCAATGCTCTTTTCTGGGCAATCTGCTTAACAGTAAAGCCTAATTTGAATAAGTCTGCAGACTCAATAACTGTTTCTGGAATTTTACTATCAGCTGTAATGCCGGTAATATCTTTTATGACACCTAAAAAAGTTTCACCATAAAGCAGTAATTTTCGTTCCCCGATCCCTGAGAGTAATCCCATTTGTACCAAGTTGGCTGGTTTTGTTTCGACCATTGCCATTAGTGTGGCATCATTAAAAATGATATAGGGCGGCACATCTTGATCATCTGCAATCTCGCGGCGTTTAGATCGTAAGGCTTCCCATAGATTCTTATTGATATCCGTTTTACTAAACGCTTTACCAACGATTTTCTTACCCAATCGACTCTTCTCGGGCTTGATATCCTTACGCAACATCAGTTGTTGTTCGCCACGCAAAATGGGACGACAACCCTCGGTAAGGTGTAAAACCCCAAAATGATCAAAATTAACAGATACCAAATTACGTGCCACTAACTGTCTAAACACGGATGACCATTGCTGCTCATCCAGATCTTTGCCGATACCGAAGGTTGAGAGCTTATCATGAGCAGCATTTTTAATTCGTTCGGTTACTTTACCCAGTAACACTTCAATCAGATAACCGACACCATAGCGTTGCCCGGTTCGGTAAATACAGGACAACGCCTGTTGTGCAACCAGGGTTCCATCCCAGGTTTCTACTGTATCTAAACAGGTATCGCAATTATTACAGGGTTGCTCAAGCACATCACCAAAGTATTTTAATAAGCCCTGACGTCGACAATGCACCTGCTCACATAATGCCAGCATCGCATCCAGCTTATGCAGTTCTAAACGCTTATGGGCTTCATCGGCATTAGAATCAGCCAACATTCTTCTTAAGGTAATTACATCTTGCAGACCATAGGCCATCCAGGCATTCGCAGGTAAACCATCACGCCCTGCCCTACCGGTTTCTTGATAATACGCTTCAACACTTTTAGGCAAATCCAGATGTGCAACAAAACGCACATTAGGCTTATCAATGCCCATACCAAAAGCAATGGTAGCGACAATGACCAGACCTTCTTCCATCAAAAATCGATGTTGATGCCGATAGCGCAAGTCATTGGTCATGCCGGCATGATAAGCCAAAGCATTAATTCCTTTTGATCTTAACCACTCCGCCGTTTCATCAACTTTTTTACGGGATAGACAATAAACAATACCGGCATCACCTGCATGTTCAGCTTTTATAAAATCGATTAATTGTTGCCGTGAATTTTGTTTCTGCACAATTCGATAACGGATATTCGGACGATCAAACCCGCTAAGATAAAGCGGCGCTTGCTCTAAGCGTAAGCGTAGAATGATTTCTTGCCGGGTTTTTTCATCTGCCGTAGCCGTTAAAGCAATCCGGGGTATGCTTGGAAATTGCTCATGCAGCAAGGAGAGTTGTAAATAATCGACTCTAAAATCATGTCCCCATTGAGACACGCAATGCGCTTCATCAATTGCAAACAAGGCTATTTTAATGCGTTGAAATAAAGCTAAAGTTCGTGCTGATGTTAATCTCTCTGGAGCAATGTATAACAAATCCAGTTCATTATTTAATAACTGCCGCTCAATATTACGGACATCATCAAGGGCTAAGGTAGAGTTTAAAAAGGCAGCTCTAACACCCAGTTGAAGTAAGGCGCTGACTTGATCCTGCATTAGGGCAATCAAAGGTGAAATAACAATACCTACACCCGGTCTTATTAATGCAGGAATCTGATAACATAAGGATTTACCACCTCCGGTTGGCATTAAAACTAAGGCGTCCTGCCCTGATAATACGGTTTCAATAGCCGCCAGTTGCTGGCCTCTAAAGCAATCATAGCCAAAAACAGCCTTAAGTATTTCAGTAGGCCTATTACTCACTGTTTAATTCTCATACTACGATATTATTTCTTCAATCAGTTAAACCCTTTATAATAGGTCAATTATACAGGACTGCAGGGAACACACGCCGACTCTATGACGTATTTTACGAATAAGCTTTCAACGCGACTTGATCAACTCCTCGAACATGATCGTCAACATCTACTTTGCGGGGGATTTAAAGGCATTGAAAAAGAAAGTCTACGCATCGGGCAGGATGGTCATATAGCAAAAACAACGCATCCCATTGCGCTGGGTTCAGCACTGACTCATCCCACTATAACGACAGATTATTCTGAGGCCCTAATTGAATTAATTACTCCACCGTTCGAGAATATCTGCGATAGTCTGGATTATTTACAACATATTCATCAATTTGTTTACGATCACCTTGATGGCGAAATGCTGCTGGGTGCGAGTATGCCCTGTGGAATCGACGGTGATGAAAGCATCCCTATTGCAGAATATGGCCCTTCTAATATTGGCCGCATGAAGCATGTGTATCGTCATGGTTTATGGCACCGCTATGGCAGAACCATGCAATCTATTGCGGGTATTCATTTTAATTATTCGGTCCCTGAATCCCTATGGCCGATATTACACCAGCAGGAAAACAGCCCACTTAACATCGAGCAGTTTAGGGCTGAAGCGTATTTTGGTCTGATCAGAAACTTTCAGCGTGTCGGCTGGTTAATTCTTTATTTGTTCGGCGCATCACCGGCTATTTGCAAAAACTTCTTTAAAAGTCGCCCGGATTTGATGAATCAATTTGAATGGTTTGATCAAACTACTTTGTATCATCCTTATGCCACTTCATTGCGGATGAGTGATATTGGGTATAAGAGTAAAAACCAGGCGAATCTCAAAATCGATTACAACTCTTTGACGGGTTACGTTGATAGTTTGAGTCAGGCTATTGAAACCCCCTATGCAGACTATGAAAAAATAGGGGTGATTGTGGATGGCAAGTACCAGCAACTCAATTGTAATATCCTACAAATTGAAAACGAGTTTTATAGCACTATTCGCCCCAAACAAATAATAAACTCTGGTGAAAAGCCAACGCTTGCACTTAAAAAGCGCGGTGTTCGTTATATAGAAATGCGCTCTCTGGATTTGGATTTATTCAACCCGATTGGCATAGATGAAGCTAAAGCGCGTTTTATTGAAGCGCTTTTACTGACCTGTCTGTTAAAAGATAGCCCCCATATTTCTGATCTGGATCACCAGGTCAATAACGCTAATCAATTAGCCGTTGCCAATAAGGGTCGAAAACCAGGACTATTAATTGATAGAGGCAATGAGAAAATTTTACTCACTGACTGGGCTTCACAAATACTGGAAGCTATGCGACCCATTTGTGAAATTTTAGACAACGAAGATGATACTAAACCCTATACTGCTGCACTCGCAAAACAACAAGCTTTAGTTGAAGACCCGAGTTTAACGGCATCAGCAAGAATCTTGTCCAGCCTGTCCGAGACTCAGTTACCTTTTAGTCGATATGCTATTAAAAAATCTACAGAACATGCGCAATATTTTAGACAAGCAGCCTTAGACGATAAGCTGACGAATGAATTTACCCAGATGGCTGCACAGTCAATTGCCAAGCAAAAAGAACTCGAATCGAAAGAACAACTTCCTTTTGACGAATTCTTAAAGCGCTATTTCTCACAGACTTAAATATAAATATATCCATGACAGCTTTAAATATTGAGTCATTGCAAACTGAGTTGGCTAATAAGAATCCCCGAACCATTCTTAAAAAAGCCCTGGAACTCTACGATAATGTGGCTATTTCTTTTAGTGGCGCGGAAGATGTCATCCTGATTGATATGGCCACTAAAATTAGAAAAGATGTTCAGGTCTTTTCTCTGGATACAGGTCGTTTACATCCAGAAACGTACCGATTTATTGAAAAAGTCCGTAAGCATTATCAAATAGACATAGAGCTATTAACACCAGACCGGGATAAACTCGATAGTTTCGTCAAAACCAAAGGCTTGTTCAGCTTTTATGAGGATGGTCATCATGAATGCTGTGGTATTCGTAAAGTTGAACCTTTAACGCGCAAATTAGCTCACGTTGATGCATGGATCACCGGTCAACGTAAAGATCAAAGTTTAGATACGCGGCAAGATATCCCTGAAGTACAAATAGACACCACTTTTTCAACGTCAGAAAGTACATTGATTAAGTTTAATCCATTATTAAACTGGTCTTCTGCCCAGGTGTGGGATTATATCGAAGCCTATCAAGTGCCTTTTAACGAGTTACATGAAAAAGGCTTTATTAGTATCGGCTGTGAACCGTGTACCAGGACCGCATTACCCAATCAACATGAACGTGTCGGCCGGTGGTGGTGGGAATCAGGTAAAAAAGAATGTGGTCTGCACGCAGGTAATTTGAAGTAACGCTAACAAACAATATTAAGCCAGGTTAGAGGCGTATTGATGACTACGCCTCTAACCATAAAACTTAGGCCTTTGTAAACTTTAACCCCTCTGCGTTAACAGTTACAACAATAATATCACCCGCCACAAAATGGCCCGCCAGAAGCTCTTGCGATAACGGGTTTTCCAAGAGTTGCTGAATCGCTCTTTTCATTGGTCTTGCCCCATAAACAGGATCAAAGCCGGCTTCTCCCAATATATCCAAGGCTTCTGAACTGATGTCAAAACCAATCTCTTTTGCCTGCAAACGATCACGAAGAAATTCAATTTGAATCGCTGAAATGGCTCTAATTTGTTCACGCGCCAAGGGATGAAACACAACTGCCTCGTCAATACGATTGATAAATTCCGGCCTAAAATGCTGCCCCACTCTTTCCATAACCGCCGCTTTCATGACCGGATATAGCGCTTCACCGGCTAGTTCCTGAATAATGTCAGAACCAATGTTTGAGGTCATCACAACCACTGTATTTCTAAAGTCAACCGTTCTACCTTGACCATCGGTTAAACGTCCATCATCCAGTACTTGCAGCAAAATATTAAACACGTCAGGGTGGGCTTTTTCAATCTCATCCATTAGAATGACTGAATACGGTTTACGTCTGACAAGTTCAGTCAGATACCCGCCTTCTTCATAACCCACATACCCCGGAGGCGCACCTATCAAGCGAGCGACTGAATGCTTTTCCATAAACTCGGACATATCAATACGCACCATTGCATCCGGCGTATCAAACATAAACTCTGCCAAGGCTTTGCAGAGTTCAGTCTTGCCCACCCCAGTTGGTCCCAAGAACAAAAACGAACCATTCGGACGATTAGGATCAGATAAACCGGCTCTGGAGCGACGTATCGCATTACTTACCGCTTTAAGCGCTTCATCTTGACCCACAACACGCTGTCTTAAATAATCTTCCATGCGTAATAGTTTATCCCGTTCGCCTTCCATCATTTTAGAAACTGGGATACCTGTCCATTTTGAAACGACTTCGGCAATTTCTTCATCAGTTACTTTATTGCGTAACAAAGTCATCTTTTGAGTTTCTGTAGAAGAAGACAACGTTAACTGCTTTTCTAACTCAGGAATAATGCCAAATTTTAACTCGGACATACGCCCTAAATCATTTGCACGACTCGCTGCCTCCAATTCTGTTTTTGCATGTTCAAGCTTTTCTTTAATGGTCGCAGAGCCTTGAAACATAGCTTTTTCTGACTTCCAGATTTCTTCCAAATCAGAATATTCCTTTTCTAGTGTAGCAATATCTTCTTCTAGACTTTCCAGGCGTTTTTTAGACGCTGCATCAGTTTCTTTTTTTAAGGCTACCTGTTCCATTTTTAATTGGATCAACCTTCGAAATAATCGATCCATTTCTTCAGGCTTAGAATCAATCTCCATACGAATCCGACTAGCCGCTTCATCAATTAAATCGATCGCCTTGTCGGGTAATTGTCGATCAGCAATATAACGGTAAGATAAGGTTGCAGCGGCCACAATGGCAGGGTCTGTAATAACTACCCCGTGATGAACCTCATACTTTTCTTTTAACCCCCGTAAAATGGCGATAGTATCTTCAACTGAAGGCTCATCTACCATCACTTTTTGAAAGCGTCGTTCTAACGCGGCATCTTTTTCAATATATTTGCGGTATTCATCTAACGTTGTTGCGCCAACGCAATGTAATTCACCCCGTGCCAGAGCAGGTTTTAACATATTGCCGGCATCCATTGCACCTTCAGCTTTACCTGCACCTACCATGGTATGCAATTCATCAATAAACAGAATTACTTGGCCTTCTTGCTTGGCAAGATCATTTAAAACTGCTTTGAGACGTTCTTCAAATTCACCCCGAAACTTAGCACCCGCAATCAAAGCCGCCATATCTAACGAGAGTACTTGCTTACCTTTAATCCCTTCAGGCACTTCACCATTCACAATTCGCTGTGCCAAACCTTCAACAATCGCCGTTTTACCCACCCCTGGCTCACCAATGAGCACAGGATTATTTTTTGTGCGGCGTTGTAGCACCTGAATAGTTCTGCGAATCTCATCATCACGACCAATCACGGGATCTAACTTGCCTTGTTCGGCACGCTCAGTTAGATCGATAGTATATTTTTTTAAAGCTTGGCGTTGATCTTCAGCGTTTGGATCATCAACTGCTTCACCGCCACGCATTTTATCAATAGCGGTTTCGACTAATTTCTTATTGAGTCCTGATTTTTTAAAGAGCTCATTTAAAAAGCCCTTTTCTTCACAAGCGGCTAACAGAAATAGTTCACTTGAAATGAATTTATCATTACGTTTTTGAGCCAGTTTATCGGTTAAGTTAAGCAGCCTGGATAATTCATTGGAGACCTGAACGTCACCACCTGAACCGCTTACCGTAGCTATCCTGGCTAACTCTTTAACCAATTCAGTCCGCAATAACTGAGTGTTAACGCCTAGTTGAGCTAATAACGGTTTGATAGTACCGCCTTCCTGGTCTAACAGAGCGGTCATTAAATGGGCCGGCTCTATAAATTGATGGTCTTTTCCCAAGGCCAAACTTTGTGCATCAGCTATTGCAGCCTGAAATTTGCTGGTTAATTTGTCCATCCGCATTGTAATTACCTTTTAAAAAGATTTAAGTTAACGCTGATATTAGGGATCATCAGAACTATTTCAAGCAAGCTCAAAGAAATAATGGCTAATTACTTAATCAGGATATTCCCCGCCCACCTCAAAGAAGTCCACTAACTTATGAGATTATGAATGCTTATTCATTAGCTTCCCAGGAAATCCAGCTGTTATCGATGGATTTCACAAGCTTCCCAGGAAATCCAGCTGTTATCGTTGTGTACCTTATACTAAATGTGCTGGTCATCATATAGGTAGTTATACTTATAGGCTTTAGCTTCAAAACTTTTACAATGACTGTCAGTTATTAAATATTTATTGTTATTGGGGGACGGTATGAATAAGACTGCCGAGGATATTTAGTCCTACTGACTGAAGCTTTAGGCTTCCCGAATAACAATGAAGACACGGGGTACACAAGATTAAGGCGCGTAATAACGTAGGTTATAAACTCACCTTTTTCTAAAACCTAGGTACTACCATATAGGATAAACCAGAAAAATATAAAGGTATTTAAAAATATATCTGAAGAAGCATACTCATTAGTAGAATGAACCGCTGATTAGTATCGAGAAAAGTACTCATCTTTTGAAGACTCGCACTGTAGCTTAGGTGGTTTGTGTAGAGGTGCATTAAAGCAAGCACAAAAAATTAGTAACAGTAAAACTTGGTGTCGATAACTTCCTTGTTTACCAATCAAGTTCTTTGCTGTATTCCTCTACAGGCGTTGCCAGCCCTTCTATAATCGAATCTCTCATATCGGGTAGACTCAGTAAGTAAAGTCAGCAATTCCCAATTTAAAGCCTTAGGTTTTAACTGGTGATTCGATCCCGCCATTTAGCATAAATTGCATCAGATGTTGCCAGTTATCAAAAGGGATAAATTGCAGTAGCGTACGTAAGTTTTCGAAGAAAGTTCGCCTGG
>CAIPPE010000070.1 GCA_903866825.1 uncultured Methylococcaceae bacterium
CGACTATAGAATTAAACGTTAAAATTACTTTTTACGTGTTGTTCTTGTGTCGATTATTTGTTAACATAACTAACAATCGCCACAAGCACCCACACAAATTATTTTGATCGAATTTTTAAAGAGCGTGGAACTTATGTCCCGTTGAGCCTGCTTATTATACAGAAGCCACTCAGCTTGTCAACACCCTGTTGACTTTTATTTTTCAGTTCCGAAGAGATCAAAACTACCAGACCCCGACGAAGCCGACCATTCTAACTCATCCAGCCAAAATGTCAACAGTTAATTTGATTCCTTATCATAAAGCATAAGATCAAATTGAAGCCTCCCGCTTCCTGCACCCCCAGGGCTTACCCCGAAAGAGCAGCAAATTATACAGCCCTGTATCTTTTAGTCAAGCATGTTGATGCATTATTTTACCTTATGCTTGAATTCAACCAATCCAGATATCGTTCAACACCTTGATTAACTGATAAAAACTCTTTCTCGTAACCAGCCCGCCTTAAATCTGATAAATCAGCTTGGGTATAACTTTGATATGCCCCTTTAAGATGCTCAGGAAAAGGAATATATTCAATACTTCCTTCTTTATGCCAGGCAATCACAGCTTCTGCCACCGCATTAAAAGTCTCAGCCTTACCCGTTCCGACATTAAAAATGCCTCGCTGCTCTGGATGATCAAAAAACCACAAATTCACATCCACTACATCATCCACATAAACAAAGTCCCGCCGATGCTCGCCATTAGCCATCCCATCATAACCGGCAAACAATTTCGCAACTTTATCCTCAGTTACTTGGCGATTAAAATGAAATGCTGTACTACTCATCGAACCTTTATGCTGCTCCCTGGGCCCGTACACATTAAAATATCTAAAACCGACTATCGGACTGGTTGTTATAGGTAATAAGCGACGCACATATTGATCAAACTGAAATTTTGAATAGGCGTACATGTTAATAGGCTGCTCACAGCGACGATCAACACTAAACCCCTGCTCGCCACTCCCATACACTGATGCCGATGAAGCATAGATAAAGGAAATATTTTTTTCAATACAACGATGCAATATGCGCTTTGAATAATCATAATTATTCTTCATCACAAATTGCCCATCCCATTCTGTCGTTGCCGAACAGGCCCCCTGATGAAACACGGCTTGCACTCCGTCTAAAAATCCTGGAGTGTCTATTCGCTCGATAAATTCAGTTTTATCGATATAATCCGCTATATTCAAGTCGGCTATGTTGTGCATCTTGCGACCATTAACCAAATGATCGACCAGCAAGATATTATTTTCTCCACGCAAATTAAGCGCGCGAATTATATTACTGCCTATAAAACCGGCACCGCCTGTCACAATAATCATTCTGAACCTCTTGCCTTATTAATCATCGCTGTTGTTGATTGCCCATCTACAAACTGTAATATCTTGACCTCACCTCCGACTTTAATCACACAATCGCCACCCACCACTTGATCCGCTGAATAATCGCCACCCTTGACCAGGACATCAGGTAACAACTTACAATAAATTCGTTCGGGCGTTTCTTCTTCAAAAGGCACGACCCAGTCCACACACGCAAGAGCAGCCAATACCGTCATCCGCTCCTGCAACCCATTAATGGGACGAGATTCACCCTTCAGTATTTTTACAGAGGCATCTGAATTAACCGCCACACATAAACGATCACCCAAGGCTTTTGCCTGCTCTAAATAAGCGACATGCCCTGCGTGCAATAAATCAAAACAACCATTCGTCATAATAATTTTTTCATCATGCGCTTTTGCTCTGGCGAATAGTGTTACTAGCTCATCTTCATTAACCACACCGTACAAAGTATCTTTTGCTCCATGCATTGCGCGCGTCAACTCCTGCAAAGAAACGGTTGAGGTGCCCAACTTACCGACCACAATGCCCCCCGATAAATTGGCCAGATACATAGCTTCAATCAATGGCATCGCCAATGAAACCCCCAGCGCCATCACAGCAATTACCGTATCACCCGCCCCGGTAACATCAAAGACATCTTTTGCCTGAGCAGGCAAAGAATGCACTTGATCACGCTGAATCAGCGTCATACCCGCTTCACCTCGCGTCAATAACAACGTCTGTAGTTGATATTTGTCCAACAATGCCTGGCCTTTTTCTATGAGTTGCTGCTCATTTTCAGTCGCCCCCACCACCGCCTTTAACTCAGCCAAATTAGGCGTTATTAAATCAGCCTGAGCATAACACTGATAATCGGCACTTTTAGGATCAACCAATACCTGAGTCTTTGCCTGTTTAGCTAAGCTAATATAATCGGCCACATCCGCTAAGGTGCCTTTACCATAATCAGAAAACACCACCACATTATTATCAGGAAGATGCCTGAGTAAAGCTGCCTTTAGGGCATCACGATCAAACTTAATCGGCGTTTCTTCAAAATCCAAACGAATTAATTGCTGATGCTGCGCCATAATGCGTAACTTACAAATACTACGCAACAATGGCTCAACAATAAAATCACAAACAACGTCTTGCGCTTCCAGCAAATCCTTTAATATCTTAGCCTCAGCATCATCGCCAACCACCCCCAATAGAGTGACCTTGCCACCTAACTTTGCAATATTAAGCGCTACGTTACCAGCACCACCAATTCTGTCCTCAATCTCTTTCACCTTTACGACCGGGACAGGCGCTTCAGGAGAAATACGCGACGCCTGCCCTGACCAATACCGGTCTAACATAACATCGCCTATAACAATAATCCGGGCTGAACTAAACTCAGGCGTTTTAATTAACACTTAAAGACTCCTCAATCACACCACACCACCAGTGACCTACTAAAATATGCGCTTCTTGAATTCTTGCCGTCACTTTAGACGGCACATTAATCGAATGTGTCACACACTGACTTAACTCTCCTCCGTCAGCGCCCGTTAAACCAATAATCGCCATCCCTTTTGCTCTGGCAGCCTCAACTGCTTTTAAAATATTCTTACTCCGTCCTGAAGTTGAAATAGCCACCAAACAATCTTTTTCATTGGCAATTGCTTCAATCTGCCGCGCATAAACCGTTTCAAAACCAAAATCATTACTGTGCGCTGTTAAGATAGAGGTATCTGTAGTCAACGCAAGCGCGGCTAACGCTTGACGATTTTTTTGATATTGCACCACTAACTCCGCTGCAATATGCTGACAATCTGCCGCGCTACCACCATTGCCACAGAAGATTATCTTCCCACCCTGATTTAATGTTTCAATCAACAGCTCCGCTGACGTCTCTATAGCAACAGCACAATCCATTAAACAGGCCATTACCGCCTGATGCTCTTTAAGTTCAGCAACAAATGACTTCACTCCAACCTCCTACTTTAATTATGATGATCATTCGTCAACTGAACCGTGTTCTTTAAACTGCATAGAATGTAAACGCGCATAAGCGCCATTCTTTGCCAACAGTTCTTTATGTGATCCTCTTTCAACAATACGTCCATGATCAATCACTAAAATGACATCCGCACTTTCAATCGTCGATAAACGATGTGCAATAACTAACGTGGTTCTATTACGCATTACTTTCTGCAACGCAGCTTGAATATAACGTTCTGATTCGGTATCCAGGGCGGAAGTTGCTTCATCCAATATCAAAATAGGCGCATCCTTTAATAATGCACGCGCCAAAGCTAAACGCTGCCGTTGTCCACCCGATAACTTAACCCCATTTTCACCAATTTCAGTATCCAGTCCTTGATCTAATTTAGAGACAAACTCCATTGCATAAGCATCTGTTGCAGCGGCCTCAATCTGATCACGAGACGCAGTAACCAAAGTGCCGTATGCAATATTATTGGCAATGGTGTCATTGAACAAAGTAACCTGTTGATTGACCAACGCAATCTGCTGCCTTAAATTAGCCAATTGATAATCATTGATTTCTACCCCATCCAATAAAATCTGCCCGCTATCATGAGGATAAAAACGTGACACTAAATTAGCCAAGGTACTTTTACCTCCACCTGAGGCTCCTACCAAGGCAACCGTTTGTCCGGGTTGTGCGGTAAAATTAATATCAATCAGCGCAGGCTCACTGGCTGTTGAGTATTGAAAAGTCAAGTTTCTAAACTCTAACAAGCCTTCACATCTTTCAGCCTGATAACTCCCCTCATCCACTTCACCTGGTTCATCCAGGATTTCAAATAACGATTCTGCAGCCACAATGCCTTTTTGAATATCACTGTTTGAATCACTCAAACTTCTAATCGGCTTAGGTAATAAAAACGCCGCTGTCAAATACCCAACAAACTCACCAACACTAGATTGTTTCATAAAAAACAACGCCATATACATCAAAAATGACAAGGCAATCGCGATAATAAATTGCATAATGGGACTATGAATCGCCATCGTTGTTGACAATTTTAATGATTGGCGACGATTATATAAACTGCTCGCCAAAAAGCGTTGACGCTCATATTCTTCACCCCCATAACTTCTTACGACCCGGTGACCACCGACTAATTCTGAAGTAATGTGCGTCATATCACCGATTGATTCCTGTATTTTTTTACTAATCGCACGCAGACGTTTACTGACATAACTTACCAGAATTACGATGATGGGCGTAATCGCGACAAACACCAGCGATAACATCCAGTTTGAATAAAATAAATAAATCAGCAGGCCTATTGCAGTAAAGCCTTCACGTACAAAGGTGCGTACTGCATCAGTGACCGCCTGCGTCACCTGCCCGACATTATTGGTGATTCTTGAGATCATATAACCGCTATTATTAGAATCAAAATAGGCGGTAGGTAAGCGGGTATATTGATTAAAAATCTCACAGCGCAAAGCATGCACAACATTCACGGAAACCTTCGCTAAAAAATAGTTGCCGATATAAGCGCCAATACCATGAATAATAATTAAGCCACTGAATAAGAGCGGCAGATAATTCATGCCCTCTCGGGTTTCGGTTTGTAAGGTATCAATAATATGTTTAATTAAAGCCGCAAAGAGTGTTTGTGTACCTGAGTACAACAGAAAACCAAAAATACTAATGGCAAATAAGCCCGTGTAAGGCTTGACGTAAACCAGCAGCCGCTTGTAAATATCGAGAGAGTTTTTTTTCATAGTCTATTCCGGTGTTAACCCAAGCGGCGTTTGATCTGATTTAGCAAAAGAGCAAATTTTAACCTTAAACTTGGCACAGGTGGGTTTAATTCATCAAGCCATTGCTCACCGCGTAACAAATAATTGCGGACAAACACTTTAGTGCTGATACCCCATTTATTCAAAAACATCCGCGAGCCGTTGGCTTTAAAGATTAATTTACCCGTGGACTTAGACATAAAATGATAAACGCGGCTTTTACCTACCCCCTTAAACTGCCGCACCCCGACATGCCACAACTTCATCGCAAAATCAGGATCAGAATACATGCCCGGTGAAAACTCGGCACTATACCCTCCTACCATATCCCATAACAACGTAGTTACCACCGAAGGTGGCCAGGTTGAACCCTGCCAATCCGCTTTTTCTAAGTGCTCAAAATCCTGTAATAATCTGGCCTCATCAAAATCACGGGGATCATTGCCAAAATCAAAAGGTGCGATAACACAGGGATTACCGGTTTCCCGGGGCTCTATCATGGTTGCTGATAAAAAGAAGAAACGGGTGTTTTGCTTTTTGATTTCTTCATACAGCCAATAATCCCAATCAGGACAAGCATACATATCATCGTTAAAATAAACCAGATACTCTGTTTTTGCCAAGGTTCTGGCGATATTCATCGCATAGCAAATACCAATATTCGTTTCTGAATAACTATAATCCAGATTATTTTGCTCAACCCACGCCTTTGACCCGTCAATACTTTCATTGAGATGAATAATAATCTGATGCTGATAGCGGGAGTTTTTCCGTAAACTCGCCACACACATTTTTAAAAACTCTGCATTATTCCAACTCGGTATAACTATTGAAAATAAGGGGTTCTCGACCGGCAACGGTGTTGAGTACCGCGTAATCGTCGGAGGATTTGATAAAAAACAGGGCAGAGTCATAAAAATAAAAAATAGTGGAAACGCGAGTAGAATAGCTTATCGAAGTAAGCCAAAGAAAATCATTTATCCTGTAATTCCAAGAGCTTTAGATACTTATAATAAGTGACTTCGGCATTAGAAACAGCCAGCATCAAACCTTGACGACCGTCCAAAAAGGCAGCCTTAAGCCAATACGTTCGATTAAACATCCAAAGCGCTTTTAAAACCGCTTTGCTAACTGAAGAGCGAACCCCTTTCTCATGTAGCATCTGAGCCCCTAAGGAAGAATAGCTATTAACCTTATCCAGGATTTCTTCCAGATTGACTGCCGTCTCATGATGAAAAGGGGACACTAACTGCCCTACTTTTCCTTCAACAAGCACTTTCTCATGGACAACTGCCTCAGAAAAACGGCCAATATCACGACGAAATAATCTTAAAACATAATCAGGCCACCAGCCACCGTGTCGCATCTGCCTACCACAATAACTGGATAATCGAGGAATCTCATAAGCCTGAAGTTTGTTTTCTTGCATCACTCGCTCAATTTCTGCGCGTAACTCTGCCGTAACCACTTCATCCGCATCAATCGATAAAACCCAGTCACCGGTTGTTTTATCTAAAGCACGCTGTTTTTGAAGACCAAACCCAGGCCAATCGGTTTCATAGACATGATCCGTATAACGTCGACAAATTGCCACAGTATCATCGTCACTTCCTGAATCCAGTACAATAATTTCATCCGCCCAAACAATCGATTCCAAACAACGACCGATATGAACGGCTTCATTTTTTGTAATGATAATGACGCTAAGCATGACTTATTAAATGACTATTAAAATAATAAAAAATAAATGAGACTCTATTCCCAAACAAAAGCGCCCTGCTCTCTTTTACCGTGCATAGACTGACCAAACTCCGCTATCTCCTGTTGACACCACCGTTTTTGCTGCCGGACACGTTTTATTTTTTTAAGTTTTCGCTCTAACCAGCTTTGTTGTAACAATCTATAATTATAGCGATAGCCTAATCCGTCTTTCTGAGACAAGCCGCGTTCTTGCTTCATCGCCGTTTGAGTAATAGAACCATAATGATGCAACCAGGATGCCCCAGTCATACCGGTAGGGATATGGGCTTTATCTGCCTCATGGAAAAACATCGAATCTTCATAGCCCAACAATTTAGGAATCGGTTGAAAATAACCAATGTCCATCCACACGGATTGATGCACCGCCAAACAAACCGCGTGACGCGCACCTAGACGTAAGGCCGACATCATTTTAATAGTGGACTCATCGGCAAACGCGTCGAAATCATAATCAAGCGGCCCTTCTATTAATGAAGGGGAAATAATCTTTAAACCTTTTTGTTCGGCAGCAGTAATTAAGTTCTCAATCCAGCCTTTTGAGACCAAAACGTCATTATTCATAATAATCGTCCACTCCGCCTGTAAAGCTAAAGCGCCTTGATTCCAGGCGACACCACATCCTAAATTGGCTTGATTAAAAATACGCCCGCCTAGCGGTAAGGATTCAAGATAACTGCGCGTTTCATCCGTAGATCCATTATCCACGACAACCAGGCGACTCAAATCAAGCCCGTGCTTAATCATGCTATCCACACATTGACGGGTATAGTCAACTTGATTGTAACAAGCAAATGTAATGGCGAATTTTGTTGGATTCATGAATTATTTAAGAATGTAGTGTATCAATAAAGATAACAGGGACTAGCCCATTATCTATGATGGCATCAATGGAGAACTTATACTTATTATATATACTGATTAACGGTGAATTATAAAGCAGGCGCTGGATAAAGCAAATCACCTAAAATACGGAGCGGTAGAAAACAAATGGGCTTAAACCGAGTTGAGCATATACGCAGCACTTTCTTCAAAAACTTACGCACGCTACTACAGTTTATGCATTTTGATAACTGGCAACAACTGATGGAATTTAGGCTCATTGGCGGGAGCGAGAGCAGTTAAAGCCTAAAGTTTTAAATTGGGAATTGTA
Organism: uncultured Methylococcaceae bacterium; assembly: GCA_903866825.1. Lineage (GTDB taxonomy): Bacteria > Pseudomonadota > Gammaproteobacteria > Methylococcales > Methylomonadaceae > Methylobacter_C. Next base: position 8,047 of record CAIPPE010000070.1, read on the forward strand.
TCTGTTAGGAAGTTTATTGATTTATTTTAATTAAGGAGAGCGATTGAATTAATGAATTAACACCAGAGATGAAATTCTCCAATCGCCCTCCCAAAAACACTACTCTTCTGATTTAGAACTATTTGACTTAGCTCTTTTTCTAATATAGAGAACTACGCCAGTTAGAAGCGCGATAGCAGCTGTACCTGAAGCTGCATCTATCTCAGGAGCTGGTGGACAAACAAGTGTATTACATACTGCTGCCCAAACATTATTAGCACTAAAGAGAAGTACAGCCAGCATTGTAACGGTTAAAAATTTTTGTTTTATCTTCATAGTCGCACCTTCTTGTTGGAAAAAATCATTATTACTCGATGTTCAAATTTACTGTTTATTGATTGAACCAATAAAGAATAAACAAACACAAAAAAGTAAGCATCGAGGAATAAAGAAATAGCCATAGATTGAACTTCTACCCTTGATAAATAATAGACTTATTTCAATCAAAGTCAATAATGCTTTGTTAAAATATCCATGTATTTGCTAATAGAACTTGAGATAAGCTGTTTATTTATGGCAAGATTAACAGTACCGCCGTCAAATTAATTTAAATAGCAAATGCCAACATTGTTTACTTCTAACCAATCTCTTACTTATTATCTACGTTTGAGCTTTGTTTTTTTACTTCTATTAATCGAAATAGTCAGCTTGACTGGGCTTTTTGATTTTCATGTGGAAGAGCTTAAAAACAGTGAAAATACCTTCATTCGCTTGAGTAGTTTTGCCTCTTCACTGCTTAAGTTTTTGGTTTCCTTTGTTGCAGCATTTTTCCTTTTGATTAGCCCTCGTATTTTAGAAATATTCCAGTCTCTCAAAAACACTGAACATACCTGGACAAAATGGCTAGTCATTCAATTATTAACTTTTGCTCTACTCGTACTTTATACCAGCCTGATTCTCCCTGACTCCAGTTCTAATATCATCCCATCGTTTGGTCTATCTCTTAACCTAGAGGCAAAATGGTTTGCCGTTTGGTTTGCTTTGGCTGGCTTTACATTTCTTTCCTGGCTACTCACTTTTGCACCCAAATCTTTTTGGATACAACTGTTTCTCTCCGAATATCGGGCAATGTTGATGGCAGTACTAACTGCAACAATAATCTGGCTAGCAGTTTTAATGTCAGACAAAATTGGAGCTCCAGTTGCAGATGTTTCAATAAAATATGCCCATGAAATACTACTTTTGTTCTTCCCATTTGTCAGTTATAACTTTGATGGCAAGATATTGGGATTAAAATTATTTGAGATAGAAATTTCTCCCGGTTGTTCAGGCTATGAAGGCATGGTCATGATCACTGTTTTTACTGCGCTGTATATCTGGCTATTCCACAAGCACTTAAAATTTCCTCATGTATTTTTACTTTTTCCTGTAGGTATTGTGGCAATTTGGATTGCCAATCTGATTAGAATTGTATCGATGATCATTTTTGGAGAATATGTTTCCCGAAACATTGCTATGGGTGGATTACACTCACAAGCAGGTTGGATCAATTTTACACTTATTGCAATTGCCCTCATAACACTGGCTCATTTTATATTTGCCAGAAAAAAAACAAATCGAAAAATATCACTGACGCCCTCTTTAAATACCGCATTACTTATCCCCTTTTTGGTAATGATGGGTTTGTTAATGATTAGTTCAGCGCTCTCGGCAGGCTTCGAAACATTTTATCCATTACGTATTGGCATTTGTGCTGCCGTATTATGGTATTGCCGTCCCGCTTATCGAACACTCAATTGGGGTTGGTCATGGCAAGCAGTTATGATCGGTGTAGCTGTTTTCATAATGTGGATATTGCTTGAACCCTCAACAACCGATAAAAGCAACAGTCTCCCAGATCACTTATCAAAACTATCAAACTGGTTCATGATTACCTGGCTGTTTTTTCGTGTAATGGGTTCCGTCATTGTTATTCCAATTGTAGAAGAATTTGCTTTTCGCGGTTATTTGCTACGCTACTTTATACCTGATTTTGAAAAAAGCTCAGTAGTCCACTTTACCTGGATTTCCTTTATTGTCTCTTCTGTTATGTTTGGATTAATGCATGGACGTTGGGTGGCAGGCATACTGGCTGGAATGGCATTTGCCATAGCGCTGTATCGAAGAGGTTATCTTTCTGATGCTATTGTTGCCCATGGCGTAGCAAATGCACTGATTGCCGCGAATGTTTTATTATTAAATCAGTGGTCACTGTGGGAATAGTCTTTAAAGATTAGTAAGGAATTCAACTATCCCAGAATGTATTAAACCTATGAAAGGATAGTAATTCTCAATTTAAAACCCTGTACAATAAGGCCCTTTAACATCACTCTTGATCAGTACAAAAAAGCCACCGCTCAATGAAGCACCTGCCAATTTTAATACTCCTTCTCTCCAGCATCCCTTTCAACACTCATGCAAAAGGTAAAGGGAAAGCCAAAATTAAATTACGTACTAACCCAAACCAGATTGAGGATGTCTGGACACTCACTAATGAGCTCAACTATTACCACGTACCTAACCAGACCTACCAAAATACCTTGTATGAAAATATTACCCTAGACTACTCAGCCATTAATGGTTGGGACTTTCAGCTAGCTTCTTATAATATTCCTCTGGTTGGTGGTGGAGCCCAGAATTACCAGGCAGACACCTATTTTAATATTTCTAAGACTTTCATTGTTAGCGAAGACTTTCAGGCTGTTTTCGGCGCTCAAAACGGTACCACTATCCCCCATTCCAACAACCCCAGACAACTCCATAACGCTGACTATGCGCTTGCCGTTTACCAACCCTCCAGACAAATTAACCTCCATGTCGGGCCCTATTGGGTCAATAAAGCCCTCTCCACGACCACAGACTATCTTGGCTACACGGGCGGCTTTAACATTGAAGTGTTAGAGAACCTGCTAACACTTCAGGCGGATTATTTTAGTGGTAACAACAACCTCTCGGGCGCTGTATTCAATACCTGGATACGCGTTCACCCTATAGCACAGGTTTACTTTGGTGTGGGTGTACCAGAAACCAACTCCGGCAATGAGTTTTATGGCACGGTAGGGTTCTCTGTAGCTAATAAGTAGTGTTTAGTCATTATGCGTTAGTCAAAGTTGACCGTTGGCCAATAAGCTTCCTCATCTCAACTGGCGATACCCTGCCTTTTGAAGATACTTTTTCATAAACCTCTTCAAAGGCTTGCTTACACAACGGCAATTGATCTCGCAAGCGGTCATAATCAGTGTGATCAAACATGCGTCTAAAATCGTCTCTACTCAACATCGTTTTTGCATACAAGGCCTGGTAGCCGTGATGATCCAAAACAAACTGCTCAAGTAAAGGTAAGGCCCGGTTATTATCAAAGTCCTTTTTAACGGGTGTACCATAAGCCCCAATATCCACGTACATTTCATCCACTGTGCCGTCATTCTTTCTGAGTGGATGAACAAAACCTTGCTGCTGTGCATTATCCAAAACAGCCATAGGTGATAGCCATAAAGGATAAAGATTAAAATAATCATCAAAATACTGGATGGATTGTTTCAAATAGCCAATGGGCATCAGCATGTCTTGCACGACATGAAACTTCTCTCTTAATCTGCGGGTCGTTTCTGTTTCGGTATATTTCAGTAACTCAATACTGGGGGGTAACGCCCAACCTAACAAGGTTCTAAACAGCGGGTTATTTCCAAAAGGAATGATTTCTTCCATGGTCCAGAAATAACTACGGGTATGGCGATGATAATAATCCCGTAAAGGAATGTATTCGATAGCACCACTGTCCTTTTGCAAATAGGTTTCTACATGCTTATAAAACCAGGGCTTATACCATCGTCCAATCGGATTATAGACCCCATCTGATTCTATAGTATCTGTAAATACACCCGTCATGATAACAGCCTTATCACGACTATAAACCAGACCTTCTACAAAATCATTTTCTTCGGTATTTCTAGAGGCCGCTTCAAAGACGGTTGTCATCTGATCAAGACTAAAGACCGGCTCATAATGTACTTTGATATATTTTTTAGCGGGAACAATTTTTAATTCTGCGGCGACAATAAAGCCCAGCGTGCCATGACTCCAAGGCACCTGATAAAACAGATCGGCATTTTCTGTCGGACTACACCGAACACATTTCCCTTCAGCGGTCACCAGATCCAGAGAAACACAGATTGATTGAAACAGACCGTATTTATGACTGCTGGACTCGATGCCAAAGCCCATAATCAAGCCGCCTACCGTTAAGCTATCCAACTCAGGCACTACCGCCAATGTCCAACCTTTGGAGATCAGATTACGTGAAATTTGTCCCATCGTCGCTAACGGCTCAACCCTGACTGTGCTGTTTTGCTCTGAGATTTCAAGTATGTCGTAAAGTCCAATATCAATATTACGATGGGTTAATTTGTATTTAGGCACTAACTCACTCATCGTCTTCCAGCCAGAACGTGCAGTGCATAATCTTTGAGTACATCCGCCCTGCTTCCAATCTTCTATCTGATCAATGATTTTCTGTACCTTTTGATCATGTTTCGCGGGCGCACTTCTCATCTTAAACACCAACCCATTACGCACCGTTGTATAAGCGGTATAGAGTGTAGACAGGGGCAACAGAATGAGGGTAGCAAATATTCCCCGATAATGCGTGAGAATATGCTCGAAAAACTGACTGGATTTTGACATGGAAGTAGGCCTATATCTTTTGATTTTAAAAAAAACCGGACGATTCTAAGTTACTTGAAACCATCGCACAACCGCACATGATCAAAACGGCAAAAGAGACTAAAAATGTTACACTTATCCAGAAAGATTTTGAGCTTTAACTTCTGTGCCTGACGCTATCAATTAACAGCTATCCGCAAGGGGATGTATGTCTAAAACAACCGATTTATCACAACTCGATTTAAATGGCATTTACACGTACGCTGATTATTTATCCTGGCAATTTGATGATGCCATTGAGCTGATTAAAGGCAAAATTATGGCCATGAGCCCTGCTCCCAGCTCTGAACATCAGAGTATCTCTTGGCGTTTAAGTGGCGCGTTATTTATTTTTTTTAAAAACAAAGAATGTCGCGCTTTCGCAGCGCCTTTTGACGTTCGCTTATACGACCGAAGAAAATCCATCGTCGTGAATAATGATATTTATTCTGTCGTTCAGCCTGATCTCTGCGTCATTTGCGATAAAACTAAAATCGACAGTAAAGGCTGTTTAGGTTCACCCGATTGGATTATCGAAATATTATCAAAGGGTAATTCCAAAAAAGAGATGCAGCTTAAATACCAAGTATATCAAGAAAGCGGCGTTAAAGAATACTGGCTGGTTTATCCAGGTGAAAAAGCTGTACATCAGTTTGTCCTGGATGAACAAACCGAAAAATACCAACTTCAGTACATGTACTCTGGTGAAGACATCGCCACGCCTCATTTGTTTCCAGATTGCCAGATTGATTTGCGAGAAGTGTTTGAGGATGCAATTGAATAGCTGTGCTTTCTGTATGACGGAAGTGGCTCAATTTATTTGACGTCCAATACACTTAATCGTATAGTCAATCGCATTATTTATCGGGTTACTTAAATGATAACAGCAAACGATTTAAAAACTAAAGGCATTGCCTGCTTAGAAGAAAGCCTTGCCAATCAACCAGAGACCGTGATTACCGTCCAGGGCAAAGAGTCTTTTGTAGTGATGCGGATTGATCACTACCACTACCTACGGGAAATGGAATTGAAAGCCGCGCTTTATGAAACGCAACAAGATCTTGCAGCAGGTCGGTTTAGTCAAGAAAGTATTGATGACCATGTAGCTGAGTTGTTCACGGAATTAACTGCTGAGGTTGCTTGATATAGAAATCACAGTCGCCTGTATACTGGATAACGACCAAAACGTCTCCAGACCCTTTTATGTAGAAGATTACACCACGTTTATGGCGAGCATGGAGCCCAACATTTAGAAATAAATGTTAGTTACTGAATATTATTGTAAGGTTAAAAAATGATTGTTGTTCGAGGTGGTACTGGCAAACCTGTTAGTAGTCAAAAATTAGCCGATTATTTTGAAGCTAGAACAGATATAGACGGCTATTTGTATTTAGGCTATCCCATTATTGGTACGATAGAGGGTGGCTATCCAATTGATGCCTTATTTCTTTCTGATCAACATGGTGCCATTATTTTTCATCTTATTGAGGATGCTTATAAAGAAACAGTAGAACTTGCTGATATTCAGGACGAAAACTACACAAAATTAGAGTCCAAGCTAAAGCAGCACAAGGATTTAACAAAGGGACGTAATTTAGCCGTTCAACTAAACGTTGCCACCTTTGCATCTGCATGGACAGGACGCTCAGATATCAAATCTGACTACCCTGTTTTGGTTACTGAGGGTGATTTAACAGATTTTCTAAATGCTAAAAAATGGGACGACAACCAGACATATCAAAAACTAGTTTCTGTTATTCAATCCATCACAACGATCAGAAATAGAAATAAACGTGGCTATGTTAAAAAGATAGACTCAAAAGGAGCTAAGTTAAAGAAATTAGAGGAATCTATTGCTAATTTGGACAGACAACAAAGTACCGCTGTTATTGAGACTGTTGAAGGTGTGCAACGCATTAGAGGCTTAGCAGGCTCAGGGAAGACCATTGTACTGGCGCTAAAAGTAGCCTATTTACACGCAAAAAACCCTGATTGGCATATTGCTGTTACGTTCAACAGTAGATCACTCAAAAATCAACTCAAGCATTTCATTACCTTATTTACTCTGGAGCACACTAACGAAGAGCCAGATTGGGACAAAATTGATATTATTCATGCTTGGGGCAGTCCTTCAATACGTGGAATCTATTATGAAATATGCCTAAGGCATAATATTGAATATTTCGATTTTAAGACCGCTGAACTAATGGCAAAAAGTTATGGGAAGGGATTTGATGTTGCCTGTGAAAAAGCTTACAGTGAAATCAAATCATTCCACCAATATTACGATGTTGTTTTGGTAGATGAAGCTCAGGATTTTTCACCCTATTTTTTACGATTATGTTATCAAATTTTAAGTCAACCCAAACGCTTGGTTTATGCCTACGATGAATTGCAAAATATCAGCAATAAACAAATGTCATCACCTGAAGAATTATTTGGCTTAGATATTAATGACAAGCCACTTGTTTCTTTACACAATACTCAAGGGAAACCTAAACAAGATATAGTTTTAGATGTGTGCTATCGAAACTCGAAGCCCATATTAGCTACAGCTCATGCTTTAGGATTTGGCATTTACAGAAAAAAAGGACTTATACAGATGTTTGATCGGCATCAACTTTGGCAGGACGTAGGTTACAAGGTTAAAGACGGAAAATTAGCAGATGGTGAGTCAGTCACTTTAAGTCGCGATGAAAAATCGAGTCCTGGATTTTTAGAGGAACACTCAACTATTGATGATCTCATTACATTTAAAACTTTTAATAATGATGCCGAACAAATTGCTTATTTAATAGCTGAGATTGAAAAGAATATTACTGAGGATGAATTAAAATTAGATGACATTATGGTCATTCACCCTGAACCTTACACCGCAAAACGAGCTGTTGGTACAATTAGGGAAGAATTGTTTAGTAAAGGAATAAACTCCAATCTAGCCGGTGTAACAACAACACCTGATGAGTTTTTTAAAGATAATGCTGTTGTATTTACGCAGATATATCGTGCTAAAGGTAATGAAGCCTCTATGGTTTATATCATTAACGCCCAGGAATGTTTTGATGCTGTTAATATCACTCAAAAACGAAATATGTTATTTACTGCACTAACTCGAAGTAAAGCATGGGTGCGTGTATTAGGGTATGGACAGAACATGCAGGCATTACAACAAGAATTTGAACAAGTAAAAAACAATAATTTTGAGCTTAAATTTACATACCCTACCGCTGCAGAACGTGAAAAATTAAGCATCGTTAATCGAGATATGACTGCGCAAGAGCGTAAAAAAACTGCTTCAGAAATACAATCAGCTAATGTCTTACTTCAAAGTCTAATAAATGGTGAAATACATAAAGAAGATTTGCCCGATGATATAAGAGAGAAATTAATAAAGGAATTACTCTAAGCATGTTAAGTTCTGTAATTATTTTTAACCAAATTAAGGCAATTACTTCTAAACTGATTAAAATAGGCCTATCGGCAGAACAAAACTTCCCTTCAAACGATAAAGGTCAAATCACCTATTCAGGGATGCAAGATATTTCCATTGCCATGAAAAACATCACTTATGAAGAAATTTATAAACAACTGGAAGAGACCAAAAACTATAATATCAAAATGCTTGATGGCGCTTTGATTCAAATGCTTTACAGCTTTAAAGACACTGAACTTATTGCTCATCGGTTGACTTTTTTCCCAGCCCCGAATTTAGAGAGCTTTCAGAATGAACCGGAAATTTATGAAGATGATGAGATTTACGCTGATATTTTAGGAAAAAACATAGTTACTTTCCCAATACGTTTTGATTATGACCCCAATAACTTCGAAGAAATAAAACATCCAAAAACTCACATCACCTTAGGCCAATATAAAAACTGTAGAATTCCAATTTCTGAACCACTAACTCCTGAGCTGTTTATTGCCTTTGTTTTACGAAATTTTTATAACACTGCTTTTGAAACAAACATCAATCACTTTGTTATTAGTACTAATCGTTTCCCACAAACCATCACAGATAAAGAAAAATCCTTACTTCATCTTGGTATTTATTGACGACTAAATTAATTACTTGTAAACAGAGAAAACCATGCCTTCATGTCAAGAGCTATACCAACAAGCAAATCAATTACCACCCTCAGAGAAACTACATCTAGCAGAATTATTATTAGCTGATTTAGATAAGCCTGATCAAGAAATTGATGTTATCTGGAAAGATGAAGCGCAAAAAAGGTGGCAAGCATACCAAGCGGGCGAGTTAATAACAGTTAGCTACGATACTATGATGCAGAAATATAAATGAAGATTGAACTCCGTGAAAGTGGAGTGCCCAAGCTGAATTAGATGATACTTTTAATTGGTATGAAACTCAATATCTAACATTAAGATCGCTGTTTTTAACGTGGTTTGACGCTTCTATTAGAAGAATTTCCTCTTACCCACCGTCTTATATCCTATTACTATAGGGACATCTGGGCTTTCGAGAGGGGTCTCATGTATTCCTGCCGACAGTTAGAGTTTATCGCGTGGCTCTTCAAACATTCCTATCGGCAGTGAGAGTTTATCGCGTGGCTCTTCAAACATTCCTATCGGCAGTGAGGGTTTATCGCGTGGACCTTCGAACATTCCTATCGGTAGTTAGAGTTTATCGCGTGGACCTTCGAACATTCCTATCGGTAGTTAGAGTTTATCGCGTGGACCTTCGAACATTCCTATCAACAGTGAGGGTTTATCGCGTGGACCTTCGCGTATTCTTATCGGTAGTGAGCGTTTATCGCGTGGACCTTCGTGTTTTCCTATCGGTAGTCAGCCTATAACGCACGGAAAAAGCTGAATAATCGACTGTTACACCTCGTATATCGTCTGGAACATCGGGAGTATCGATCGTAACACCTCGACTATCGAGAGAAATACTTGATGATACGAGCGTTATTCGCCCTATTCCACAAAGAAAAAGCCAAATTATCGACTGGTGCACATCAAGTATCGATAGAAACACCGGTCTACCCATCGTTTCTCATCGTGTTCCGCAAGATAAACATGAACTACCGCGCGAAAAACCCTCAGTACTCATTGGAAAAACACCACCTCAGCCAGAAACACACAATAACACCTCAGCATTGCCAATGTGCGCATAGTTTTACACACACTTTTATCTGCAATTCTATGCTGCTTTAGTCATAATGGGTGTTGCTGTCTAGATAAAAGATTAAATCCATCAATCATTAACGATAGACCCGTTTCGCCAATCTAACTTATCTAACTTAAATGGTACTCAACTTTTAATATTATGACTCTACGCCGATTCTCGTCCAGAACCCATCGTCTCGATCAAAGCTTTTTAGCCGAGCAACTTAAAGGTGCCAAGAGTTATCGACGCATTGCAGGTTATTTCACCAGCTCTTTATTTGAAGTGGCTAATGAATGGCTAGAAACGATTCCTGATGTCAAAATCGTCTGTAATGTTGATATTCATCCAGATGATCTTAAAGTGGCACAGTGCAGAGAAGCCAAGATGTTGGGACGCTGGAATGCAAATTCAATTGAGGTTGAAGCCTTATTAAATCGTGCGCGTTATCAACGTTTAGATGCGTTCTTACTTCGACATGGCCAAACCATTCGGGTAGCACCGGATAGCCTTTGTGGTTTTTTGCATGGAAAAGCCGGTGTTATTGAACGGGCTGACGGTCGCAAAGTTGGCTTTATCGGCTCAATGAATGAAACCAAAAATGGTTGGCAACAACATTATGAAATCTTGTGGGAAGATGATTCAGCCGAAGGTGTCGCTTGGATAGAAGCAGAATTTGATTATCTTTGGAATGCCGCTAAACCCCTCCCAGACGCTATTTGCAAAGAAGTCCGTCGGCGAAGTCATCGTCACGAAGTGACTTTAGAACAGGTAGCGGATGATGATAATCTAGCACCCGCTGCGTTAATTGAGTCACCTTTATATCGTGAAGGTTTATCGCTACAACCGTGGCAACAAAGTTTTATCACAGAATGTTTAAAACATTACCAAAATTACGGTGTAGTCCGACTGTTACTGGCTGATGAAGTCGGTTTGGGTAAAACCTTATCGCTGGCAACCGCCGCTCTGGCGTTATGTTTACTCACTGAAAAAGAAAAACGCCGTCGTAAACCGATTATTATTTTTGCACCGGCAACTCTTTGTGAACAATGGCAAACCGAGTTAATCGATAAATTAGGTATTCCCATTGCTCGTTGGCAAACGACCAAAAAAGTCTGGCTGGATGTCAACGAACGGACTATTTCTGCCTGTGGAGCGGAGCATATTTCGGTCTGTCCACTACGCATCGGCATCGTATCTACTGGCTTGATGATGCGTGACTCTACCGAAAAACAACATTTACTCGGTTTAAATTATGGCTTGGTTATCCTGGATGAGGCGCATAAAGCACGAACTCGACAAGGCTTTGGCAAAAATGCGGGTGAGCCTAATGAGTTACTGGCCTTTATAATGGCTATTGCCGCCCGTTCTGACCATGTTTTACTGGGTACCGCCACACCTATTCAAACGACCACTGAAGACTTATGGGACTTGGTGCGGGTCTTACATCAAGGTAAAGGTAACTTTGTTTTAGGCAATAACTTTGCCCGCTGGCATAAACCTGATGAAGTTTTACCGCTCATATCCGGGGAAGAAGAAGTTACCGATTTAAACATCGCCTGGGAATTATTACGCTCGCCTTTACCGCCCGTTAATTCCACTCAAGATAATCCCGTTCGACGTTTATACAGTGCCATAAGACAGGACTTAAATCTGGAGTCTAAACCATCGGAGTCCTATCGCTTAACGGATTTAGATTTTGGCACTCGACAAGATTTTGAAATGGAATTAGAACGAAAAGTCGCTAATGCCCCGTTCTTTCAACGTGAAAATCCTTTCGTTCGTCATGTTGTCTTACGCAAACGCACAACGCTTGAAGAATCAGGACTGCTTAAACCCGTAGGCGTTAATGTGCATCCTGATCCTAATCGAGTCACGGATATTCATGGGTTTAATGCCTTGTTTGAACACTTGGCATTAAGAACCGACTCAAACTTTAGGGATGCTTACAATGAGGCAATAGCGTTCGGTAAGGTCTTAGGTAAACGGGGCGGCTTTATGAAAAATCTAATGCAACAACGCATTTGTTCCAGTATCGTCGCAGGTATTAATACTGCCAGTTCTTTACTCGAAGGCCGCACCTTACAAGAAGAAAACGATGAGATGGAAGCCGATATTGCTTTGCAAACGGATGAAGAACGTGCCGTTTTAGAACTGTTATTACATCGACTGAAAGCCTCTAAGGGTGATCCAAAATATGATGCTATCTTGCACTATCTAACAGTTGAAAACTGGCTTGAATACGGATGTATTATTTTTAGTCAATATTATGATACGGCGCGTTGGATTGCCGATTCTCTCGCTGAACACTTCCCCGATGAAGCAATCGGCTTATATGCCGGTGCGGGCAGAAGCCGTCTATATCAACAAGGGACAGTGTCGGTATTTTAAGAGATACCCTTAAGCACATGGTTGCTGAACATAAGATTCGCATCATGGTTGCAACCGATGCCGCGTGTGAAGGTTTAAACTTACAAACCTTGGGTACTTTAATCAACGTGGATTTACCTTGGAATCCCACGAAACTGGAACAACGCATTGGTCGAATTAAGCGCTTTGGACAGTTACGTGATTATGTGGATATGCTGAATTTAGTCAATGAACAAACCGTTGATGAAAGAGTATATGAGCGTTTATCAGAACGGATGCATGATAAATTTAACCTGTTTGGTTCTTTGCCCGATACGATTAAAGATGAATGGATTGAGCATATTGAAACACTGGATGAACAAATGGATCAGTATATTAACGCCCAAAAACGGGCTACCGGATTTGATTTGCGTTATAACTCACATTTATCGGCGCCTGATAAAGATTGGCGCGATTGTTTTAATGTCTTATCCCAACGCGATTTTGGAACCCTGATGCGAGAGGGTTGGGCTAAATAAATTTTCAGATCATTTTCAAGTTCAATTTGTGTTATTCTACTCGGCTAAATTTTATTCTATAAATTCTCATATCACTTTATGCGAACACGCGTTAAAATTTGCGGATTTACTCGCGCTGAAGATGCTGTTTATGCCTCTCAATTGGGTGTAGATGCCATTGGTCTGGTGTTTTATCCACCCAGTCCACGGGATGTTGACATTGACCAAGCGATTGATATTGTAAATGCGCTACCCGCATTTACCTCTGTGGTTGCCTTATTCGTCGATGAGCAGGAAGCACGTATACGTGAGATTTTGGCATGGGTGCCGATTGACTGTATTCAGTTTCATGGTGATGAACCCGCCGAAGCTTGCAGAATTTACGGTAAACGTTACATTAAGGCCATTCAAGTAAAAGACAGTATTGATTTGGCTACGCTAACCCGTCAGTATCACGATGCTAATGGCCTATTGCTGGATGCTTATCATCCAGATGCAAAAGGCGGTACGGGTAGCCGTTTTAATTGGGATTTAATTCCCAAACACTGTGCTCTGCCAATCATTTTGGCAGGTGGCTTGGATGATACCAACGCCAAACACGCAGTGCAAACAATTAGACCTTACGCGCTTGACGTCAGTAGTGGTGTCGAAGCAAAAAAAGGCATTAAAGACGCGCTGAAAATGGCGGCATTTATAAAACAAGTTTATGAGGGTGACCAGGAATAACATGACCGAAAAATATAATATGCCGGATGAACGGGGCCACTTTGGCCCTTACGGTGGAATTTTTGTTGCTGAAACACTAATGCCGCCTATTCAAGAACTCAATGAAGCGTATCAACGTTACTTAGCAGATCCAGAGTTTATTGCTGAACTGGATGCAGACTTAAAATATTATGTCGGTCGACCTTCACCCTTATATCATGCTGAACGCTGGAGTCGTGAACTGGGCGGCGCGCAAATCTATTTAAAGCGTGAAGACCTGAATCATACCGGCTCGCATAAAATCAACAATACGGTCGGTCAAGCCCTGTTAGCCAAACGGATGGGTAAGACGCGAATTATCGCCGAAACAGGTGCAGGACAACACGGAGTTGCTACTGCGACGATTGCCGCAAGACTTGGACTGGAATGCGTAGTTTATATGGGCGCCGTGGATGTTGCCAGACAGTCTTTAAACGTCTATCGAATGAAATTACTGGGCGCAACCGTGATTGCAGTTAAATCAGGCTCAAAAACCTTAAAAGATGCCTTAAACGAAGCACTCAGAGACTGGGTCACCAACGTTGACAATACCTTCTATATCATTGGTACTGTTGCCGGCCCCCACCCTTATCCAGCGATGGTGAGAGATTTTCAATCGATTATTGGTCGCGAAGCTAAAGAACAATGCTTAGAGGCAACAGGACGTTTACCCGATGCGTTAGTCGCGTGTGTGGGTGGTGGCTCTAATGCGATCGGCCTTTTTTATCCTTTTATTGAGGACAAGTCCGTAAAAATGTACGGAGTTGAAGCCGCAGGGGATGGAGTGGCAACCGGTCGTCATTCAGCCCCCTTATGTGCGGGCCGTCCGGGCGTCTTACACGGTAATCGTACTTACCTGATGTGTGATGACGACGGAGAAATTATCGAAACCCACTCTATTTCAGCAGGTCTGGATTACCCCGGTGTTGGCCCAGAACACGCCTGGTTAAAAGACACTGGCCGTGCTAACTACGTTAACATCACGGATACTGAAGCACTGGAAGGATTTTATGCCTTAACCCGTATGGAAGGTATTATTCCGGCCTTAGAATCAAGTCATGCAATGGCTTACACAATGAAACTTGCCCCTACGATGAGTAAAGATGAAACTATCATAATCAATCTATCGGGTCGGGGCGATAAAGATATGCAAACCATGGCTAAACGTGAGGGGATAGAACTGTGAGTCGATTAGCTGCCAAATTTGAAGCACTTGCAAAAGCAGGCCGCAAAGCCTTAATTCCTTTTGTTACCGCTGGCGATCCAAGGCCCGACTTTACCGTGCCTTTAATGCACGAAATGGTTAAAGCCGGTGTTGATGTCATTGAATTAGGTGTACCCTTCTCGGACCCAATGGCCGATGGCCCGGTTATTCAACGCGCGAGTGAACGTGCCCTGGCCCATAAAATGAGCCTTAGACGGACTCTGGAAACGGCTATAGAGTTTAGAAAAACAGATCAGGACACCCCGATTGTCTTAATGGGATATCTCAATCCTATTGAAGCAATGGGTTACGCAGACTTTGCTAATGCCGCACAACGAGCTGATATTGACGGGGTTTTAACCGTAGACTTACCGCCTGAAGAGGGCCTGGAATGCAGTGCTTTATTAAAAGCACGTGGCATTGACCCCATTTTTCTGTTAGCACCGAATAGTACGGATGAACGTGTTAAAAAAATGGATGCGGCAGGCAGTGGTTATATATATTATGTGTCTCTTAAAGGGGTCACTGGCGCAGGTCATTTAAATACGGCTGATGTAGAACATAAATTACAACAAATAAGAGCTAACACAAATTTACCCATTGCTATTGGTTTTGGTGTAAAAGATGCGGCAACTGCAAAAACGATTGCTAACATAGGTGATGGCGTTGTGATTGGTAGCGCCCTCATTAATAAGATTGAAGATAACTTAGACGATCTTGATCTAGCTAAACAAGAAATTATTACGCTATTAGCCTCTATACGCCAAGCGCTGGATAATTAAAGAGCTATTAATAGTCCCAAGGAGCATACCCATGAGCTGGTTTCAAATACTACTACCTAAAACCATTAGAACAGAGGGATCTAATAAAAAAGTAACTGTCCCTGAAGGATTATGGACTAAATGTCCAAGCTGCAATGCGATTCTCTATAACAGTGAACTGGAAAGAAACCTGAGTGTTTGCCCAAAATGCGAACATCACATGCGCATTTCTGCGAGAGCACGTCTTGATATGTTTCTTGATGAAGAAGGAAGAGAAGAAATAGGCAAGAGCATTAAGCCTGTTGATCCGCTTAAATTCAGAGACACCAAGAAATATAAAGAACGCATTACCATCGCCCAAAAACAAACCAAAGAAAGTGATGCTTTAGTGGTCATGAAGGGCAAACTTAGTGGCATTGATCTGGTTGTTGCAGCTTTCGAGTTTAAATTCATGGGCGGATCTATGGGGTCCGTTGTTGGTGAACGTTTTGTCCGTGGTGTCAATAAAAGTGTTGAATTAGGCATACCCTTTATTGTTTTTACCGCAAGTGGCGGTGCGAGAATGCAGGAATCATTATTCTCTTTGTTTCAAATGGCAAAAACCAGTGCTGCGTTAACCCGGCTATCTGATGCAGGCATTCCTTTTATCTCTTTTATGACTGACCCCACTATGGGCGGTGTCTCTGCAAGTTTAGCGATGCTGGGTGACATTAATATTGCTGAACCCAATGCGTTAATTGGTTTTGCGGGTCCCAGAGTCATTGAACAAACGGTACGTGAAAAATTGCCTGATGGCTTTCAGCGTAGTGAATTTCTTCAGGAGCATGGCGCTATTGATATGATTATTGATAGACGCGAAATCCGCTCTAAGGTAGCCAGCATTTTAGCATTATTAACCGAGGCTAAAAATAAGCCGTCAATAACTTTTCCACCTGCACCAATAACCATTGAAGCTGAAGAAGCAGATGAAAACCAGAAAAATGCTGAAACCACTTCTGAACTAGACTAACAGAATCTGAAAATCAGCAATAATGATGCGTTTTGACTCGTTAAAGGGTTGGCTGGCATGGCAGGAAAGCCTACACCCCTTAGCGATTGATCTTGGCCTGGAAAGAGCAGCGAGAGTTTATCGTGCGCTTAATCCAGAGGCGGCCAAACCCTTAACCATTACCGTTGCGGGCACTAACGGCAAAGGCTCTTGTATTGCCTATCTTGAAGCTATTTATAAAGCCCAGGGTTACAGGGTAGGCTCTTATTCTTCGCCGCATATACTTAAATATAACGAAAGAATTAAAATTGATGGTAATCCCGTTTCAGATGAGCTTATTTGTGAAGCCTTTGCTAGAATAGAATCTGTTAGAGAGAATACGTCATTAAGCTATTTTGAATTTGGCACCCTGGCCGCTCTTGATATTTTCTGGCGTGCCAATCTGGATATTCAATTGCTTGAAGTCGGTTTAGGTGGAAGGCTTGATGCTGTCAATATTATAGATGCTGATGTTGCCTTTATTTCAAGTATTGGTATTGACCATGTTGACTGGCTTGGGGCAACCAGGGAAGCCATCGGTGGAGAAAAAGCAGGTATCTTTAGAAGTGGCACTCCCGCTATTATTGGAGACCCTGCGCCACCCGATTCGCTGATAAACTTCGGTGTTAAAAAAGGCGCTCAACTCTATTGTATTAATAAAGATTTCACCTATGGCAAACAAGCTTCAACATGGAACTGGACTTATGACAAGCAAACAATTGATCAAATCCCGGAACCCGGATTAAAAGGCGAACATCAGTACCGCAATGCCTCAGCAGTAATCCTCGCCGTACATTTATTGAGAAATAAACTGCCGGTCAGTGACAATTCAATTAGAACAGGTATAAAAAATAACCATTTACTCGGTCGCTTTCAATTAATTAATGATAAAATTCCAATTCTATTAGATGTTGGGCATAATCCAGAAGCCGTCAGAACCCTGGCCGACTATCTTAAAGCAACTTTTCCTAACAAAAGAATACATGCTATTTTTTCAATGATGAAAGACAAGGACATAGCAAGTGTACTGGAAATTATGAATCCAGTGGTATACGATTGGTTTTTTTCACCATTAGCCAACCCAAGAACAGCATCAGAAGCCATCATGCGAAAATTTTTCTCAGAAAGCCCGGCAGCCCGTGTCTATTTTGGCTTTAACGGTTTTAAGGATGCCTTCAACGCAGCAAAAAATCAATCGCGAGAAAATGATTTACTGCTGGTTTTTGGATCTTTCTTTTTAGTATCTGATTGTTTGAATGAATTTGAAAAATGTGAGTTGATAAAATGAATCCTGAATTAAAACAACGAATAATCGGGGCTATAGTTGTTACAGCGCTTGCCGCTATTTTTATCCCTATGCTGTTTGATGATCCTATTGATAATAGTGGTCAATCAGTTACTGCACTCAACATACCTGCAACGCCTGTTGTAACCGGTGAAGTTTCAGCAAACAAATTACCTACCAGTGCTGATCAGGTTTTAAATACGCCAGACACCAAGCCTGAAAAAATAGTTAATACCAACGAAGAAGCCGAACTTTCAGCGGGTGGTGCTTCATCAACAGCTATCGAGACACTTGACGATGAATCGAATAAGCTTACTGCGGATGAAAATAGACAAAAGCAGTTTGATGAACCGATTGATCATAATTCACCAAACTCTTTAGATACAGGCGTTGTTGGTGAAAAGAATAAGCCAGTTAAATCTAAAAAACCTAAGTCGAAACCTGAGTCTACTCAAACAACCGCACCTTTTGAGCAAGCGACAGAAAAGAATGCGGTCATTGAACCGACTGTAAAGCCGTTAAAAAAAGACCCATTAAGCGCAGTTAAACCTGAATTTAACCGCTGGATTATTCAGGCAGGTACTTTTAGTAAAAAAGAAAATGCGGTGGCGCTTTTGGAAACTATCCATAAACAAGGGCTCCCCGCTACAATTAGCAGCACAAATGGACCGAACAACACTATCTTATATAGACTTAAAGTAGGCCCGACACTAGATAAAAAGCATGCTATAGAGATGAAAGAAAAACTGGATAGCCAGAAAATTCAATCTATTATAGTCGGGGAATAAAATCCTTTCTGGAATCAAATCATTAGGTTAATAAAAAATGAACTGGATAGATTTTGTCATCGTTGGGATAATTTTTATCGAATTAATTAAGGGTGTCTTATCAGGCTTCAGTTTAGAACTTTTTAATCTGATTCGCTGGTTAATAGCGATAGTGATTGGTTTAACTTTTAATGATGAGTTTTCTATATTCCTGGAACCTTATTTTTCCGATCACTCGACCAAACTCATGGGTTCTTTTGCAATACTGTTTTTAATAACCTTATTAGTTGCAAACTCAATCCGGGCACTACTGGGTAGTTTTCTAAAAAAGCCGAAGCTATCTATTGTGAATCGGTTTGGCGGTATGATTTGTCGGAGCATTCATGGACTGTTAGCAATATTAACACTTGTTATGTTAGCGGGCCTAACCCAACTGCCTGAAAATGCTTTGTGGAAAAAATCAACTTTGCTACCCCCTTTCGAGCTAGTTGCAATCTGGTTAAAAGGCCATATGTCTTCCGATCTGACTGAACATATTCATTACCGAAAATAACCTCTAAACTCTATTAAAAATTATGTGTGGTATTACTGCGATCGTTTCACATCAAGCCGTAAATCAAGAACTCTACGACGCACTAACCGTGTTACAACACCGTGGACAAGATGCGGCAGGCATTGTTACCTGTGAGCGTGGACGTTTACATTTACGTAAAGATAATGGCTTAACCCGAGATGTGTTTACAAATGCCCAGATGCTAAAACTAAAAGGCAATATGGGCATCGCTCACGTCCGTTACCCCACGGCTGGCTGCACCAGTTCAGCTGAGGCGCAGCCGTTCTATGTAAACTCACCTTTTGGCCTTACACTCGCGCACAATGGTAATTTAACCAATACAGAAGAGCTGAAAAAAGCCTTATTCGTTGAAGATCAACGCCATATTAATACGGATTCTGATTCTGAAGTTTTGTTAAATGTTTTTGCACATGAACTCCAAACCCTGGGGAAATTATCTTTAAGTGTCGATGATATTTTTCAGGCAGTTGCTGGCGTACATCGCCGCTGTCGGGGTGCGTATGCCGTTGTTATTATGATTGCGGGCGTTGGAATTTTGGGCTTTAGAGACCCTCACGGCATTAGACCTGTCGTATTTGGAGAGCGAAAAACTGAAGAAGGCTCAGATTTTATGATTGCTTCTGAAAGTGTTGCGCTTAATGTCTTGGGGTTTGATCTCATCAGAGACATAGAGCCCGGTGAAGCCATTTTTATTGAGGAGTCAGGGGTTTTACACACTAAACAATGTGCAGAAGAAACAGACCATTGCCCTTGCATATTTGAATATGTTTACTTTGCCAGACCTGATTCAATTATTGACGATATTTCGGTGTATAAAGCACGTTTACGCATGGGTGATAAACTAGCCGCGAAAGTGATAAGAGAATGGCCTGACTATGACATTGATGTTGTCATTCCTATTCCTGATACTAGCAGAACGTCAGCATTGCAAATGGCAAACAAACTAGGCGTTAAATTCAGTGAAGGGTTTATGAAAAACCGTTATATCGGCAGAACCTTCATTATGCCGGGTCAGAAAATGCGGGAAAAATCGGTTAGACAAAAACTCAATGCTATCGATCTTGAGTTTAACGGCAAAAATGTTCTGTTAGTCGATGACTCTGTCGTCAGAGGTACAACGTCTGCACAAATTATTCAAATGGCACGCGACGCTGGCGCTAAGAAAGTATATTTTGCCTCCGCAGCGCCACCGGTTCGCTATCCTAATGTCTATGGCATTGATATGCCTGCCGCTCATGAATTAATCGCCCATGACCGAACTGAAGAAGAAGTCTGTGAGGCTATTGGTGCTGATCGTTTAATCTATCAGGATCTGGAGGACTTAATTGAAGCCGTCCGTAAAGGCAATCTAGGCATCAAGCATTTTGACACCTCCTGCTTCAGCAAAGAATATATAACCGGTGATATTGATGATGATTATCTGGACAGAATTGAAGCTTTGCGTAATGACAATGCCCAAGCGGAACGCAATTCAGAAAAGTCAATTATAGAAATGTTGTAATCTACTCTATACCGATTTGATTAGTGGCAAACCGACCCGTTTACCTTTACCTATTTCTCAAAACCAAGCTAGACTATGAAAGACATTAACTGGAACGACTATTCTCTGGAAACTCAGGCAATTAGAGCTGGAGTAAACCGCACGCATGAAGATGAGCATAGCATTCCAATATTCACAACCTCTAGTTATGTCTTTAACAGCGCAGAAGATGCAGCATTGCGTTTTACGGGTCAGATACCCGGCAATATTTATTCCCGATTCACTAACCCAACCGTTTCTGCTTTTCAAGAAAGATTGGCATTTATGGAAAAAGGCGAACGCTGTTTGGCTTTTTCGTCTGGTATGGCAGCTATTATGGCCGTCGGCATGGGTTTACTAAAAACGGGTGACCATGTGGTTTGTTCGCGGGGGGTTTTTGGTAACACTGTCCTGGTTTTCCAAAACTACTTTGCAAAATTTGGTGTTGAAACTGATTTTGTCGACCTGGTTGACTCTGCTGCATGGGAAGCAGCTATCAAACCGAATACCCGATTTTTATTCTTGGAAACACCATCAAACCCTCTCACTGAAATTGCTGATATTGCTGTCCTGGCAGACATCGCTCATGCCCATAATTGCCTGTTGGTTGTCGATAATTGCTTTTGTACCCCTATTTTACAAAAGCCATTCGAGTTGGGTGCAGACATAGTCATCCATTCGGCGACTAAATACATCGATGGACAAGGCCGTTGTGTCGGTGGTGCTGTGATAGCGAGTGATGAAATCATTGAAAAATTTATTTATCCTTATCTAAGAACAGGCGGAGCAACCATGAGCCCGTTCAATGCCTGGGTATTTTTATCTGGCTTAGAAACCTTGGCTATCCGAATGAAAGCTCATTGTGATAACGCCTTTGAACTGGCTAAATGGCTGGAGCAACAACCCGGCGTTGCCAAAGTTCATTATCCAGGCTTGGCATCCCACGCTCAACATGAATTGGCAAAACGCCAACAAAGTCATTTCGGTGGTATCGTTAGCTTTGAATTAACCGGTGGCAAAGAACAGGCCTGGAAATTAATTGATGCAACGGAAATGATATCAATTACTGCAAACCTGGGTGATGTTAAAACTACAATAACGCATCCAGCAACCACCACTCATGGCCGATTAACGCCAGAGGCGAGAGCGACAGCCGGCATCAAAGATGGCTTGGTGAGGGTTTCAGTCGGACTCGAAGCTATTGCCGATATTAAGAATGACCTATCAAAAGGCTTGATCTAAAACCTATGGCTTCGGTATGATCATTGATGTACTTTGTGTGGGCCATGCCTCTTACGATTTAGTATTTGCTGTTAATCATCACCCTCTGGATGATGAAAAGATTGTTGCTGAAAGTTTTCTCGGATGTGGTGGTGGTCCTGCGGCTAACGCGGCTGTCACTGTTGCTAAACTGGGTTTAACGGCTGCCTTTGCCGGTTATCTCGGCAACGATATTTACGGTGAAAAACATCACCAGGAATTACTTGACTATGGTGTTAACGCAGACCTTATCATACGCGGCCCTTCCCCTACGCCACTTTCTACGATTTTAGTCAAACCCAACGGTCATCGAGCACTGGTTAATTACAAAGGTGACACCCTGGCCCTCTGTTCAAAGGCTATCGATTTTTCTGCTGTTACAGCTAAAGTTGTCTTATTTGATGGTCACGAACCCCACGTATCCTTAGAACTTATTCACAATCTAAAACAATCAGGCTCACTGACCATACTGGATGCCGGCTCTGTGCATGAAGGTACCTTAAGTTTAATGACTGAAGTTGATTATCTGGTCTGTTCTGAAAAATTTGCCGTACAGTTTGCAGGCGATGAAATAACCGCCTTAGCACGCTTAGGTGAATTTTCGCCCAATATTGTTATAACCTTGAGCGAGAGAGGGCTTCTATGGCAAAAAGGACAAGAACAAGGCAGTTTACCCGCCTTTCCAATTACAGCGATTGATTCAACAGGTGCGGGGGATGCTTTTCATGGCGCTTTTGCTGCTGCCGTTGCTTCAGGAATGGATTGGGACACTATATTACGTTATGCTAGTGCCGCAGGCGCTATTTGTTGCACAAAAATGGGCGCTCGCTCAGGACTACCTTCACTAGAAGAACATAAAACGCTATTTAAATAGGTAATTTACAAAACAAGTCGTTTCACATTAGGATCTATGTATGAACTTTTTAACCAACCAATGGAATTACATTAAAAGTCTGGCTTCTGTGATGCTATTAATAGTCATCACAACAACAGGTGGTTGGATCGTTTATCTTTATGATCAATCAAAAGAACCTCAACCCATTGACAAAGAACTCATTGTTGAAGGTGAAAATGCCTTAAATATAGGTCATTATAACGAGGCACAAAGAATCTTTGAAGACGAACTTAATGCCAACCCAAAAAATCAGCCCGCTGAGTGGGGGTTAAAAATAGCACAGCTTCGACAATCCATTTCCAAACCAGAATTTAAAGAAACCATTGATGAGCTTTATCAACAAGACCCGAATGACGCACACCTTAACTTATTCCTGGGTGAATATTTCGCTGCGCAAGAACAGCCCGACAAAGCATTACCCTATTATGAGAAAGCCATTAACCTAAATCCAAAGCTATCTGAAGCACATAATGCCTTGGCCCTGTTTTATGCCAAACTGGGCGACTATGAAATTGCAAAAGTTGAATCATTAGAGGCCATCGATACCGCCCCTTTGGCTGTTCCCAGATATCGAAACAACCTGGGCACTATCTATTTCAAGCAACATCATTTTGAAGAAGCCATTAAGGAATTTGGCAAGAATAAAGAATACCCGTTATCTATGCTAGAAAGCTCAAGAATCTACTGGCATCTTGAATATTTAAGTCAGGCCACCACCAACCAGAATCAAGCGCTTGAATGGTTAAATAATGAAGCCATTATGGCTAAACCTGAAAACCAGGAGGCTTGGTTCTTTGAAGTATCACCCAGAAAAAATGTCCGGCTAATTACGACAGAAGAGAAAAAAATCTATGCTGTTTACTGTCTGTCTATCAGCTTATTTTTACAGGGCGATAAGCCAGGTGCAGAAATTGAACTAAAAAAGCTCAGTGAGTTAAATCAGGCCAGACCCGCTAATATTGCGGCACTACTCGCATTAACACTCGATACTTTAGCGCAATCAAACAGTCACTTTACAGACCCGGTTATAGCTTATAAACAATTGTATCTATAACTTGCATAACTATCTGCAATGACCACTATTTTCTATCGCCCGGCCAAGATTCGTGCTCTCGCTTTTTTAGGATTGTTACTGTTAGCACTTGCTATTTTAGGTGGCATGATCTGGCGGAATCTTCATCATTTTGAAACGGTATTATCTTATGTTAATTATTCTCACCGAGTTCAAAATGTATCGGTCGGTTTACAGCAGTCACTCATAGGTTTCGTTACTGAAACAACGCCTAACTCTCAGCCTGCTCTATTAACCAAAACCTTAAGTGAAATGCAAACGTTAATAGATGATAGTCAGTATTTATCACCAACTACAAAAAGCAGTTTAGAAGCCGTTGGCAATCTGCTAGCGAATATCAATGAACTGAATAAAGACCAGAAAAACGCCCGCTTAACCCAGGCACTGACTCTCATGAGCCAAATTCTTGATGAAGAAGGTTTAAGACGGGAAAAACTACTGGAAGACATCAACTTTGATACTCAAACTGAATTATATATAGCATTAATCACCTTTACCCTCATCTTGTTGGGGGCCATGCTATTTTTGCATTTTCGAATACTGCACCCTCTGAATGACCTGAGACATTTGTTAGAGCGGTTGACGGAAGAAAACTATACACCGATCACCACCGATCATTTAGACCCGTTACTGTTTCCTGTTTTTAATAGCTATAATGAAATGGTCATTCACCTTGCAGAACTGGAAGAGGCCAAGCATTTGTATGCTCAGTCATTACAACGAGAAGTACGTTTAGCCACTCAAGCCTTATTAGAACAACAATACAGTCTGGCAAGAGCTGAGCGTTTAGCAGCCATTGGTGAAGTAGCTGCTGAGTTAGCGCATGAAATTCGTAATCCCTTGGCCGGTATTCAAATGGCTTTTAATAATCTTCGCAGAGAGATTGATGACCAAAACCAATGTGAGCGGATGGATTTAATCAGTAGTGAACTTAAACGTCTAGGCAGATTACTTAATGACATGCTGGATCAAAGTCGACATGCACCTGAAACAGCGACTGATTTTAATCTGACAATACTAATCCGGGACTTAATCACTTTAACACGCTATCAAATTTCTGAATCAATAGAGCTAATGAGCGACATACCCAATACGCTACCTGTGCATTTACCAGAAAGCGGAATTCGACAGGCCCTATTGAACTTGATTTTAAATGCCGCTGTTGCACTAAACAGCCAAACAGGACTCATCCGTATCAAAGCACGAAATGAGACACACCACTTGCGTATTGATGTCTTTGATAATGGACCAGGTTTTTCTCAAGATATGCTGAATTATGGTATTCGTCCGTTCCGAACCAGTCGCCAGGATGGAACTGGCTTAGGATTAGCCATGGTACAGCGCTTTGTAAAAGATGTCGGTGGTAAACTTAAACTCAGTAACCTGCATCCTCATGGCGCTTGTGTTACAGTCTTATTACCTAAAGAATGTATCTCTGGAAAAAAATCATGATAGAAACCCTGCTTATTATCGAAGACGAAAAATTACTCGGCTCTGAACTCTCTCGTCACTATCGTCAATTGGGTTGGGAAGTTGTTTTAGCTAAATCATTAGCTGAAGCAAAAACATTACTGCTTAAGAATGGCATTGAGCCGTTGGTCATATTATCCGATATGAACTTACCGGATGGAAATGCTCTTGACTTTATGGAAACGACCAAAGAGCATGTGAGTTATGCAGAATGGTTATTTTTAACGGGTTACGGCAGCGTACCCGATTCAGTAAGAGCACTGCGACTGGGTGCTTACGATTTTTTAGAAAAGCCCTGCGATCTGGAACGACTTGATTTGGTCGTCACCAGCGCCACACGAAGTGCCTCTATGCAGCGTCGAGTCATTGATCAAACCAAACAAGGTTATCGGCGCTATTCACCCGACGCCTACCTGGGTCACAGCCAACAGGCAAAAGGCATTCGGGAATTATTAGCCAAACTGACTCAGGTTCCCTTCAGTGCCTTGATCATCGGGGGTGAAAGTGGTACGGGTAAGGGCTTAACTGCACGTATTCTGCATTATGGTGGACCTCGTGCGCAACAACCCATGATTGAAGTGAATTGTGCGGCTTTACCCCGTGAATTACTGGAATCAGAATTATTTGGGCATGAACCCGGTGCTTTTACAGGCGCCTCAGGACGTCATAGAGGTTTGCTAGAGCAAGCTGATGGTGGCACCTTGTTTATGGATGAAATCGGTGAAATGCCTTTAGATTTACAGGCGAAACTGCTTAAAGCCATTGAAGATCATAAAGTCCGTCGTCTGGGCGGAGAAAAAGAAATCAGTGTGGATGTACAAATAGTTGCCGCCAGTAACCGGGATTTAGAACAAATGGCTCAAGCAGGTAGCTTTAGAACCGACTTATATCATCGATTAAGTGTCTTTAAAGTCATTTTACCGCCGCTTCGTGAGGCGATTGAAGACCTGGACGAACTGGTGCCGCTCTTTGTTGCTGAATACAACGCTAAAGCGGGTCGCCACGTAAAAAATATCCCTGATGAAGTCTGGCATAAACTAAAAGCGCATTACTGGCCCGGCAATGTCAGAGAACTAAGAAATGTGATTGAACGCTGCGTATTATTTTCTGATGGGGTCACCTTTCCGGGTCAATGGCTTCAATTACCCGGACAAACCACGAACACAAGTACCCTTGAGCGCGATCAAAATATAAACAATCAACAAGGTATTTATTTACCCTTAGACGGCAGTATGGCCTTGGATGATATGGATAGAATTATCATCAAAACAGCCCTTGAACTTGCTGACAATAACCTGACTGGTGCAGCAAGAGCACTAGGTGCAACCCGTGAGACACTACGTTACCGGGTACGTAAGTACAATCTAAAAATAGTGGATTAGTAATGTATATAACTGCAAAAGCCGGAAATAGCGTCCAAAAGCAGGGGATTTTACGGCTCCAGAATGGCAATTGATGGCTCTCGATTGCCATTTCTCTCCTCAAGAATGCGAACTCTTTGAACAAACATCGGAATACCGTGCGCCCGAATGCGAAGCGAAGGCAGGGAGTAACTATACTTTGCCATCGGGAATGCGAAGTGTAGCCGTGAATAGGAGAATCGATTGAGGCCTTTTCGCAATTAAATCATTTTTCTGGCTAAGTTTGTCTAAACAAATGCGAATCTGACGGCTTAACTTCCGAAGAGTTCGGGCCAAGTTCGCATTCCTTTGCGATAACATGCCAATCGAATCGCTAAAAATCGACATCAATGATGCGGAATCATGGATCCACTTCACTCAGAATGCGTGGACTACAAAATCTGAGTTCCAATTTGGAGTCTTCGATACTTCAACGGGCGAGGTGGTAGGAGCCACAGGCATAAACCACATCAACTCCTCATACAAAATTGGTAATATCGGTTATTGGGTCAGTACGCCTTTCACCGGTCAAGGTATCGCAGTATCAGCAGCCCAACAGGCAGTCAACCTAGGCTTTTCTGAACTTGGGCTTAACAAGACTGGAAATCATCGCCCTGTCCCACAACATTGGAAGCCAACGCGTAGCTCTGCGCCTTGGAGCCGAGCGAGAATGCATTGCGAGGAATCGGCTATACTTTCAGGGCAAGCCTCACGACGCAGTTGTGTTCTCGTTAGTACCAAAGGCTTTATCAAAAAAGCCAGAATAGCAGCGCAGATGTCTAACCTTATTCGTTATAATAATCTGAAATTATATCTACGATATTTAATAACTATTATTATGACAACTAAAGTCGTATATTTCACCTTATACATAACTCGCATACATGGGCCGCATGCCAATTTCTAATCCATCGTTTTTTATCCGTGCACTTAAAATATTACTATCGCGTTTTGGAAAGGTGCAGGTTAATGGTATTGAACATTTACATGGTCCATACGAGAAGGTTGTAGTGTGTAACCACATAGGCTGGGCTGAGGTAGGAAGCTCATCAATCGAGTTACCACACCAAACCACGAGACTCTCAAGTGAATCGTTTTGCTACGGCAGATTTTCCAACAACTTCCTGAAAATATTCGCAATCTGACTAATAAAATGCCCGTAATTTCCTATTTCTTTGGCATTTATATTCGCATGTACCATGACGATCATAACCCACCACACTTTCATGTTGAATACCAAGGTCATCAAGCTTTAATGTCAATTGAAAGCGGTGAGATTTTAGCGGGGACACTGCCCAGTAAAGCCATTAAGTTAGTACGCGAATGGGCAACAGAACATAAGCAGGAATTGTTAATAGATTGGCAAATCGCCATTGACTTAAAACCATTACAACGAATCCAAGGAGCTGATAATGATTAAAATTATTCAAGTGCATTATGTACAGCAAAGAATATTACGTCTCTGCTTTTCCGATAATTCTTTTGGTAATTATGATTTACAACCTTTGATCGATAGGCAAACGGAATTAGTTTTGGCTTTAAATGATGAAGGCTATTTTAAACGGTTTTATTTGGAACTGGGTGCTCTATGCTGGCCTAATGGCTTGGAATTAAGTCCTAGTAATATTCACCAAAAACTGGCAGCTCAGCACCAATTGCATTACGATAATAAAGTGGCTTAATTCATAATAGCTGTTGATGTCTTTAATAACAGGATCAAGTTTTACTTGAACCAAAATATGAACATTGTCTGTTATCACTTCGCAGAAAAAAATTACCTAAAACCGGACTCTTGAAAGGACGGACTCAATAAACTCGGTCTTTGCATCCGTGTATGCCTCACGATCATCTCTAAACTCAGTCGCGAGTTTCAACTTGAGTTCCATATATGCCCATCGGGTTGTGTCGTCATTCCGGCTTCCAATTTAAGCCGGGACAGTTTTCAAAAACAATGGGTTACGAATAGCGTGTTCTCTGCCTTTTCTTGGCAGCGGAAGTGCGCCCATTTCATCAGCCAACCATGAAAACAGATCAGGGAAATCCCTGCCAAACAA
>CAIPPE010000071.1 GCA_903866825.1 uncultured Methylococcaceae bacterium
AGTATTTCACACCCGGCCTACGTTTTTATATAAGACCGAACAAGGGTGACTTTGATTTTGTTGCAGAAGGCATGGGGCAGTTTGGTACCGTGCAATACAACACTTCGGTTAATAATCAACAACAAAACCATCAGGCCTGGTCTGAACACGTTGAAGCAGGCTACAGTTTTGACCTGCCTATGAATCCCCGCTTTCTTGTAGAATATGATTGGGCCAGTGGCAGTAAAAGCTCCAAGTACTCCAAGGGAGCAACCGATGGCCGTTTCGATCCACTTTATGGGGCATCCGACCTTGATTTTGGTTCAAGTGGTATTTATTCTGCCTTTCAACGTAGTAACATCAACTCACCAGGAGCGCGTTTTAATTTTACCCCGCGTTCCGATGTCATCATATCCTTACAAGACCGTGCCGTTTGGCTGGCCTCTTCAGGTGACTGCTGGGGTGGCCCTTCCTGTTCCTCTGCCGTTTCTCCGGGTTTAATTGGTAATACCAAAGGCACCAGTGGTAGTTATATAGGCGATCAAATCGGCGCTTCAACCCGTTATAATTACAACAGTAGCTTTAATATTGAAGCGGGCTGGTTCCATTTGTTTAAAGGCCAGTTTGCTAAAACGGGGATATCTACCGTTTCATCTACCTCAAACGCCAATGCAGCCGGTGTCTCAACACCCGGCGGTGATACAAATTATTTCTATGTCACCAGCCAGCTTAGGTTTTAAAATCGCATAGGAGATTATTTTTCTTATCGCGAGCGAGACATTACTGTAACTATTAAAGAGGACTTTAATTTATGTTTAAAAACACTACCTACTCTTTGTGCCTGAGTTTACTGTTACTGGCATTGAGTCAAAACTCATTGGCGGCGACGACCTTAGTGGCTGTTGCAGCCAACTTTAGTAAACCCATGACTGAAATTGCCGCCGAGTTTGAGAAATCAACCGGACATACGGCTAAATTATCTTTTGGCTCATCAGGTAAATTTGTCTCTCAAATTGAAAATGGTGGCCCGTTTGAAGTGTTGTTATCAGCCGATGAAAAAGGCCCGGAGAAACTAGAGAAATCCGGCTTTGGCGTACCTAATACCCGCTTTATATACGCACTTGGAAAGCTCGTTTTATGGTCAACAACCCCAGGTTATGTTGATGATCAAGGCAAAATTCTCAGCACAGGTGGCTTTAAACATATTGCAATAGCCGACCCAAAGCTGGCACCTTATGGGGTTGCTGCCGTTGAAGTCTTAAAGAAAAAAGGGCTCTTCGATAAACTGCAACCCTTATTTGTACTAGGTGAAAATATAGCACAAACCCAGCAGTTTGTTAGTACGTCCAATGCAGATCTCGGTTTTGTGGCTTTATCCCAAGTTATAGAAAACGGCAAGATAGGCAGCGGCTCAGGCTGGATAGTTCCTAGCAGTGAACATTCACCTATTCAGCAAGGCGCAATCCTCTTAAAAAATGGCGCAGAGAACCCTGCTGCCGTGGCTTTAATTAACTATTTAAAATCTAAACCTGCTATCGCTATTATCGAAAAATACGGTTACGATTTACCTAAATAGCCAAACTGTCATTCATGCTTACGTCTGCCGATCTTGATACCTTATTACTCACTTTAGAGGTGGCCAGTCTGGCCACCTTATTTATGCTACTGATCGGCACGCCGTTGGCCTGGTGGCTAGCACGCACAAACTCTGCTTTTAAAGGACTCATTAATGCCATTGTTTCCTTACCCTTGGTGCTGCCCCCGACTGTATTAGGCTTTTATCTTCTGGTACTCATGGGCCCTGCGGGTGTTATAGGAAAACTCACCACCGAATTGGGTTTAGGCACTTTGCCCTTCACTTTTCCTGGACTGGTCATTGCTTCGGTGCTGTATTCCATGCCCTTCGTAGTACAACCTTTACAAGCCGCGTTTACCAGCATTGGACAACAACCGTTAGAAGCCGCCGCCACCCTCCGCGCCAGTCCTTTAGACAGTTTTTTTAGTATCATTGTCCCGTTAACAAAACCGGGCTTTTTAACCGCGTCTATTTTAGGCTTTACCCATACCGTGGGTGAGTTTGGCGTGGTCTTAATGATTGGGGGCAATATTCCTGACAAAACCCGTGTGGTGTCCGTACAAATTTACAATCATGTTGAAGCGCTAGAATACAGCGAAGCACACTGGTTGGCAGGTTGTTTATTAGCCTTCTCTTTTACCGTATTACTGATACTGTATACCGTATTAAAAACCCAACCTAACGTGCAACAACTGAAATAATGCCAGCAATTACTGCCCGCTTTCAACTTGCTTATGATCAATTTAGTCTGGATGTTGATTTACTACTCCCCAGCACAGGCATCACTATTCTCTTTGGTCCATCCGGTTCAGGTAAAACAACCTTATTACGCTGCATAGCAGGACTGGAAAAGGCTCCGAAAGGTTTCCTTGAAATTAATGGAACAATTTGGCAAGACAGTGAGCATCAAGTATTTTTGCCGACCTATCAACGTAACCTGGGGTATGTCTTTCAGGAAGCGAATCTGTTTCCACATTTATCCGTCGAAGCTAACTTACAGTATGGTATAAAGCGACTGGATAAACGCCCAAACAAGGCTGGTTTTCAAAACCTGTTAGAACTACTGGGTATTGAACATTTACTTAAAAGAATGCCTGATCGATTGTCTGGCGGTGAAAAACAACGCGTCGCCATTGCACGCGCTTTAGCGCTTAATCCAGACATCTTGCTGATGGACGAACCACTGGCAGCATTAGACTTTAAGCGTAAACAGGAGATTTTGCCGTTCCTGACCCGCTTGCATCAACAATTAGAAATCCCCGTCCTTTACGTCACTCACTCACATCAAGAAGTTGCTCAGCTCACCGATACCCTCGTGCTTCTTGAAGACGGTAAAGTACAGGCATCAGGAAGTTTATCAGAAACACTGAGCCGTCTCGACTTACCGTTTGCTCAAGACAAAGAAGCCAGCACCGTTTGGCAAGCTACCTTAATCGCCCATGAAACAGACTACCATCTGACCCGTGTCGCAATTGCGGGTGATACCCTGAGCCTGCCTTCTATTGATGCTCCAATAGGAACCTCACTGCGCATTCAAATCTATGCAAGTGATGTCAGTATTGCTCTTGAAAAACCCAAAGCCACCAGCATTCTTAACATACTGCCAGCCATCATCAATGACTTTACCCACGACGCTTACGGTCAATGTATCGTACAGCTTAAAATCGGCCCCCAATCTTTGCTCGCACATATCACCTTAAAGTCAGCGATAATATTAAACTTAAAATGTGGTATGCCTGTTTATGTGCAAATCAAAGGCACGTCGTTATTAAATTAAGCGGTAGGAACCAGGGCCAGCGATGACACCATTTGGTGATCATCGCTGGCAGAGGTTTATCCTCAGACCTTGCGGGCACCCGTGTGGATGATGGTTCCAACGTGCTCACCGCGCAACGCAGCGGTAAGACGGCCCGGTATCAGTCCGTTCACGATCTGCACATGTTCGATATGACGCGCGGTTGCCATAACATTGATAAGCGCATGATCAAATGGTAGCGTACCTTGATGACCAACTAGCTCTGCTGCAGTCGTTTCACTGATAAATTCAGCCTGTTTTCCATCTTGAGCATTAGGATCACGGGTATACAAACCATCGACGTCCTCTATAATCGTCAGACCCGCAGCGCCCAGCGCATCGGCAAGCAAAAATGCTCCTGTGTCGGCACGGTGAGACGGAATACGCGAGTTAGGAAATTCGTGATGGTGATACGGAGGAAAGGCACTTCCGACCACCGCGCGAGCTGCAGAAAGATACAGCGCAAGTTGGGTAGCAATCGTGGGATGATCTACATATGAAACCCCTTCTGGCGCCAGGAGAGACGCAAGGATATGTCCGTTCTGGCCCGCCTCACTTGCACCCAGTTTGGCAAGAGAACCGACCGGCAAACCAAGGTCAAGACCTACGCCGTAAACATGTCGGGCCCGAATGCCAGCGCCCGTCAGGATCAGCAAACGGTGCTCAGGCAAAAGCTTGCGGATTTCTTCAACGATCGGGAGTATCGCCTCAGCGCCACGATCCATGATAGACCGTCCACCGATTTTAACCACCTGTAGCCAGGGTAAGATGCGAATAGGACGTCCGCCCGCAATTGGACGAGTCAGATCGCCGTCCAGGAGAGTCTGGCGCGCAAGGGGTGAAGCAATGTGTTTTATAGTATTATTGGTGATGTCAGCCATGGCGTTAATTCTCAACTCGCTGTGATGATAGTACCGACATGCTCACCTGCGAGCGCGCGGGTCAGATTGCCGGGAACCAGACCGTTTATTATTTGTACCTGATGCACATGATGCGCGGTCTTGAGTAGATCGAGCACAGGGAACTCAAGAATCGAGTCGTGCAGCCCTTTTGCTTTCATTTCATCAACCGAAATTTTGGGAATAAACGTAACATGCTTCGAGGTCTTCGGGTTCGCAGTGTAAAGGCCGTCTTCATCTTTCACATAAATCATAGCCTTGCAGCCGAACTGTTCAGCAACCAGGAAGCAGCCTGCATCCGTGCGATAAGGTGGAATAACGCCATCAGTGGGGGGAAGCATCCACAGCCCATAAGGTGGCATACCACTAAAGACGACCGCATTAACCTCAGTAAGATACAGCGGCACCGATGATAGTCCCGCGCCTTCTACGGAAGAAATACCGTGTTTGGCAAGGAGCTGCCCCAGTATGGCTGCGTTTTGATCGGCAACCGATGCACCCAGTTGCGAGAGCACACCAGCTGGCAGATTGAGCCCCGCAGCGATAGAATATAAATGTCGGGCGCGAGTACCCGCTCCGGTTCCAATCAGCAGTTTGTGAGCTTTACGTACCGCCACAATCTCGTCTATCAAAGGATAAACCGCCGAACGACCGCGATCAATAATGCTCTGTCCCCCGATTTTAATCACCGTCGCGTCCGGTAGAATACGGAAGTCTGCCGCTGCAGATGCCGCTGATAGGAGTTGTGTGTCAGTCAGCGATCGTTGCATGAGAAGCTCTTCGAGCTCAGCTGTTGAGTTAGCCATTTGGATTCCTATTCGTTGTTTTTAGGTGGTTATAGCGTAGTTCAAGGGTAATGAATAGTCAACAAGCTTAGGAACAGACATCAAAACACCGATACTATTAGCGTTGCCAACTATGTTGACAGTGGTATGGGTAATATTGACAGCGATATGAATTATGTAGAGCAAGGTATTGCTGACCCTGACAGCAAAGTCGATGATGTATGGCCAAGTATCGATGATACTGGTAACGCTGTCTATGATGCTGGGGAAGCATCCGTTATATCGTCAGCGCCGCATACAATATAGAGATAGAAATCAATGATCCTGGCAGCGTCACTACAGATGTTGGGTAAGTATCAGCGATATCACCAGCGTTTTTGAAGATGCTGGATAAAGCATCAGGGATATTGCCAGCGACAGATAAGACTCTGGAATCTTATAATTTGGAATTAGACAGTGTTTATAAAAGTTAAATTATATTTATGTTGACAGTACTCCAATAGGGCGAGTAGCTTATGGCGTAGAACTTATAAGTGAATCGCTTATATTTTCTGGTAACTCATCTCAACATTGATTAATCATGATGTTGTGCAGGCAGCTTAACTTAGCCGAAGTCCATTTTATTATGTCTAAAAATGCTTATTTTCCATCAACCCATGACGAGCAAATTGTCTGGCTTTCCCATTACAGCTTAAAAATACCGATCAATGGCCCTGTTTGCGGTATTAGTGATCAGGAAATTAATGATACCCAAGCGGATCTTTCTTATTATATCTGGATGCTGCAACACTGGCATCCCAGCGTTCAACGAGACGCTAAAGACTCCACCGTCTATAAAACCATGATGGTATCGGGTTCTGGTAATGCAACGATTAATTACCCTCTACCTTCTGTATTTCCTAATGCACCAGCCGCTCCAACGCCAGGCATTAAAAACCGTTTAATCAGTCAGATTAACCGCATTAAAGTGAGCCTTAGCTACACGGATGCCTTGGGTCATGATTTAGGTATTATTGCTTCTACGAATACGACAGAACATTTAGTCCCCATTCCCTATGTGTTGGTGGAGTTGGGTAATTCAGGACAACGTGTCGCCATAAGTTTTAATAAATATGGCCATGAAGGAGTATGGATAGAATGTCGCATTAATGGTGGAGAGTGGACTTTTCTTGCTATTGATACCCTCAAGCCCTATTACGATGAACGCCCAATGACTGGGGATAATATTCATGAAACACGTGAATATCGTTTACGCTGGTGGGATAAAAGTGTCCCGCACGGTGAGTGGAGTAACGTGCAAACAGTTTTGTTAGGTGCTTAAACCGCGTTAGTTTAAACTGTCAGATAGATCGGGTGTAAGTTCGATTTATCTGATGCTCACAAGCTTTACTGCATCCGGTAACTTGAATGGCAAGCAACGCACTGTTGAGTAATTTTAGCGAGTGCAACGGATGCCAGTGTTATATCGGCACCGCCATTTTTAGCCGCATCACGCGCTTTGTTCGCAAACTCGTTTGCTGAAACATGCATGTTTTGCCCTAGCCCCCACCATCCTTCAGGCATAAGTTTCGCCATGTGATGTTCAACATGACCGCCTTCGCTGATCGGTAACATAGGCATAGAATGATCCCCATGCACGCGACAAGCGGTTGCACCATGTGAATCCACTCCCAGCTTGTTATCGGCAATATCTGCGGCCTGACCATATTGAGCATTAGAAAAAGCAACCATAATTTCTGCTAGTGCTTCCAGATGTCGCCTCATGTTTGCGAATGCATAAGCTTTAACTTCGGGTGGATATACTACTAATATGCGGGTATCCGCTGTGCTTGAATTCGCTTGATGGGATTTGTGCAACTCCTTTTCAGCGCTTGCCAAAGGCACCCAAAAAAAGCACGAAAGTATAACAACAAGAATTCTCATATCTTCTCCGTCAAATTCAAAATTAGTTTATGTCAGTTATTTGATTAACAGGATTATAGCAAGCCTTGTGCCACCAGAAAATCATGCCCAATTACCGCGTTTGTAATAACGTGGGAATGATGAACTGTAACAAAACCTACATCGTTATGTGTTAAATAACACAACGATGCAAGAAAGCAAACATTCTTATTCAACTTTTCAACATTTAAGGAGGTAATGGTTTAATTGGATGGCGAATGCGTTAATTTAATCTACTAATCTGAAAGACTAACGTGCATATCAACTTTAACTATCTGTCGACAATCAATGGTTAGACTCGTGATTACTGAATTGGAGTAGCCTTATCTTTAGCCTGATAGAGCTAGTCGTGCTAGAATTCCTAAATGGACTTTGAAATAATTGGTAATATCAGACAAACTGAGACCTTTGCTCGTGGCTCTGCTATCAGAGAATTGACTCGTCTTAGGAAAGTTCATGGCCTGGGTAACTGGCATCAGTGTAAAGGTTTCGCTATAGTTCGTTTGAGTGATGGGACGCTTCGTGATGCTGAGATTCACTGGTATGAAGCTAATGGCATTGGCAATGCGCGAGTTTAAAATTAAGCGTTATTTGGATATATAATTATGAATACACACGAAGTTGTTGTCTGTGTTGATAACCTTGGCTACGAAGTATCATTGGAAATGCGTAAACTCTATGAGATAGTTACTGATGCAGATGCAGAAAAGCAC